>DATCLK010000297.1:0-2593 GCA_036563975.1 Longimicrobiales bacterium | reverse complement strand
GTACTCCGCGGCCAGGAGCAGGTCCTTGATCGTGGCGGACAGCCCGCGCTTGAGCAGCACGGGCCGGTGCAGGCGACCCACCTCGGAGAGCAGCGCGAAGTTCTGCATGTTGCGCGCGCCGATCTGGAGCATGTCCGCGTAGCGGGCGACCAGCTCCACCTGCCGCGTGTCCATCACCTCCGTCACCACCGGCAGGCCGGTCTCCTGTCGGACCTGGGACAGCATCTCGAGGGCGCGCTCGCCCAGCCCGCGGAACGAGTAGGGCGACGTCCGCGGCTTGAACGCGCCCCCGCGCAGGAGGCGTCCACCCGCCCGCCGAACCGCTGCCGCCGTCTCCCGCAGCATGTCGAGTCCCTCGACCGAGCAGGGCCCCGCGATCACCGCGAGCTCGGGTCCGCCGATCTCGGCGCTGCCAACACGAACGGTTGTCTGCCGCGCCGTGAACTCCCGCGCCGCCAGCTTGTACGGCTTGAGCACCGGGTGCACGCTCTCGACGCCCGGGATCGAGAGCAGCGGCAGCTCGGCGAGCCGCGCCTCGTCGCCGATGCAGCCAACGACGATCCGATGCTCCCCGCGCGACACGTGCGTCCGCAGGCCGAGCGCCTCCACGCGTTCGCGCAGGTGGTCCAGTTCCGCCTCCGTGATGCCCGGTTTCGTCACGATGATCATGGCTCCGTTCCCTGGTGGTGCCTGAAAAAACGCGGCCCTCGGATCGACCGAGGGCCGCGGGTGTTGGCAGCGTGAGAACGACGTTCAGACTACGTACACGCGCCTTCCAGCCCCCGGCCCTCGGGCCGGTAGGTAAACCAGAAGTAGGCGTAGAAGGCGCGCTGCGTGGTCATGCCATCGAAGGTTTCATCCGCGCGGGCGTTTGTCAAGCACCCGCCTCTCCCGTCGCTTGCCCACCCTCGCCGCACCCGCCGTTCCCGAGCCGGGAATGGGCCGGGATCCGGCGCTCGGCCGGCGGGGCGAGTGCCGGAGGGCCGTCCCGCCTCACTCTGTCTGTCCGCCGGCCGGGGGGCGCATGCTGCAGGGGCGCCGCACCCGCCCCTTGGGAGAACGGGGGAGCAGGCGGCCTCGGGTCCCCTCGGGTGGCGGCGCAGAGGGGCCCGGGTCGCCCCGTTTTGCGACCAGCGCCGTCCTCCCTATAGATTGCCCGCCCGGTCCCGAATACCCGACTCCAACCGAGGACGCGAATGGCCAGACCCGCGCCCCGTGTGGCTAGAACTGAAGAGGAGATCCACGAGCTGAGGGATCGCGCCACACGCCTCCGCCGCCACATCGTCCGCATGCTGGCGACGGCCGGCAGTGGGCATCCCGGCGGCTCCCTCTCCGCCGTCGAGATCGTGACCGCGCTCTACTTCGGCGGAATCCTGCGCTACGACCCGCGCCGGCCCGACTGGCCGGACCGCGACCGCTTCATCCTTTCCAAAGGCCACGGCGTGCCCGTCCAGTACGCGGCCATGGCAGAGGCCGGCTACTTCCCCGTCTCGGAGCTGGACACGCTTCGCAAGATCGACAGCCGGCTCCAGGGCCACCCCGTCTACTGGAGCGTCCCGGGCGTCGAGGCCTCGACCGGCTCGCTCGGCCAGGGGCTCTCCATCGGCCTCGGCATGGCGCTCGCCGCCCGGCTCGACGGCAAGGACTACCGCGTCTTCGTCCTGCTCGGCGATGGCGAGTGCCAGGAGGGCCAAGTCTGGGAGGCCGCCATGTCCGCCGGCCACCACCGGCCGGCCAACCTCGTCGCCATCGTCGACCACAACAAGTACCAGCTCGACGGCGCCCTTGCCGACATCCTCGACCTCGAGCCGCTCGCGGAGAAGTGGCGTGCGATGCGCTGGAACGTCCGCGAGATCGACGGGCACGACCTCCCGCAGGTCCTGAACGCCCTCGAGTGGGCGGTCGAGCACGGCCCGGCCTGCATCATTGCACACACGGTCAAAGGCAAGGGCGTGAGCTTCATGGAGGGCGAGAACGCCTACCACGGCGTCGCCCCGACAGAGGAAGAACTGGCCCGCGCGCTCGCGGAGCTGGAAACCGCGTTGCCCCGGGCCGAGCTGTCCATCGAGCGCGAGGCCGCGCAGTACCGTGAGGAGGGGCGGTGAAGGGTCTGTTCCCCGGCTTGACCCTGGGCAAGGCGACGCGTGACGCCTACGGCGAGGCGTTGCGCGACCTCGGCCGCGAGCACGACGACATCGTCGTCCTCGACGCCGACCTGGCGAAGAGCACCAAGAGCGCGTTGTTCGGCGAGGAGTTCCCCGACCGCTTCTTCAACGTCGGCATCCAGGAAGCCAACATGGTCGGGATGGCGAGCGGCTTCGCCGCCTGTGGCAAGGTCCCGTTCATCTCGAGCTTCGCCTGCTTCGTCATCCTCAAGGGCTTCGATCAGCTCCGCATGGCCGTCGCGTACCCGCACCTCAACATCAAGGTCGCGGGCAGTCACGGCGGCATCTCGCCGGGCGAGGACGGCGCGAGCCAGCAGTCGGTCGAGGACGTCGCACTCGCCTGCAGCTTGCCTGGTTTCGTCGTCTGCGTCCCGTCGGACGAGTTCCAGATGCGCGCGGCCGTCCGCGCGGCTTATCGTCATCGCGGC
>DATCLK010000296.1:0-5573 GCA_036563975.1 Longimicrobiales bacterium | reverse complement strand
AGCGTCTTGAGCACGGCGATCTCGCCGAAGCGTTCGCGCGCCGACATCGCCATCGTGTTCGCGGAGACCATCAGGATCGCGAAGACGACGGCCATGCCGATCGCATTCAAGAAAAAGCCGATGTTCCCGTACATGCCGACGAAGGCGAGGTTGAATGCCTTCTCGGTCTGCGAGCGGGTGGGCGAGGCGGAATTCTCGTAGGCCGCGTCGATGGCCTGCGCGATCTGGGGCGCGCGGTCCGGGTCGCTCACCCCCAGGACGTACCAGCCCACGAAGCCCTCGCCGCCCATGTGCGCGCGCATGATCTCGTCGAGGTAGCGGTGGTGGAACAGCATGGAGCTCTCGTCGAAGCCCCTGCGTCCCGCATGGTAGACGCCGCGGATCGTGAACTGGTACTCGCCCGGGTAGATCGTGCCCTGGAGCGTGATGGTCTGGCCGACGGTCCAGCCGAAGCGTTCCATGAGCCGGACGCCGGCCAGTGCACCCGTGCGGTCCGCCATGAACGCCGCCCGGTGCTCGTCGGAGGTGACGATCTCCGGGTAGAGCGTGAGGTAGTTCTCGTCGACCGCGAAGTTCGCGAAGAAGTTGCGCGGGTCCTGGTAGATACCGCCGAACCAGGATGCGTAGCCGACCGTGTGCACGCCCTCCTGCGAGGCCAGACGCGCGCGGTAGGCCATCGGCAGCGGGAAGACGATGCCGAGCTTGTTGCTCACGATCAGCCGCGACTCGCTGCCGACGTCGCCCACCGTCTGAAGCGTGTGCAGGAAGGTGCGCAGCGTCACGAAGAGGAAGAGCGCGATCCCCAGGCCGAGCACGGTGAGGATCGTGCGGCGCAGGCGACGGCGCAGGCTCGCGCGCACCAGGGTCGCGCGGGTCATTGCGCGCCTCCGGCCGGCGCCGGCCGGGCAGCGCTCCGGGCCTCCAGCAGCGCGCCTTTCTCGAGGTGCAGCGTGCGGCCCGCCCGCTCAGCGGCGTGCGGGTCGTGCGTCACCATGACGATCGTCTTGTGGAACTCGCGGTTGAGCCGCTCGAGCAGCTCGAGGATCTCCTCGGCGGAGCGGCTGTCCAGGTCGCCGGTCGGCTCGTCCGCGAGGATCAGCGTGGGGTCGGTCACGATCGCGCGCGCGATGCCCACGCGCTGCTCCTGCCCGCCCGAGAGCTGGCGCGGGTAATGGTGCATGCGCTCCGCGAGGCCGACGATGCGCAGCGCCGTCTCCGCGTGCTCGCGCCGCTCCTTCTTCTTGAGCGGCGTGAGCAGCAGCGGCAGCTCGACGTTCTGGAGCGCGGTCAGCACGGGGATTAGGTTGTAGAGCTGGAAGATGAACCCGACGTGCCGCGCGCGCCACGCCGCGAGCTGCTTGGGCTTCAGCTTCGAGATCTCCTCGCCCGCGACGCGGATGGTCCCCGACGTTGGGGTGTCCAGGCCCGCGAGCAGGTTGAGCAGCGTCGTCTTGCCGCTGCCCGACGGGCCCATGAGCGCGAGGAACTCACCCTGCTCGATCGTCAGGTCCAGATTCTCGAGCACCGGCACGGCGACGGTGTCCCGGTAATAGACCTTGCTGACGCCCTGCACCTCGACCAGTGCCATCAATCGCTCTCCTGGTTGGCGTTGCCTCCCACGATCCGCACCCGCGCGCCGTCCGTGAGCTGCGTGGGGGGATTCACGACCAGCGTCTCGCCGCCGATGAGCCCGCTGCGCACTTCGCGCTCGCCACCCGTGACCGGCCCCGCCTCGATGACGCGGCGGCGCGCGTGCTCCTCCACGACGACATAGACCACGTCCTCGCCCGCTTCGCTGCGCACCGCCGCGGCGGGCACGAAGATGCGGGGCGACGCGGCCTGTGCCGGCGCGGCGCCGGGCGCCGCCTCCGCTTGCGGCTCGAGGAACACGACGCGCGCGCCCATCTCGGGCAGGATGCGCGGGTCCTGGCTGTCGATGGCGACGCGCACGAGCACGGTCGCCTTCTGCCGGTCCGCCGTGGGTACGACCTGCCGCACGTGGCCGGGGAAGGACTCGCCCGGGTACGCGTCGAGCACGATCTCCGCCGGCTGGCCCCGGCGGACGCCCGCGATGTACGCCTCGTTGACGTCGACCTCGACCTCGAGCGTCGAGAGGTCCGCCATCGTGACGACGGCGCCGCGCGTGAGGCCGCCGCCCGCCACCGATGGCGCCACGACCTCGCCGACCTCGGCGTCCTTGCGCAGGATGGTGCCGGTGAAGGGCGCGCGCACGCGCGTGTTCTCCAGGTTCGCCTCGGCGGCGGCGAGCGCCTGGCGGGCGGACTCGATACGCGCGGCGGCGGCGCGCAGCCGCGCCTCGGCGACGGCGAGCGCGGTCTGCGCATCCTCGAGCGTCTGCGGCGGGATGAGCGAGTCCGCGGCGAGGGTCTGCGCGCGCTCGAGGTCGCGCCGCGCCTGCGCGACGCTCGCCTCCGCCTCGTAGTGCGCGGCCTCGGCGGCGAGCACCTCCGCCTGCGCCTGCCGGACGGCGGCCTCGTACTCGGCCGCCTCGAGCCGCGCGATCACCGTGCCGGCCTGCACGAGGTCGCCTTCCTCGACGCCGAGGTAGGCGAGCCGGCCGGGCACCTTCGAGGAGACGGACGCCTTGGTCCGCGCGACGACGTACCCGTTGGCGGTGAGCCCGCGGGCGCTGCCCCCGCCGCCCCCGCCGCGTAGCTCGGCGCGCGCGACCTCGACCGCGATCGCGCGCCGGCCGTCGAGCACCAGCGCCGTGGTGCCGGTTGCCACCACCGCCACGAGCGCCAGGATGAGCAAGAGCGCGCGCCGCCGGCGAGGCGGAGCGGCGACGGCATCGCGGTTGATGCGCAATCTGGAAAGATCAGCAGTTTCCACCACGTTTCCCACCACGCGGCTAAGGAGAACGGGCCACGATACTGAGACGGGGCGGAGACGGCAATGGAGCGCGGGACCGGCGCTCCGCCGCTCTGCACCCGACGCCGCAGGGATGGCCGCCTTGCTCCTTTCGCCCGCCGACCGCCCACCGCGACGTACGGGGCGGCTTCCGGCGGGGTTTCACCGGCGTTGCCGTGGAAGGGGCGTCATAGCATTGGCACGACGGTGCCGCTCGGAGTTGTCGAGCAGGGTGATGTGCCACCAGCGCAGACGAGGGGCATCGCAGTCCGCGCCGGCCCTCCCGCGTGCGGGTCTCGCACCGGAGTTTCACCGGCGTTGACGGAGAGGGATCGTCACCGTTCACGCCGGCCTTTCCGTAGCCGGGTCTGAACATGGAGTGTCACCGGCGCAGACACAGTTAGGTCGTCACGGTGCGCGCCTGCTTTGACGCTAGCGGCGCTCGACCCGGATGCTTCACCGGCGCAGACGCCGCAGACACCGCGGGGGCGTCACAGCACGCCGCCGATATTCACCAGCGGCTCCCAATCACGCCCGGCCTCGAGTGGTCGGGCGATGCCGACGCCGAGCATCCCTCCGAAGAACGTGAGCTGGAGGGCGACGGCGCTGCGGATGCCGCCCGTCTCGCGCGAGCCGAGCGCCTGCAGCGCCGGCAGGGACCGCTCTCTGGCCGCGGCCCAGCCCGCTTCCCACCGGACTGCGGGTGAAGGTGCGAGTCCCGGGAACACCAGCGGGCCGATCCGGATCGGCGCGTCCAGGATGGGCAGGTCGTAGAGCGCGGAGCCGCGCAGCAGTGCGGCCCGGTCGCCGCCGAACGCCTTGTACGGGTAGCCCGGGAGCCGGCCCGCGGTGCCCAGCTCGTAGAGCGTCTGCGGCGGCGCGTCGCCGAGCACCAGCCCGGCATCGAATCGTGCCGAGAAGAGGAAGCGCCCGCGCGTAGTCCGGAGGCTCAGCCCGCTCTCGACGCGGGTCCAGTCCAGCTCCCCGGCGGCGTGCTCGATCACCGCGCGCACGCCGAGTCCGGGCTGCAGCGAGCTGCCGTTGACCGAGCGGCCGCGCTCGAGCACGAGCCGGGACCGGATGTAGTCACCCGGCGCGGCCGGCCGGTTCAGCCGCAGCGTGTCGCCGCCATACGGCCCACGCAACCGTTGCCGCGCGACCGGGCGGTCCTCCAGGAAGCCGAGCTCGAGGCGGACGCCCGCGTCGTGGCCGAGCGCACGGGCGACCGAGGCGATGACGCCGCGCCGATCCACGTAGTCGTAATCGTCCCCCGCGCCGAACAGCATGAAGACGCCGGCACCCTGCTCGAGCGGGGCCGTGAAGTCGTTCGTGTGGTCGAGGTCTCGCGCGGCCCGGATGCCGAGCTCCCAATCGTCGCGCCGTAGCGCGAGCTCCATGGAGCCGCGCGGCGTCCTTTCGCTCCACGCCCACCCGCCCGCGCCGCGCAGCTCGAGGCCTGGCGCAACGTCGCGGAAGGCGAGCACCGCGCCCGCGCCGGTGAACAGGCCCTCGATCCGGTTGAACCGGAGCACGTCCGTGATGCGGCGGGCCCCGAGGCGCACGTGCGGCGGGCCGTCCGCCCGGAGCGCCGGCGGCGCGACGTCGTCGAAGTCCCGCGCGCTCAGTCCCGCGGTCGCCTCGCCCAGGTCCCACGACCAGCCGTCGTAGCCGGTGAGCGTGTCGGCGGGCGCAAACGTGAGCCGGAAGCGCGGCTGCCGCGCATCCGCCGCGTGCACGGTGTCCGGCACGAGCGCGCTGTCGGGCGCCTGGGCGCGACCCGTTGGCCCGGCGCTGTCGGCAACCTGCGCGCGAGCGATTAGCCCCGCACTGTCGGGCGTCTGCGGGCCGAGCGCCAGCGCCGCTGCGGTGCCATCCACCTCGATGCGATGGTCGCGGAAGCTGGAGACGATGCGGATGATCGCGCGTGAGTCCGTCACGTTGCTCGTCGCCTGGAGCTCCAGCCGCTGGCGGTACGGCAACCAGTAGCGCCCCTCGTACTCCGCATTCTCCAGCTCGATGTACGCGAAGCCGCGGGCGGCGAGCGAGAGCAGTCGCGTGGCCGGCCCGGGCTCGGGCCCGAAGACGACGAGGCGGCCGCGCATGCGGACGATCTGGTACCGGTCGGCGTCCAGGTCGATGTCGCCGTGGAAGGCGAGGGCACGCTCGTGCGGAGGGCGGCGAGGCGTGACGCGGATGCGCATCACGCGCACATCCCGGTCCGGCAGGCGCAGCACGGCGATGGTGTCGCCACCCTCGAAGCGGTAGGTGTGCTCTCGCTCCTCGGAGAAGGGGTGCACGACGTGGTACACGGGGCGGCGCCGTTGTTGGGGCCGGCCCTCGACCGAGAGCCCGAACAGGCCGAGCCGCTCGCCGTAGAGCACGGGGAAGGTCCAGCCGGACCGCAGGTAGGTGAGCACGGACCAGGTCGGCCCGGCCGACTGGATGCGGTGCCCGACGATGTGCTGGTCGACGTTGCCGTCGCGCCACCACTGGATGTGGCTCGCGATCTGCTCGATCTGCCCGGTCAGCTCCTCGCCGGCCGCGGTGTGGATCACGAGGGCGGCCTCGGTCTCCACCAGAGCGCGATACGAGCGCAGCTCCGGCGGCTCGCGGTTGAGCGCGGCCGCGCGCGCGACGGCCTCGCGCAGCGCAGGGCTCGCGTAGACGGAGTCTGCCTGGATCAGTGCGGCGCCGAGCAGGAG
>DATCLK010000295.1:0-6749 GCA_036563975.1 Longimicrobiales bacterium | reverse complement strand
CACGAACTCGACCGGCACGCCGTGCTTCTTCAGGGCGACGAACCACTGCTCTGCCTCTCCCATCGGCGTCCGGTGGTCCTCCTCGGACTGCACGATCAGCGTGGGCGTCTTGACCCGGTGCGCGTAGCGGATCGGCGAGAGGGTGTCGTAGATGGCCGGGTTGTCCCACGGCTTGCCGAAGAACTCGAACTCGGTGAGCCCCTGCGCATCCGAGGTCCCGTACCAGGACCACCAATTGCTGATCATGCGGTCGGTCTGCGCGGCCTTGAACCGGTCGGTCTTCGTGGTGATCCACGCCGTCATGAACCCGCCGTAGGAGCCGCCGGTCACACCCATGCGGGTCGAGTCCACGTCCGGCCGTTGCGCGACGATGTCCACCGCCTTCATCAGGTCGAGGTAGTCGTCGCCGCCCCACTCTCCGCGCGTGCTGTAGGTGAAGCTCGCGCCGTAGCCGCTGGAGCCGCGCGGGTTGGTGAAGAGCACCCACATGCCGGCGCCCGCGATGTTCTGGAACTCGTCGAACCAGCCCTCGCCGTAGGCCGAGTGGGGGCCGCCGTGGATGTAGAGCACGAGCGGGTACTTCTTGCCCGGCTCGTAGCCGTACGGCTTCATGAGCCAGGCCTCGATCTCGAAGCCGCCGACGGACTCGTACGTGAAGCGCTCGGCGCTGGACCACGCGATCTCGGCGTTGAGCGCGTCGTTGAAGCCGGTCAAGCGGCGCTCGTTCTTGCCGTCGATGTCCGCGATGTAGAGCTCGGTCGGCTTGTCGATCTCGGTCGAGACGTAGGCGACCCGGCGGTAGCGGTCATCGTAGGAGAAGCCGCTCATGCGGCGCCGGCCGCCCAGCACCTCGCGGATCTGGCCGGTCCGCGGGTCGACGTGGAACAGCGCGGTGCGCCCGCCGATGGCGGCGCTCATGACGATGCGGCCGTTCGGCATCCACTCGACCGAGCCGGGCTCATACTGCCAGTCGCCCAGGATGTTGCGCGGCTCGCCGCCGTTGACGTCGATGACGTAGATGCGCTCCGGGCCCGTGCGCACGCCGAGGTTGGACGTGAAGGCGAGCTGCTTGCCGTCCGGCGACCAGGTGAGGTTGTACTCGGTGCCCATGAGCTCGGCGACGCGCCGCGGCTCGCCGCCCTCGATCGGGATGATGAAGATGTCCCGTTCGTTGCGGGGCTGGTCGGCGCGCTCGCGGTCGTAGGGCAGCCTCGCGATGGAGTCGCGCTCGGCCTGGGCGACCGAGTCAGGCCGCAGCCAGGGATCCGCGGTGAACGCGACCCACTTGCCGTCCGGCGAGACGACGACGCTTCCGTGGGAGTACGGCGTGTTGGTGATCATCTTCCTGGCCGTGTCGCCCACCGGCTGCACCCAGATCTGCGTGGGTCGGTACCTGCGGGGCTCGCGCGGGTTCGGCGTGAAGCCGGGGCCGTTGCGCTTGTAGGGCAGGTCCACGATGTGGCGGCCATCGAAGCGCCGGGGATCGAGCGGCTTCGTGATCGCGCCGTAGGGCGGGCGCGCCATGGGCTGCATGCCGGCGAAGGGATCGCGCGAGCGGCCGGAGGACGCGGAGTCCCGCGGTTCCTCGTCGTCCTCCTCCTCGGCGGGCGCGGCGTACACGACGAACCGCTTGTCGCGCGGCATCGAGCCCTCGCGGTAGCCCTCGACCTGCACCGCCTCGCCCGATGGCCGGTCCACGCGGATCGCCCACGTCGAGCCCCTGCCGCCCTCGCGCTGCGACGTGAAGAACAGGTACTTGCCGTCGGGCGACCAGCGCGGGTTCGAGCTGCTGTGGGAAGGCGACGTGTAGCGCTCGGGCTTGCCGCCATCGGCCGGCACCACCCACACCTCGGAGTGGCGGCGGTTCTCCCGCTCCTTGACGGTCGTGACCGTGAAGGCGACGAGGCGGCCGTCCGGCGAGAGCGCGGGCGAACTGACGGTCGTGACCCGGTACCAGACCTCGGGAGTGAACGCGCGTCGGGTGTCGCGTTCCTGCGCTGCGGCCCCGGAGGCGGCTGGACGGGCCTGCTGCGCGAGCACGGGCACGGCGGGGCCGGCGGTCCAGGAGGCGAGCAGGAACGCCGCGGCAACGAGCGTACGGCGCATGGTCTGTGCTCCCCGGATGGGTTCGTCCCTCTGATTCGGTTGGCGTTGCGACGATACCGCCGGAGGCGGGCCAGGGCAAGGGCGGGGGCGAGGGTTTCCGAGGGCGTGTGCGGTCAAGCGGCGCCGTACGGGAGCCGGTCACCGTGCCGGACGAGACCGTGACAGGCGGCTGGCGCCAGGGCGGCAGGCGGGCCGGCGGCGGCCAGGATCAGCGGGCGGGGGCGCCGGCCGCCGCCTCCCGCAGCACCGGCTCCAGGTAGCGCCACACCGTTCTGGCGACGATCCCCTGCCCTTCCGCCGTCGGGTGGATGCCGTCTGCCTGGTTCAGCTCAGGCACGCCGGCGACGCCCTCGAGCAGGAACGGGATCAGCACGGCGTCGTACTCGCGCGCGAGCGCCGGGAAGACGGCGCGGAAGGCGGACGTGTAGTGCTCGCCCAGGTTGGGCGGCGCCTCCATGCCCGCAATGATGATGCGCGCGTCCGCGTGCGCGGCGCGCGTGCGCTCGATGATCTGCCGCAGGTTCTCTTTCATGCGCTCCGGGTCCTGGCCGCGCAGGCCGTCGTTGGCGCCGGACTCGAGCACGAGCACGGCGATCGGCTGGCGGAGCAGCCAGTCGATGCGGCGGAGCGCGCCCGCCGACGTCTCGCCGCTGACGCCGGCGTTCACGGCACGGAACGACAGGCCGGCAGAGTCGATCATGGCCTGGATGAGCGCGGGGTACGCGTCGTCGGGATCCAGGCCGTAGCCGGCGGTGAGCGACGTGCCCAGGAACAAGACGACGCCGCGCTCGGTTTCAGTGGGCGTCGCGGTAGCCGGGGTCGAGGCGTCGGACGGGGACGCGGCCCTGGCGGCCGTGTCCACACTGGCGCCGGCTCGTGCCCCGGCGGGCGCCCCGGCACCGGCACCGGGCTCCGGCGCGTCGCCACAGGCAACCAGCAGCGCGCTCAGCGCGAGCATCGTTCGCATCGTCATGCGCATCATCGCGGAGAACCTCGAGCAGGCGTACGAGAGCGCAGGGCGCCGCCTCGTCGCTCTCAGGGACATCAACTTCACGATCGAGCCGTACGAATTCGTCGCGATCGTCGGGCCATCGGGCAGCGGGAAGACGACGCTGCTCGGCCTGCTCGCCGGGCTGGACCGGCCGTCGTCCGGCAGGGTGCTGCTGGACGGCCGGGACCTGGGCGCGATGAGCGAGGATGAGCGCGCGGCGTTCCGCGCCGCCAATGTAGGGTTCGTGTTCCAGACGTTCCAGCTCATCCCGACGCTCACTGCGCTGGAGAACGTGCTGGTGCCGCTGGAGCTGAAGCACGACGGCCAGCGGGCAGACGCTGAGCGGGCGCGGGCGTTGCTCGAGCGCGTGGGGCTTGGCGAGCGGCTCGATCACTACCCGGCTCAGCTCTCGGGCGGGGAGCAACAGCGCGTGGCCCTGGCTCGCGCGTTCGCGAACGAGCCGGCCGTGCTATTCGCCGATGAGCCGACGGGCAACCTGGATGCGGAGAACGGAGCCGCGGTCGCCGACCTGCTCGTCGAGCTGAACCGCGAGCGGCGCACCACGCTGGTCCTGGTGACGCACGACCCGAAGCTGGCGGCGCGCGCGGGGCGGGTGATCCGGCTCGAGGGCGGGCGCATCGTGTCGGACAGCGGCGGTGCAGGCGGCGCCGTATCGCGCGCGAGCGCGGCTGGCGCCGCGTCGGGCGCGAGGGCGGGTGGCGCCGTGGCGCCCGCGAACCCGGGCGGTGCGCCGGCGGGCGCTGCACCGGAGGAGGGCGCGCCGGCGGGCGGGTTGGCTGCTGATGAGACGCGTTTCGGCGGCGCGTCGGCGGGTGGCGCGCCGGAGGGTGGCGCGGCGTGAACATGGGCTTCGCGCTGCGGATGGCGCGCCGCGAGCTGCGCGCGCATCGTCGCCGCGCCCTGGCCTACATGGGCGCGATCGCGACGGGCGTGGCTGCGCTGGTCGCGGTGAACTCGTTCCGGAGCGACGTGGCGCGCGCGGTCTCGCGGGACGCGCGCGCGATCCTGGGCGCGGACCTCGAGCTGCGGAGCCGCCAGGCGTTCACCGCGCCGATCCTGGCGCTGATCGACTCGCTCGAGGCGGCGGGCCACGAGACGGCGCGGGCCATCCGGTTCGGCTCCATGGTCTACACGACGGCGAACCGGGACGCGCCGCGGCTGCTGGAGGTGAACGCGCTGGAGGGCGGCTACCCGTTCTACGGAACGGTGGCGACGGAGCCGCCTGAAGCGTGGCGGACGTTCCGGGAAGGCAGGCGGGCGGTGGTGGATCCGGCCGTGCTGGTGTACCTCGGCGCGGCGATCGGCGACACGCTGCGCATCGGCGACGCGGCGTTCGAGATCGCGGGCGTGCTGACGGAGTACCCGGGCGAGCTCGGTGTGCGCGTCGCGGTCGGGCCGCGGGTGTTCATCCCGCTGGCATACGTCGAGGAGACGAACCTCCTGCGCTTCGGCAGCCTGGCCTCGCACCGCGCGTATTTCCGCATCGAGGACACGCGGGCGGTGGAGCGGCTGGTCGAGGCGTACGACTCGCTGTTCGATGCCGAGCGCACGCGCGTCGAGACCGTGGCCGAGGTGGAGGAGGAGCTGGGCGAGGCGCTGGGGAGTCTGGCGCGGTTCCTGGGGCTGATCGCGCTGGCCGCGCTGCTGCTCGGCTGCGTGGGCGTGGCGAGCGCGGTGCACGTGTTCGTGACGGAGCGGACCGAGACGATCGCGGTGCTGCGCTGCCTCGGCGCGCGGCCGCGGACAGTGTTCGCCATCTACCTGATCGAGGCGGCGGCGCTCGGCGCGGGCGGCGCGGCGATCGGCGCTGCGGCCGGCACGGCCATCCAGTTCCTGCTGCCCGCGCTACTGGCGGCGTTCGTCCCGGTGGACATCGAGCCGCGCGTGAACCTCCCGGCCGTGGGTGGGGGCCTCGCGCTGGGCGCGCTGGTGGCCCTCGCGTTCGCACTGCTGCCGCTGCTGCGCATCCGCGAGGTGACGCCGCTCAGGGCGTTGCGGCGTGACTTTGCAGGCCGTGTACGGCGGCTCGATTCCAGGCGCGCGGCGGTGCTCGCGTTGCTCGCCGCGGGCGTCACGGCAGCGAGCATCGGGCAGGCGCCGGATGTGTGGACGGGGCTGGGCTTCGCGGCCGGCATCGCGGCGACGGCGGCGCTGCTGGCGGCCACGGCATGGCTGCTCATGCGCGGCGCGCGGCGCTGGCTGCCGCGGCGGGCGGGTTACGCGGTGCGGCAGGGCGTGGCCAACCTGTTCCGGCCGCAGAACCAGACCCTCGCCGCGACCCTCGGCATCGGGTTCGGCGTCTTCCTGCTGGCGACGCTGCGCGTGGTCCAGGTCAACGTGCTGGGCCAGCTCGAGGTCGATGCGGGCCCGCACCGGCCGAACCTCGCCCTGTTCGACATCCAGGACGACCAGGCAGAGGCGCTGAACGCGCTGCTGGTCGAGCGCGGAGTGACGCCGCTCGCGTCCGAGGCGATCGTGCCGGCGCGGATCAGCGCGGTGAACGGGCGGCCGGTCGCGGAGATCCTGGCGGACACGATGGGCCGGCGGCCGCCGCGCTGGGTGCTGAACCGCGAGTACCGCAACACGTACCGGGACACGCTGGTCGAGACGGAGACGCTGACGGCGGGGCGGTGGTGGGACGACGCGCCGAGCGTACCCGGGGTCGCGCGCATCTCGCTGGACGAGGACATCGCGGAGGACCTGGGCATCGGCGTGGGCGACCGCATCACGTGGGATGTGCAGGGCGTGCTGGTCGAGTCCGAGGTCGCCTCGCTGAGGCGGATCAACTGGGCACGGCTCGCGACCAACTTCTTCGTGGTGTTCGAGCCGGGGTCGCTGGACGGCGCGCCGAAGACCCACGTCGTGCTGGCGCGCGTCGAGGACCCCGCCGAGCGCGCGGCGCTCCAGCGCGCCGTCGTCGAGCGGTTCAGCAACATCTCGATGCTGGACCTGGTGCGCGTGCAGGAGACAGTGGACGCGGTGCTCTCGCGCGCCGCGCTGGCTGTGCGGTTCATGGCGCTGTTCAGCATCGGCGCCGGGCTGATCGTGCTGGTGGGCTCGGTGGCGACGACGCGCTACCAGCGCCTGCGCGAGAGCGCGCTGCTGCGCACGCTGGGCGCCCGCGCGCGGGAGATCCGCCGCATCCTCGCCGTCGAGTACCTGGCGATCGGGACGGTGGCGGCGCTGTCCGGCAGCGCGCTGGCCGCGGGGGCAGGTTGGGGGCTCGCGCGCTTCGTGTTCGACATGCCATACCGGGTGCCGTGGGGCTCGCTGGCCGCCGCGTGGCTGCTCGCGTCCGCACTGACCGTGGCGGTCGGGTTCGCGAGCAGCCGGGGTGTGGTGCGGCGGCCGCCGCTGGCGACGCTGCGCGAGCTGGCGGAGTGACTCCGCGGCGACGGCCGGCGGCCAGCGGAGGGCGGCGCGCCGGCGACGCTGCGCGAGATGACGGAGCGAGGGCCCGCGCGGCGCCGCGGCCGCGCGGGTCACCCTGGGCGCAGCCTCACTTCTCGATGGGCAGCCGCACGGCGTTGCCCCACTCGGTCCAGGAGCCGTCGTAGTTGCGGACGTTCTCGAAGCCGAGCAGGTAGGTGAGCACGAACCAGGTGTGCGAGGACCGCTCCCCGATCCGGCA
>DATCLK010000294.1:0-1771 GCA_036563975.1 Longimicrobiales bacterium | reverse complement strand
CGGCCCCGGCCGTCAGCAAGCGCACGGATCCTTCGTCCGGCGCGAAGCTCGCCGCACGCACGCGCTCCAGCACGAGGCGCCCGCGTGCCGGAGCCGCAACGGGTCCTCGCCCGCGGGTCCGGCCCGGGGGTAGACTCGCCGACCGCGCCCTCATCAGGCCGCCCGCTTTTCGTCGCGCTTAGCCAGCGGGAGGGTGAACGAGAAGGTGCTGCCCACACCCGGCCGGCTCTCCACCCAGAGCCGGCCGCCGTGCTGCTCGACGATGCCGCGCGCGATGCTGAGCCCGAGCCCCGCGCCCAGCCGCGCGGTGCGGCGCACCTGCCAGAAGGGCTGGAAGATGCGCTCGAGGTCCTCCGGCGCGATGCCCGGGCCGGTGTCCCGCACCGAGAACCGGATGCCCTCGCGCACCGCTTCCGCGCTGACCGACACGTGGCCGCCCGGGGGTGTGAACTTCACCGCGTTCGCCAGCAGGTTCGAGAGCACCTGGTGAATGCGTGACTCGTCCGCGCGCACCGGCGGCAGATCGTCCGGCGCGTGGACATCCATGCGGACCCCCTTCTCCTGCGCCGCAGCCCGGAACGCCTCGGCCGCGCCGCGTACGAGCTTCGCCGGCGGCTCGCTCGACGGCTCGATCTTCAGCGACTTGCCCGCCTGGATGCGCGAGACGTCCAGCAGGTCCTGGACCAGTCGGTCCATCTGGTGGGCGGCGCGCAGCACTGCTTTCAGGTGCTGCTCCTGCTGCTCCCTCGGCGGCCACAGGTCCAGCACCAGCTCCACCGTCGCGTGGATCGTGTGCAGCGGGTTGCGCAGGTCGTGGGACACGATCGCCAGCACGTCATCCCGGGCGCGCAACGCCTGCTGTGCTTCCCGGTAGAGCAGGGCATTGTGCACCGCCATCGAGGCGCGGTGCACCAGCTCCTGCGCCAGATCGAACTCCTCCTGGCCGTAGCGCCGACCGGACTCCGCATACGCGAACGCGAACGCGCCCAGCACGCGGTCGCCCACCTGCAGCGGCAGGACCATCCCGGACCGGACGCCCAACTCCGAAACCAGCGTTCGCAGCCCCCGATCGGGGATCGCCCGCACCAGCGTCGCCTCGTCCACGTCGGGCGTGAACTGTGGCTTGCCCGTCCGGATCGCCTCGGCGAGCGGTTGCATCGCACCGAGGTCCCGCGGGAACTGGCGCAGCAGTCGTTCCAACAAGGGTCGCCTCGCCGGGTCCGCCAGGGCGGTCTGGAGCACGCGCGTCTGCCGCTCTCCTGGCTCCACAAGGTGCACCGTGCTCCAGTCCGCGAGCCGGGGCACGGACAGCCGCACGGCAGCGCGCAGCGTGGACTCGTAATCGAGCGAGGACATGAAGACCCGCCCCGTCTCGCTCAGCAGGCGCAACCCCTGCTCCAACCTCCGTTGCCGCGTGACGTCGTGGAATGTCGTGACCGCGGCGACGATCCGGCCCTGCTCGTCGCGCACCGGCGCCGCGCTCGCTCGGACGGTCGCCCGGCTGCCATCGCCCCGCAGGATGTCGATGTCCTCGGCCTCGACCTCCTCTCCGTCCACGAGCGCACGCACCAGCGGCATTTCCTTCGTCGTGTAA
This sequence comes from Longimicrobiales bacterium, assembly GCA_036563975.1. GTDB lineage: Bacteria > Gemmatimonadota > Gemmatimonadetes > Longimicrobiales > RSA9 > RSA9. Next base: position 177 of record DATCLK010000294.1, on the reverse strand, counting down.
CGCCGCCCGTCCGGGTGGAACATCTTCAGCGGCCGATACTGTTCGATGTGGCGCGCGCCGCTCAGCCGTGCATTCCAGATCCGGTCGACCTGCCGGTTGGTGATCAGGATCCGGCCGGACGGCGCCTCGACGACGATCACGCCCGCCGGCATCTGCTGGACCACCGCCTCCAGCAGG
>DATCLK010000293.1:0-1880 GCA_036563975.1 Longimicrobiales bacterium | reverse complement strand
CTCGACCTGGATGCGGAGAACCAGGGCAGGGACGGCGTGGTCGTGGACGTGCGCAACAACAACGGCGGCTTCGTGAACGTGTACGCGATCGACGTGCTGGCGCGGCGCGACTACCTGCTCATGACGCCGCGCGGCATGACGACCGCGCCCGCGCGCACGGTGCTGGGCCAGCGCGCGCTCGGGCTGCCGACGGTGCTGGTGACGAACCGCCACTCGCTCTCGGACGCGGAGGACTTCACGGAAGGTTATCGCGCGCTCGGGCTGGGCCGCGTCGTCGGCGAGCCGACGGCGGGGTGGATCATTTACACGTGGAACACCTCGCTGGTGGACGGCAGCACGATCCGGCTGCCGCGCATGAAGGTCACCGACATGCAGGGCCGCAACATGGAGCTTGCGCCGCGGCCGGTGGACGTGCACGTGCAGCGCCCGGTGGGCGAGAGCTACACGGGGAAGGACTCGCAGCTCGATGCCGCGGTGAGGGAGCTGCTCGCGCAGCTCGCGGGCACGCGTGCGGCGAGCGAGGACGCCCGGGAGCGGCCGTGAGGTGGGTGGGCGGAGGAGGCGTTCGAGGTCGTCAGCCCCCGTGCAGGCGCGTCCGGGTCGATCCGCTGTTGAGGATCGCAGGCGGAGAAGGCGTCGGAGGTGGTAGCCGCCCCGGCCGGCTCTCCGGCGCTTGCCCGGGTCTCGAGCGGCTCTCCAGGGCCGGTGGCGGTCGCGCCTAGACGGCGAAGAGCGATGTCAGTGGGAGGCGGAACCCCGGGAGCACCGCGCCGCCATCGAGCGAGTCCTCGGCTCCCAGGAGCCTCGCCTCGCCGCCTGCGCGGTATACGGTGGCGGTGCGCGAGTGCGGATCGATGACCCACGCCATCCGGACGCCCGCGTCGAGGTACGCCTTCACCTTTTCCTGGGTCTCGGACACGCGGTTGCCCGGCGACGTGATCTCGACCGCGAGGTCCGGCGGTCCCCAGAACGTCGTTGCGTAGGCGTTTTGCGACGGTCCGAGCCCCGAGAGCGCGTGGGTCACCGGGCAGGCCGTCGCCGTGGACGGCGGACTGGCCGTGGCGTGAGCCCGGGTATCAGCGAGGTTGCCGCGGACGCGCGCTCACCGGCTCCGGCGGAATCTGCCTCGAGGGTGAGGGCGACGTCGTCGTCCTCATGTTGCCGGCGCGGTGGCCGGCTCGCTGAACAAGCAGGACGGCGCCCGCTGCGGCGCCGTCCCCCCTCACGTTGCCGGCGCGGCGTCCGGCTCGTCGAGCAGTCGGAGCGCGACGGCCTCGGCGAGGAGCTGGCGCGCGCGGCGCGCGATCTCGTCCAGCGACACGGTGGGCGCCTGCGCGAACAGCTCCTCGGCGCGGCGCCGACACTCCTCCAGCGACGGCAAGTGCGGGAGCTGCGGCAGCAGTTGCAGTGCCGCGAGCCTGGCCTCCGCCTGTGCGCCCGCCTCACGAACCCGCGCCTTGAACTCCTCCCACGTGGGCGTGCTCTCCCATGCTGCGCGGACCTGCTCCGCGATCCGCTCGACCGGGAACGTGCGCGCGATCTGCGCGGCCGCGCGCTCGACGACCTTTCGGCCCAGCGGCCTCTCGTTGCGCACGACCTCGGGCGGCGGCTCGCCCAGGTCCCAGACGATGCGGAACCAGGAGAGCACCTCGAGGATGTAGTAGGTGACGTCGATCTCCCACCAGCGGAAGCCCTGCCGCGTCGAGCGCTGGTACGCGTGGTGGTTGTTGTGCCAGCCTTCGCCCAGCGTGATCAGCGCGAGCCACCAGTTGTTGCGCGAGTCGTCGCCCGTCACGTAGCGCTGCTTGCCGTGCACGTGCGCCAGCGAGTTGATGAAGAACGTGCCGTGGTAGAGCAGCACCGTGCTCCAGAAGAAGCCG
>DATCLK010000292.1:0-2759 GCA_036563975.1 Longimicrobiales bacterium | reverse complement strand
GCTGGACATCCGCCGCGTCGGCGCGATCAAGGACGGCCAGGAGCTGGTCGGCAACCGCACGCGCGTCAAGGTCGTCAAGAACAAGTGCGCGCCGCCGTTCCGCCAGGCCGAGTTCGACATCATGTACAACGAGGGCATCAGTCACTACGGCCTGCTGGTGGACCTCGGCGTCGAGTGCCGCGTCATCGAGAAGTCCGGCGCGTGGTTCTCCTACGGGGACGTCCGGCTCGGCCAGGGCCGCGAGAACGCGAAGAGCTTCCTCCGCGAGAACCCGGAGCTGGCCGCCGAGATCGAGGCCAAGGTCCGCGCCGAGCTCGGGATGAGGAGTCTGGCCGCGAGCGACGACGGCCCCGCCGGCTACGACGAGTAGCGGTCTGGCCGGCGGCTCTCCGCCCACGACCGCCGCTCTGCCGGCCGGGTCGGCGTCCGGTCGAGCGGCCCCATTGCCGCGCACGCGCTGGCAGCGCGGATCGTGACGGCAGCCCGCAAGGTCCAGCGTGAGTCCGTCCGATCCAGGATGATCACAATGCAACGAGGCCCCGGTAAGAACCGGGGCCTCGTTGCATGTTCGGTGTCGCGCCGGCGCGGCTAAGGCCTCGCCTCGGTCGCCTCCCGCCACCTCACCCCATCGCGCCCTTCCGCACGACGCGGAACCGCGCGACGTACTGCACCTCAAGCTCGTCGCGCAGCACGCCGTACACCACGTCTCCGTTAAACGTCATGAGCGCGAAGCTCGCCGGGAACTCCACGACGCCGAGGTACCGGCCATCGGCATCGAACACGTCCCAGCGCGGGCTGCCGGCGTCCTGGAGGTTGAAGGCCGCTCCGGTCTCCTGCGCCATCGCCGCAGTCTTGATCTGCTGCACCCAGATGGTGTTGCCGGGCCCGACCTTGATGCGCGCGAGCGCGGGGTAATACTCCGCAAAGCTGACGCCCTGCTCGAGCTGCTGCATCGCGGCCGGCGGAACCCCCGCCCGCCGCCACGCATCGCGGAAGAGCTCCATGAAGGCTTCCCGGTCCGCTTCCGTCACGGGAGCACGCTCGAACGGCTTGCGGATCACCCGCACCACCGTGCCGTCGGGCCGGCGGACCTCGATCCGGTAGTCCGTGTTCACGGCCGTGATGATCGTGCCATCGGCCGCGATGTCCCACACGGGTTCCGGCTCGAACATGCGGATCTGCATCGCGCCGCCCTGCATCCGGAATGTCGTGCCGGCGCGAAGCACGGCGAGCGTGTCGCTGGAGCCGTCCATGCCGCGCGCGACGATCGGCGCCTCCGTCGAGCCCTCCGGCTGGGGCTGGCCGGGGAGGGGGAAGTGCATGAGCTGGTAAGCCACGCGCCCGTCCGGCGTCTTCGCCCACGCGATCGGGATCCCCGCCGCCATCGGGAGCGGGAAGCTGCCGGCCTCCTCGCCCCCGGCAACGAACCGGTTCACGCGCTGGAGCAGAATGTCCGGGACCAGCACGGTGTCGCCCCTGCCGACGACCACCGGCCCTGCACCGGGGCTGAACTCGCCGGGGCCCGAGCCGGCCCTCCCCACCGTGCGGAGCAGCGTGCCCTGGGCGTCGAAAATGCGGAGCTCCTGTGCCTGCTGATCCAGCACGTAGATCCGCCCGTCGGAGTCTGCGTCGATCCCGGCGACGTTGCCGAACTGGTAGTCGGGGTCGCCCTCGGCCACCCCGATCCTCAGCTCCTCGACGACGCTCCACTGCTCACCCGGCCGCCACACCCCCGTTCCCGGATTCTCCACGATGACCACGCCCGCGCTGTCCCGCTCCGTCCCGGCCCAGTCGCCCGAGCCCGGAGCCCCACCACAGCCGGCGAGGACGGCGGCTGCGGTCGCGGACAGGCTCACCAACCTGTGTCGTTGCATGAAGCACGCTCCCGTTCTGCACGAAAATGGCCGGCCCGAGACCCCGTGCCGGCCCGGTCCCCGCGCCACGTGCACGCACGTTATGACCGGGGACTGGCCCTGCGCAACAAAAGGGCGGCGGCCGGCCCCGGGCGTCCGCCCCGCTGCGCCGCTCCGTACGGAGCGGCGTGGGCGCCGGGTTTCGCCAGCCCCTGATGGGCCCGCGGGCCCTTCGCCCCGGCAACGGAATGTCGTATATTGAATGTTTCAGCGAACCAACGCCGGCGCCGCCATCCCCGCGAGGGCGGGCGGCGCCCGCCCTGCACGGTGCCCATGAATTCGTCTGAGATCCGAAAGCGCTTTCTCGACTACTTCGCCCGCCACGACCACCGCATCGTGCCGAGCTCGAGTCTCGTCCCCGCAGACGACCCGACCCTGCTCTTCACGAACGCGGGGATGGTCCAGTTCAAGCGCGTCTTCCTGGGCGAGGAGAAGCTGCCGTTCCAGCGTGCGACGACGGCGCAGAAGTGCCTGCGCGTGAGCGGCAAGCACAACGACCTCGAGGAGGTCGGCGTCACCGCGCGCCACCACACCTTCTTCGAGATGCTCGGCAACTTCTCCTTCGGCGATTACTTCAAGCGGGAAGCGATCGCGTTCGCCTGGGAGCTTCTGACCGAGGAGTACGGGCTGCCGCGGGAGCGGCTGTGGGCGACCGTACACTACTCGGATGACGAGGCCGCGAAGCTCTGGGAGGAGGTCGCGGGACTGCCGCCCTCGCGCATCTTCCGGCTCGGCGACAAGGACAACTTCTGGCAGATGGGCGAGACCGGGCCGTGCGGCCCGTGCTCGGAGATCCACTTCGACCTGCGGCCCGCGGACCGGCGCGGCAAGGACCTCAGCCTCGAG
>DATCLK010000291.1:0-25644 GCA_036563975.1 Longimicrobiales bacterium | reverse complement strand
CGGCAACACGCGCACGGCAATGTACTCGAATCTGGTGCCGGTGGTCGCGCTCGTGGTGGCGTGGGCGTGGCTCGGCGAGCGGCCGCTGCTGTGGCAGGTGGTGGGCGCGACCGTGATCATCGGCGGGATCACGCTGGCACGTCCGGCGCGGGCGTCGGCCGCGGGCTGAGCGCGCGGGAGGCACGGAGCGCGCGGGCGTTGGAGGCGCGTCGTCGCATCGAAGTCGGATTCCGATCCTGCCCGCGCGTGCCGGCGGAGGCGCGAGCAGTGGATCGGGGCACGCGGCGGCGTGGGCATTCGGGCGAGGGCGATCGGGCAAAGGCGACTGGTCAAGGCAATCGCGCAAGCGTAATCGCGCAAGGCAATCGCACAAGACAATCGGCCAAGGCGACCGGGCGACGGCGACCCCGCTCGGGTGACCCCGCAAGGGCGACCGGGCCGGCCGGAGCGTGCCCGGAACGACTCTTGCGCCCGCCGTGACGGAGCAACGGGCGGGGAGGTCTGTGGCCATGGAGCTGCTCTGGCGCGGTACGCTCGCGTTCGGTCTCGTGCAGGCGCCGATCCGGTTGTACCAGGCGGTGCGCAAGCGGCGCATCGAGTTCCGGCTGCTGCACGAGCCGGATCGGGCGCCGATCCGCTACCTCAAGGTCTGCAGCGCGGAAGACCGCGCGGTTCCCGACGAGGAGGTGGTGCGGGGGTACGACGTGGACGGCGGCTGGATCGTGGTGGAGGACGAAGAGCTGCACCGCGCGGCGCCTACGCTCACCCGCTCGATCGAGATCCGGGACTTCGTGGATCTGCGCGACATCGACCCGATCTTCTTCCGCAAGCCCTATTACCTGGCGCCGGATGAAGGCGGCGAGGAGCCGTACGTGCTGATGCGGGAGGCGCTCCGCCGCAGTGGCAAGGTCGGCATCGCGCAGTTCGTGCTGATGCACCGGGAGCACCTGGCCGCGGTCCGGGTGCAGGGCGACGTGCTCGTCGTGCAGACGCTGTACTTCCCTGAGGAGTTGATCCCGGAGCGGGAACTGGAGCTGCCGGCCGAGGTGCGGCTGCGGGAGGGCGACATCCGCATGGGGGTGGAGCTGGTCGCACGTCTCTCCGGCGACTTCGAGCCGGGGCGTTACCGGAACGAGTACCGCGAGCGCGTGCTGGAGATCCTGCGGCAGAAAGCGGAAGGGCGGCTGCCGCCGGAGCTGGAGCGGCCTACGCCGGCGCCGCCGAAACCCTCGCCGGTCCTGGACCTGAGCCGCCGCTTGCGCGAGAGTCTGGAGCGGGTGGCGGCGGAGCGGCGGCGACGGGCGGCCTGACCGGGACTGGTCGGCCCGTCCGATCACCCGGAGCTTGAATCCAGATGCTCGGGCCCGCACATTGGCACGTTTCGCGAGGCCCGATGGATTCGAGCGCGACCGAACCGGAACGGAACAGGGTGGAGCGGCCGGGCGGCCGCTGGCGCGTGGTGCGAGAGTACGGTCTGACCGCGGGCACGCTGGGCTCGACGGCCGGTCAGACCGTAATGGTCGCGCTGCTGCCGGTGCTGCTGGCACGGTACGCGCCGTCCGCGCTCTGGATCGGCTTCGCGGTGGGCGCGGAAGGCGCCTTCGCTCTCCTGGTGCCGTACTGGATCGGGCATTTCAGCGACGCGCTGCCGCCGGCTCTGGCGCGTCGCTTCGGCCGCCGCACCTTCTTCCTCCTGATCATGGCGCCCCTGATGGCACTCGCCTTGTGCGCGGCGCCGTTCCTGGAGGGGTACTGGCCGCTCGCCGGTGTGTCCTTCGTTTTCTTCGCGGCACTCCACGGCTACCTGACGCCGCTCTGGGCGCTCATGGTGGATGCGGTCCCCGATGAGCGCCGCGGGAGGGTGCACGGCGTCCGGGGCGCGTTGCACGCGCTGGGGCTCGGGTACGGCCTGGTGGCCGGCGGGCTCCTGTTCGGTCTCTGGGAGCCGCTCCCCTTCCTGCTCGCAGCGGCGCTGGTGCTGGCGACCACGTGGCTGACGTACGGCGCGGCGCCGCCGACCGCCCGTGACCGCGAGCTCCCGGAGGAGCCGGACCGGAGCAGCGTCGTGCGCATCTGGCGGGAGCTGCGGGAGCGGCCGGCGGTGCGGCGGCTCCTGGCGGCGAACGCGCTCTGGACCGGCGCCGTCGACGGGATCCGGCCGTACGTCTTCCTGTTCGCGGTCACGGTGTTGGGGATCTCGGTTGCGGAGGCGTCCCTGGTGCTGGTCGTCCTGGTGGCGGGGCTGGGCGTGGGAGCGGTGGCAATCGGCCACCTGGGAGACCGGTACGGTCGCGCCTGGCTACTCCAGGCCGGCTCGCTCCTGACGGGCCTCGCCATGCTGGCCGGCGTGGCCGTGCGCGAGGTTCCCGCCGCCCTGCTGCTGCTGCTCGCCTCTGGCGTGGGCGCCGCCACGCTAATCGCGCTGCCGTACCCGTTGTTCGCCGGCTTCGCGGGCGACCGCGCCATCGGGCGCTACACCGGGCTCTACATCCTCATGATGGGCCTCGGCCGAGTGGTGGCGCCCGTGCTGGTGGGCGCGGGCATCGATCTGGGCGCCCGGCTGTATCCCGAGACCCAGGGCTACCCGCTCATGTGGCCGATCGCCGGGGTGCTGGCCCTGGCCGGCTCCCTGGTGCTCCGGAGCTCCATCCTCGCCGCCCGGCGCGAGGCCAGGCGCCCGACTGGCGTCAGGCATTGAGCAGCGCCAGTTTGGTGGAAGGGAACGTCCGAAACGAAGGTTTTCCCGAGCTGGAATCTTGAGCATGACGCCGACGAAGACTGTCGAGCCGCCGGTCTACCCCAGGCCGGCGCCGCCCCCCCCGCTCCGTCCCGCAAAGCGTCTCGACCCCGAGATCTTCCAGCTCCCGGTCGAGAAGATGCGGAGCGGCTACTACTCGGACAAATATTTCACGCGTGCGCGGGAGGTGCTGCTCGCGCAGGGGCACAACCCCGTCGTGACGATGCAGGTCTTCACGAAGAAGCACGCGTGGCTGGGCGGCGTGGACGAGGCCATCGCGATCCTCAAGCTCTGCCTCACGGAGGGGTTCCGCTGGGAGGACCTCGAGGTGCACGCGTTGTGGGACGGCGATGCCGTGGAGCCGTGGGAGACGGTGATGCTGATCACCGGTCCCTACGCGGCCTTCGCCCACCTCGAAACGCTGTACCTCGGCGTACTGAGCCGGCGCACAAAAGTCGCCACGAACACCCGCAAGGTGGTCGAGGCCGCCTGGCCCAAGACGGTCATGTTCTTCCCGGCGCGACACGATCACTGGCTGGTGCAGACGGGTGACGGATACGCGGCGCACATCGCGGGCGCGATCGGCGTGTCCACGGACGCGCAGGCCTCCTGGTGGGGGTCGGAAGGCATCGGAACCGTTCCGCACGCGCTGATCGCGTGCTACGGCGGGGACACGGTACGCGCGACGAAGGCGTTCGCCGAGACCATGCCGGAGGACGTGAAGGTCATCAGCCTCGTCGACTTCGACAACGACTGCGTGGGCACGGCCCTGGCCGTCGCGCGAGCCCTGGGCTCCCGCCTCTACGGCGTGCGGCTGGACACCTCCGAGACGCTGGTGGACCGCTCGATCATCCCGCAGATGGGCAGGTTCGACCCGCGCGGCGTCAATCCGCAGCTCGTCTGGAACGTGCGCCGCGCCCTCGACCGGGAGGGCTTCCACCACGTGAAGATCGTCGTGTCGGGGGGCTTCGACGCGGAGAAGATCCGTCATTTCGAGGAGCTGGGCGTGCCGGTGGATTCCTACGGCGTCGGCTCCTCGCTCTTCAAGGACCGCTACGACTTCACGGCGGACGTCGTGCTGGTCGAGGGCAAGCCGATCGCCAAGGCGGGCCGCCGCTATCAGCCCAATCCCCGCCTGGAGCGCGTGACCTGAGCTGGCACCCCGCCGTGAGCGGTCCCCGGGCTCATGGCGGCCGCGCCGGGCGCTCCCCGCGGACCGGCGCCCGGCGGGAACGGCGACGGGCCGCCGTGTGTAAAACGTAAGTGATTATCCCATCGTAACTTAGAACCTGCGCTGCCGTGGCAGTCGAAGCCCCCGGATCGCCGGGCGGCGCGCCGGGCACGCGCAAGCGGAGCGAGCCAACCGGAATGATGCGCATTGCGGAGTGGGGCCGACGCCGGGGCATGGCCGCGCTGCTGCTCGTGGGGCTGATCGCGGGCTGGCGGCCGGCGGATGACGTCGGCGGCACCCCCGGCGCGGTCACCGACCACGTGGTGATCGTCTCGATCGACGGGCTGCGGCCGGATGCGATCGAGCGTTTCGGGGCGAAGCAGTTGCAGCGGCTGATGCGGGAGGGTGCGTACTCGCTGGAGGCACAGACGATCTTCCCGAGCAAGACGCTGCCATCGCATACCTCGATGCTCACGAGCGTCCCGCCGGAGAAGCACGGGGTGACCTGGAACAGTGACGAGACGGAGGAGCACGGGACGGTCCAGGTCACCACGGTCTTCGAGGCGGCGAAGCAGGCGGGGTTGCACACCGCGGCGTTCTTCAGCAAGTCGAAGTTCCGTCACCTGCAGAAGCCCGGCACGCTCGATTACACGCAGGCGCCGGACGGCTTGGGCCACATGCTCGCGACAGAGACGGCCGAAGACGTGGTGCGTTACCTGCGGTTCAAGCGCCCCAACCTACTGTTCGTGCACATCGGCGAGCCGGATTACGCAGGGCACACGACCGGGTGGATGGGGCCGGTCTACGGCTGGGCCGTGCGGCGGGCGGACGCCGCGGTGGGAGAGGTCCTCAAAGCCGCGGATCGGGCGTTCGGCCGGGGCAACTACACGGTGCTGGTCACGGCTGACCACGGCGGCCACGGTAGGGACCACGGCAGCGCGGATCCGCGCGACATGACGATCCCGTGGATCGCGTGGGGCAAGGGCGTGCAGGCGGGCAGACTGCCGGCCGGCATCCGCACGATGGACACCGCCGCGACGGCGCTGTGGCTGCTGGGCGTGCCGTTGCCGACGGGCTGGACGGGGACGCCGGTGGCGGCGGCGTTCGACCCGGCCGCGCGTCTCGCGGCGGACTCGGTGGCTGCGATGAGCAGGAGCCGGGAGGCGGCTAGCGCACGCGCAAGATCGTGAGCCGCGCCTCAGCGCCCTCGAGCGGCGCCCCCTGTGCGCCTGCGAAGTTCAGGTGCAGCGGCGGCGGCGCCAAGGGAGGCGCGACCAGCATGAGGTAATCCATGCTGGCAGCCGGCAGCGTGTCGAACGCCAGGAAATCACGCATGGGGATCGACACGGGGCCGAGCGGAAACGCCTGGCCGAACCGCGCATACTCCTCGCGCAGGTTCACGTTGGGGAAGGTGAACCGGGGATCGAGGGCGAGACCCTGGAGCTCCGGCGCATCGTCGGCCCAAAGAGCCACGGACCACTCGGCGAGCAGGGCGGACCAGTTCCGGCCGGTTGCCGATGTGACGTTCGAGGTGCCGGTCAGCGTGGTCTGCGTGAGGCGCGCGAGCAGGTCGGCCCCGCCGTAGTGGCCCATGAGGTACTTGATGAACAGCCACTGGGCGCCGCGCTCTTCGAGCGACCCCGGCGGCTCCTCGTTGATGAGGCTGGCGCCGCCCGGGTCGGCGAGGTAGAGGCGAGCGCGGGCGAGGTTCGAGGCGAGGAAGTTGTTCGCGCGGCTGTCTCCGCGAGCGAGCAGCACGGCGGCGACGACGTCTTCGGCGGTGTGCGCGAGGCCCTCGGACAACCACTGGGCCTCCGGCGGCCTGTTCCGGAGCAGGAACCGCTGGTTGAAGTGGACCATGTGCTGGAACTCGTGCGCCAGCACCGGCGGGACGGCCCGCAGCACGTCCGAGGTGGCGCGCCCGTCACTGAACTGTCCTGTCGGATCCGGCACGAGACTGTAGAAGATCTCCGCCCGGTTGCTGTTCGGCTCGGTGGTGAGGTCCAGGCCGTAGAAAAAGCCCGCGATGAATCCCTGCGAGCCTCGCGGCGTCATCTCGTTCACGACGGGCGTGAAGAGGATGATGATCCGGCCATCGCCATCGATGTCGGACGGCGCGCCGAAGGCTCCGACAACGGCGTCGTAGATCGGGTCGTCGAACAACTGCCCGAGCGCTGCGAAATCCGCAGCGGTGAGGCCACCGGACGGCGCATTCAGGTCCTGGTAGAGGACGGCGCGCTCGCTGACGTACTTCACCTCGGCCGTCACGCGCGTGAAGGTCTCGTCCTTGTTCAGGACCTGGAAGGTGCGCCGATCTCCGATCTCGGGTGGGAGGGTGTACCCCAGCACGCCGAGCTCGCCGCGCGGCGGCATCGCTGACTCGAGGGGCAGCTCGCGCTCGCGCGCGCGCAGCCGGGCCTCCCAGGGGATCGCGGGGTCGCTCGGCGCCGTCCACCCCAGACTTGCGGAGACACCCGCCGACGCGACGCGGGTCTCGCTGACCGGGCCCACGAGTCCCGCGAGCTGGAACGGCAGGTCCTGCTGGGCCGCATCGGCTGCGTTCTGGGCGACCACGAGGTACCACGCCGAGGGGGGCCCTGCGGGCAGCCGAATGCAGGCGAACTCCTCCGCGCTCGACAGGGTGACCGCGTCGCCCGGATCGAGGGCGAGCGGATCGCCGCCTTCCGAGACCACCGTCAGCGACACGGAATCGCTGCGCACGGGCCCGATCTCGATCGCCACGCTCACCGCGCGGGTCGGGATGCATGCCGGCACCTGGACCTCCAGCTCCGTGGCGGTCCCACCCACCACGGTCCCGCGGAAGCCGCCGAACAGCACCGCGTGGTCCGAAGGCACCGGGCTGAGGTTGTCGGCGGTGATGCGGACGATGGATCCGGCCGCAGCCGGGTTCGGGTCGATGGAGACGATCTGCGGCGTCAGGACCGCCCTCACCTCGAACACGGCGGGCGCGCTGCTCGAGCCGGGCAAGCTCGCTTCCACGCGGTAGAGGCCGGTGTCCGGCCCCAGCGTCAGGAGCGCCTGCGTGATCCCGGCCGTGTCGGTGAGCGTGCTCGTCGGGCTGATCGTGGCGCCGCTTCCGCGCACGACGCGCCAGCGAACGTTCGCCCTCGCGATCGGGCCGTCAGACTGGCCACCGGTGACGCGGACGCGAAGCGGCGCCCCGAGCGGTTGGCCCGCCGGGCCAAATCGCGGGTAGTCCCCCTCGATGGCGATGGTTCGGGAACGTGCTGGACCGGACGGATCCCCGCACGAGGCGGGGAGACAGACCACGGCCACCGCGACCGCGACGCGGAGCCCCTGCGCGAGCCTGCTCATCGGCGCGTCCATGTTCAGGGTTACGCGCCCGCCCGGTCCGGCGTCCAGGCCGGGCGGGGGGAACGCTCTACCGGTCCGGGGCGCCGGTGCCGCAGAAAGATGCAACCATCGGCGGCGATGCGGAAGCCCTAACTCGCCCTCCGCGGCACAGGACACCGCCCCGTTGGGGCCCGCGGCGGCACCCGCCCGCCCGACGCCCGCGGGGCTGGCTCCCCCCTGCCCCGCCCCGATCGTAGCGGGCGGCGAGAGGCCGGCAGAGCGCCCCCCTCTAGACCCCGCCGGGTCGGCGGCGCGTCACATCCCGCTACAACGCGGCGCGGGCGGGCGCGTGCGATGGTGGCACGCCGACGGGGATCCGCGTGCCGGGGCACGGAGCCGTGTGGGCCGGTCAGTCTGGTCGTCGCATCCGGGTAGGGACCGGCGCCCCAACGCGGCCCCCCCGCAGGGGCGAGCGGCCAATCGCCCCCGACGCGCGCGGAAGACGCCTCCCCGGCCCCCCAGCGGCCGGGATCCGACCGCGGGCGGCCTGCGCGCCGGGTCCCTGCCTTACCCGTCGCCGCGCCGGACGCTCCGGATCTCGAGCAGCTCGAGGATCGGTGCCTCGGTCAGCGGCGAGCGGGCGTTCCGGATGCGGGCGCGGACGCGCAGCCGGGAAAGGGGCGGGATGCGCTCGACCTCGGCCAGCAGCTCCGTCGGCACGGCGATGTAGACGAAGCCCGTCTCGCCCGCCGGCCCGCGGGCGAGGATGAAGTGCTCGCCGGTGCGGAAATCGGTGCGGATCGGCTCGGCGCGCTGGAGCGCGATGAACTGCAGGGACCACTCGACGGTGCGGCCGGCAAAGGCGCCGGGATCTTCGGCGAGGGCGGCGGCGGGGATATCCACGAGGATGTCCGAGGCGGCAGCGGAATCACCGGCGAGGGTGGCGGCCGGGATCCAGCCCTCGAGCCGCACGCGGACCCACTCGCCCTGCCTCTCCACCGTCGAGAGGGCGGCGCCCGGGCGCAGGCGGGCAAGGGTGTCCGCGCCCGGTCCCGTCAGCAGAACGGACCCGGCGGGACCGACGCTGGCGCGCGCCGCGGGCGCGACCGCAGACGGTGCCGGTTCCGTGGCGGACGAGGCCTGTCGAGTCGCGGCCGGAGCGGGAGCGGTGGGGCTGCCGCCGGCGGGGCTGCCTGCAGTGGCGCTGCCGGTACCGGGGCTGCCGGCGGCGGGGCGTTCAACGGCGACGGCCTGATCCGGGCGCACGCCGGCTTCGCGCATCCAGCCGGTGCGGCGGATGCGGATCCAGTTTCCGGCGCGCTCGACCTGCTCCAGCCGCATGCCCGTCCGGCCGTAGGCCAGGAGCGCACCGTTGGGCGCGGCGCGGAGGTTCTCGCCTCCCTGCGCGGAGATCACGAGGTCGTGCGGCCCGTTCCGCTCGGCGCGGACGGATTGGTGCCAGATCCACGCCTCGAGGGTGACCTCCTGCCACGACCCCTGACGGCGGCCGAGCCGGAGGAGCGTGCCCTCCTCGAGGGTGGCGAGGATGGCGCCGTCGGGCGCGGCGCGGAGCACCTCGCCGTCGACGGCGACCCGACCGGTCTGGGCGAGAGCGGCGGCGGGCCAAATGAGCGCGCACGCCAGCGCGATGCAACGAATCATGAGGGAACCGCGTCGAGAGCGGACGGTTATCTGTTGCGCGGGTTTCTGCACGTGAGCCGGAACCTAGACCCCCGCGCGCGGGGTGTCAATTCGCCGGCGTCCACTGCTTGCGTGGCCTGTGGGCCGCATCTAGCTTGGCGCGCCGAACTTCGACCCGTCATCGACGATCCGGATCCGCATGACTTCCAGGCAGTCGTCCCGATGGATCGCGGCCGTGCTCGCGGCCTGCGCGTTGGCTTCGGCCCCGGCACCCGGCGCCGGTCAACAGATCCGGTCGCCCTACCGGTTCCTCGAGCAGACGCAGGCCGGCGGATTGTTCGTCGGCTATCTGGGCACGGACCGCGGGCGATTCGATCTCGGCCCGGGTCCCGGCCCGCTGCTCGGGGGCCGGTACGGAATCCGGCTGAGCGGCCCGTTCACGATCGAGGGGGAAGCGGCCTTCCTGCCGACATCCCGGTTCGTGATCGGGTTGGATCAGGACACCATCGCCCCGGATTCCATCGTGTCGCGGCCGGTGCGGCTCGGACGGGAGTCGGACCAGTCGCTGCTGCTGCTCCTGGCCGGCCTGCGGTTCAACCTCACGGGGCCCCGCACCTACCGGAACCTGCAGCCGTACCTCCTGGCGGGCGGCGGCGCGGTGATCGAGCTGTCCGACGAGGACCGGGGCACGGACCTGCCGTCCGACGCGCGGTTCGACTTCGGCACGAGTTTCGCCGGGCACCTGGGCGGCGGCGTCGAGTGGTTCGCGATGCGCCGGCTGGGGCTCCGGCTGGACGGGCGGCTGGTGTTCTGGGAGATCGACCTCCCGCGCGCCTTCCAGACCGAGGTCCCGAGAGCGCCCGACGACGAATGGGTGCAGCACTTCTACGTCTCCGCGGGGGCGGCGATCCACTTCTGAGCCCCGCGGTCGCGCGGCCGGCTCGTGCGGCGCCCCTGGAGACCGGGTCGCGAGGGGAGGCACGGATGCCGGATCACGAAGAAGACTACGAGGACCTGTACTCGCTCGGCGATCTCGACGACGAGGAACTCTACGAGCTCATCCTCCAGGAGCTCGAGGAGTATCCCGAGCTGGACCCCGACCTCCTGGACATCCAGGTCGAAGACGGGTTCGTGACGATCACCGGCCGCGTGGGCTCGGAAGCGGAGCTCCAGGCGATCGAGAACATCCTCAGCGATGTGCTCGGGATCGCCAACTACTCGAACGAGGTCGTGGTGGACGAGCTCGTGCGCGGCATGAGGAGCGAGGCCGCGGACGAGGCGGTGGCGGAGGACGCCGAGTTCGAGGCGCAACTCGGTGAGGAGGGCGAACTGACGGACGCCCAGGCAGACCACCTGATCGAGGATCTGCCGGGCGAGCTTTACGGCACGCACAACATACAGGCGGCGATCTCGCGGGGCGAGGCGTACGAGCCTCCGGATCGCCCGGTCCAGGAAGGGAGCTGGTCCGAGGAGAACCATTGAGGGAGCTGGCGAACCCGCTCTCGCAGGGAGAAAAGCGAGAGACAGCCGAGACCACCGAGGCGGCGTACGCGGGGCGGTTCCCCGAGTACAAGCCGATCTCTGCGTATGGCGTCATCGGCGACATGCGCACGTGCGCGCTGGTCGGCCTGGACGGGTCGATCGACTGGTGCTGCTTTCCGCGCTTCGACTCATCCAGCCTGTTCGCCGCGATTCTCGACCACCGCCATGGCGGGCGTTTCCGCATCGCGCCGACGGCGCCCTACACCTCCACGCAACGCTACCTGCCCGCGACCAACATCCTGGTGACGACCTTCCACACGGACGCGGGCGGGGTCGTCGAGGTGACGGACTTCATGCCCTCCCTCGAGCGTGGCCGCGAACTTTCCGCGTATCACGAGATCCACCGGCGCATCCGGTGTACGCGAGGCCAGCTCGAGGTGGAGATCCTCTTCGCGCCCCGCTTCGACTACGGCCTCTCGCCGGTCCATCTGATGGCGCGGCGGCACGGGGTACTGGCGACGGACCGGGAGGACGAGGCGGTCGCGCTGTCATCGCTCGAGGACCTCTGGTGGGAGCTGTCGGACGGCACCGCGCGCGCGCGGCTGCGGTTGAGCGCGGGGGACGTGGCGTGGGTCGTCCTCCGTTACGATGACGACGAGGTCCACCCCATCTCCAGCTACGACTCGCAGGCGAAGCTGGACGCGACGGCCGCGTTCTGGGACGAGTGGGTCAGCCGGATCCGCTACACGGGCCCGTACCGCGCCGAGGTGGAGCGCAGCGCCCTTGTGCTGAAGCTGCTGTTCTACGCGCCCACCGGCGCGGTCGTCGCCGCGCCGACGACATCGCTTCCGGAGGAGATCGGCGGCGTACGGAACTGGGATTACCGCTACACGTGGCTGCGCGACGCGGCCTTCACGCTCTACGCGCTGCACGTGCTCGGGCAGTACGACGAGGCGGACCGGTTCATGAGCTACCTGAAGCGGGTCTGCCGGAAGTCGGCCGATCATCTCCAGATCATGTACGGGATCGGCGGCGAGCGGGATCTGGCGGAGCGCACGCTGGACCACCTCGAAGGTTACCGGGGCTCGCGGCCCGTGCGGATCGGGAACGGCGCGTACGATCAGCTCCAGATCGACGTGTACGGGGAAGTCCTGGAGGCCGCCTTCCTGTGGCACCAGAACAACCGCATGACGGAAGGCATGTGGTCGTTGCTGGCGAGCCTGGCGGACTGGGTGGCGGAGAACTGGCGGCGCAAGGACACGAGCATCTGGGAGGTCCGGGCCGGCGTCCAGCACTACGTGTTCAGCAAGGTCATGTCATGGGTGGCGCTGGACCGCGCGATCCGCATGGCTGAGGAGCTGGGCCTGCCGGCCGACATCGATCGCTGGCGGCGCGAGCGGGACGCCATCCACGCCGAGGTGATGGAGAAGGGGTGGAACGAGGAGCGGCGGTCGTTCGTGCAGTATTACGGCAGCACGGCGCTGGACGCGGCGAACCTGCTGATCCCGATCGTCGGCTTCCTCCCGCCGGATCACGAGCGGGTGCGCGCCACGATCGAGGCGACGCTGCGGGAGCTGACCAGCGAGGACAAGGAGCTGGTGTACCGCTACATCAACCCGGACGGCTTGCCGGGCACCGAAGGCGTCTTCTCGATCTGCACGTTCTGGTTGGCGGATGCGCTGATCCTCTCAGGCGACGCGGAGCGCGGCGAGCGGATCTTCCGGCGCATGCTGCGGCACGCGAATCACCTGGGGCTGTACAGCGAGGAGATCGACCCTCACACGGGGGAGTTCCTGGGCAATTTCCCGCAGGCGTTCACGCACATTGCGTTGATCAACACGGCACAGCTCCTGGAATGGGCGCACGGGCGCACCTAGCGGCGGTGCTCTGCCTCGCGCTCATGGGCTGCGGCGCGGGTGATCTCGCCACTCGCCGGAGCGCCGAGGCGCTCGGGCTCGCAGCGGGTCGCAGCGTGGTCGCGCCGCTCGAGGTCACGGGGCCGCGGGCGTTCCCTGCTCCGCCTCGCGCTGGCGGCGGCCGCGCCGGCGGCGGGTGAGGGAAACCGGCCACCAGGCGCGAAGGCCCGCCGGGGTGAGGCTCAGCGCTCGCGGCTGCGCGAGCCGCCCTCCCGCCGCCTGCTCCCCGCCGTCTGAGGCAGCTCCATCTCCCGGCGCGGGACGTCCGTGCGCACCGTCAGGTTGTTGATGACGCCGCGCACGCCGGCGCTCTCCCACGCGTCATCCCACGCATAGCGCGCCTGCATGAAGTCATCGACCTCGCCCGAGAGCGTCACGACGCCGTCTTCGACGGTCACGTCGATCTGGCTGGGGTCAATCCAATTATCCTCGTCGAGGTTGGCGAGGACGTTCTCGCGGATCTCGTCGTCGCTCATGCGGCGTTCGGCGGGGGGGAGGCGGTCGAGGTCGCGGCCGGTCCCGGGCCAGCGGTCGGGCGGGGTGTGGCCGTACCTCTCGGGCGGCCCGTAGCGCTCGACGTACTCCGGGCCGGCGAACGCGCGCTCATCGTACTCGGTCCGGTAGTCCACGGGTCGGAAGTGGCGTGTGCGGCGGCGGTACTCCCGGCGGTAGTCGGGCTCCTCGTACTCGGCCCCGTAGCCGGTGAAGCTGGCCCACGCCTCGTCGCCCATCCAGGCCGTCTCCGGCTGGGTGCGGTACTCCTCGGCCGAGCGCAGCCGGCGCCGGCCGCTACGCCAGGGCGGCTCGCCGCGACGGTAGCCGTAGCGCCGCCCTCCGGACGCGCGGTACCGGCGGCCGCGATATTCGTAGCCGTAGCCGCCGGTGTAGCCCGGCCCTCCACCCCACCACGGTTCGTAGCGTTCCCCGCCGAATTCGTACTCGCGGCCGTAGTCAAGCCGCTCGGCCGGCGGCTCCCCGGGAGGCGGCCGACGACTGCGCCGCCACGCGCCGGGTGCCGGCGGCATGTCGCGCCGGCGCTCGCGCGCGCGGGAGAACTCCCAACCGTACTGGGCCATTTCGGACCTCCTTGCATGAGCCGAAGGGACAGCTGGACGGGCGGGGGTGTGCAACAAGGATGCCGCCACGCTCGCCGGCCCCGACGCAGCGGCGCGCGGCCCGGGCGCCTCAGCCGCGCCACCGGCGCGCCTTTCAGCATCCCTGCTCCCGCCTTATCTTTGCGGCCACGAACTCCCCATTTTCCGGAGGCGGCAATGCGACCCGTCGGGCAGCGGTCGTTGACCGAGCGGATGAAGGGCGCAGCGCTCCTGAAGATCGATGTTTACGAGGAAGTGGAAGCCGACCCGACCGCCACGCAGCAGGCGGCGATCGTGGTCGGGATCGCGGCGCTCGCGGCGGCGATCGGCGGTGCCGGCGCCGGGGCGGGCGGCTTCCTGAGCGGCATCATCGCGACGTACCTCGGGTGGCTGTTGTGGTCCGGTCTCACCTACCTCATCGGGGACAAGCTGCTCGGAGGGACCGCCACCTGGGGCGAGCTGCTCCGCACGATCGGCTTCGCCCAGGCGCCGCGCGTGCTCTTGCTGTTCGCTTTCATCCCCGCTCTGGGCCCGCTCATCGCCCTGGTCGTCGCGGTCTGGTTGCTGATCACCGGTGTGATCGCCATCCGGCAGGCGCTGGACTTCTCGACCGGTAAGGCCATCCTCACGGCGGTGCTGGGCTGGATCGCGGCCGTGATGGTCGGCGTGGTGCTGGGCTGGTTCGCCCGCGCGGCAGGCCCGTTCTGAGCCGGCGGGACCGGATTCCGCCGAGGCCTGCACCATGACGACGCGGCCGGACGCGGTAGACGAGGCGCCGTTCTGGGTGGAGGTGAACGGCTGGCGTGTCGGCGCTGCGACCTGCACGCCCGAGCGGCTCGAGGCCCTGGCCGCCGGCTGGCTCCTGGCCCACGGGTTCATCGAGCGCGCGGAGGACATGGCGTGGCTCGAGCCGGTCGCGGCAGCTGAGGGCAGCTTCGGCCTCCGCGTCTCGGTAGACCCGGGTCGCGCCCAGGAGGCGACGCGTCACATCGAGCGCTGCCGCGAGAGCGGCGCCGGACCGCTGTACTTCGTACACCACGCGCCTCACCTGCTGCGCGGCCGAGCCCGGCTGCTCCCCCTCCCTTCCCCGGACCGGCTCGCCGAGCTGTTCCGCGCGCTGTGGCCGGCCGAGCGAGAGCCCGGCAGCGTCCACGCGGCGGCGGTGACGGACGGCGCAGAGCTGCGCCACCGCGTCGAGGACGTGAGCCGCGGTAGCGCGGTGGACAAGGCGATCGGCGCGGCCTTGCTCGCGGGCCAGGACCTCGCCCGGCTGGGCCTCCTGGTCAGCGGGCGTGTCAGCGGCGGGATCGCGCTCAGAGCCGCACGCTGCGGCGTCGCCTGGGTCGCCAGCGACTCGATCCCCACGACGCTGGCGCTCCGCGTCGCGGCCGCGGCCGCGCTGCCGATCGTGGCGCGCGCTACGCGCGAAGATGCGCGCGTCCACTGGCCGCCCGCCTCGGAGCCGGCTCCATGACGGCGCCGCCGCTCGGCGCGATCCTGGCCGGCGGACGCAACACCCGCTACGGCGCCCCCAAGGCGCTCGCTGCCGTTGCCGGGGAGCGGATCATCGACCGCGTCATCCGCGCGCTGCGGGCGGTGACACCGGACGTCGTCCTGATCACGAACGATGCGGAAGTGTACGCGTCGGTCGGGTTGCCGATGCGGCCCGATGGGCGGCCGGGCCTGGGCGCGCTCGGCGGGATCTACAGCGCGTTGCTCTGGGCGCGGGATGAGCATCGCCCTGGCGTGCTCGCCGTCGCCTGCGACATGCCGTTCCTCGACGAGCGGCTGCTCGCGCGGCTGGCCGAGGGTGCGGAAGCCGGCGCGGACGTCGTCGCCCCCGAGAGCGGCGGGCCGCGCAGCATCGAGCCGCTGTGCGCGTACTACTCGGTGCGCTGCATCCCCGCGATCGAGGCGCGACTCGAGCGCGGAGACCTGCGCGTCGTCGGGTTCTACGACGACGTCGCGGTCGAGCGCGTCCCGCTCGACGAGGTTCGCGGGTTCGGCGACCCGCGCACGCTGTTCCTCAACGTCAACACGCCGGAGGAGCGAGAGCGAGCGGAGGCCCTGGCACGTGGCTGAGCAGCGGGGGAGCCGGCGGGCGGACTGGATCGGAGTCCGCGAGGCGGTGCAGCGGATCCTCGCCGCCGCGACGCCGCTCGGCGCGGAGCGGGTGGCGCTGGCCGAGGCGTCCGGCCGCACGCTGGCGGAGGACGTTTGGTCGACCGTAGACCATCCGCCCTGGGACAACGCCGCCATGGACGGCTTCGCAGTCCGGGCCGCGGACGTGCGTGGCGCGACCCCTGACGCGCCGGCGCTGCTCGAGGTGATCGAGTCCGTGCCGGCGGGCCGATTCCCCACCCGTGCCGTGGGGCCGGGCCAGGCGACCCGCGTCATGACGGGCGCGCCGGTCCCCGAGGGCGCGGACTCGGTGGTGCGGCTGGAGTACACGGAGCCGCGGCCGGGCGTGCCCGAGTGGGTCGCCGTTTTGGACGACAGCGACGCGGGCCGCAACATCCGGCATCGCGGCGAGGATCTGCGCGCGGGCACGTTGGTACTGGAGGCCGGCAAGGTGCTGCGTGCGGGCGAGATCGGCGTGCTCGCCGCCGTAGGCCGGGCCGAGGTCGAGGTGACGCGCAGGCCTGTCGTCGGCATCCTCTCGACCGGAGACGAGCTCGCGGATCTCGGCGCGTTCGACGAAGTGCAGGCCGGCCGCCGGATCGCGGACTCGAACTCGTACGCGCTCGCCGCGGCCGTCGCACTCGCGGGCGGCGAGCCCGTGCGTCTGGGAATCGCGCGCGATGACGAGGCGAGCCTGCGCGAGCGCCTCGCGCCTGCGGCGACGCTGGACGTGCTCGTGACCACCGCCGGCGTGAGCGTGGGCGAGCACGATCGGGTCAGGGACGTGCTCGAGCGGCTCGGCATGGAGCTGGACTTCTGGCGTGTGCGCATGCGGCCGGGGAGCCCCGCCTCGTTCGGCCGGTTGGGGCGCACGCTCGTCTTCGGGCTGCCAGGCAACCCGGTCTCCGCGCTGGTGACGTTCGAGGTGCTGGTGCGCCCGGCGTTGCGGCGGCTTGCCGGCCGTCGGGACGTGCACAGCCGGACGATCCGCGTACGGGTCGCGGAGCCGATCGCCTCGAAGGGCCGCCTCACCCACTTCCTGCGCGTGCGGCTCGAGCCCGATGGCGCCGGCGGCTACGTGGCGCGGCTGACGGGACCGCAGGGCTCCGGCATCCTCTCTTCGATGACGCGCGCGGATGCGCTGCTGATCGTGCCGGAGGACGTGGAGCACGTCGAGGCGGGCGAGGAGCTGGACGCGATCCCCTTGCTGCCGGCGGACGCCGGCCAGGAGGAGAGCGGCCTGCCGGGGTGAAGGTCGAGACGATCGGGAGCGCGAGGTGTGAAGGGCCAGGTCGGTGCCCTCGCCCCCGCCCCGGGGTGCGGTCAGGGGAGGGGCCGGGCAGAGACGTGGACATTCGATGGAGGGACAATGACAGAACGGGTGATCCCGTCGCGGTACCAGCCGGCGCTGCCGCTGGATCGGCTGATCCTCGCGGAGAAGCCGGGCGATGAGAGCGTGGAGCTGGATGTGGTGTTCGTTGGCGGTGGGCCGGCGGGGCTGGCTGGCGCCATCGAGCTGGCGCGTCTCGTCCGGAAAGACAACGAGGCGGGCGGCGGGCTGGGCGAAGTGAGCATCGCGGTGCTCGAGAAAGCGGAGGGGCTCGGCGAACATTGCCTCTCCGGCGCGGTGGTGAACCCGGCGCCGTTCCGGGAGCTGTTCCCCGAGCTCGGGGAGGCCGACTTCCCGTTCCGCGCGCGCGTGCCGCGTGACAGGGTCTACTGGCTGACGAGCGAGACCCGCGCGTTGCGCATCCCAGCGCCGCCGACCATGCGCAACCACGGGTTCTACATCGCCTCGATCTGCGAGATCGTACGCTGGCTGGGGGAGAAGGCGGAAGAGCTGGGCGTGAACATCTTCACCGGCTTCCCGGCCGCCGCGCTGCTGGTGGACGGGCAGCGGGTCATCGGCGTGCGCACCACGCCCACCGGCCTGGACCGCAACGGCCAGCCGACGGGCAACTACATGCCGCCGACCGATGTGACGGCGCGCGTCACGGCGCTGGCGGAAGGCACGCGCGGCCTGCTGTCCCAGGCGTACTTCGAGTGGCAGGGCATCCGCTCGGAGAACCCGCAGATCTACGCGCTGGGCGTCAAGGAGATCTGGGAGACACGCGAGCCGCTCGACGCCGTGGTGCACACGCTGGGCTGGCCGCTTCCCACGGATGTGTTCGGCGGGAGCTTCCTCTACCCGCTCGAGCCGAACGTGCTGGCCCTCGGGCTCGTCGTCGGACTGGACTACCACGACACGGCCCTCGACCCGCACGGGCTGCTGCAGCGGCTCAAGCTGCACCCGCTGATCCGGCGCTACCTCGAGGGAGGGGACATGGTGGAGTGGGGTGCCAAAACGATCCCCGAGGGCGGCTACTACGCCCTCCCCTCTCGTCGATACGGAGACGGCATCGTGATCCTGGGCGACAGCGCGGGGTTCGTGGACGTCGCCTCGCTCAAGGGGATCCACTACGCGATGCAGTCGGGGATCTACGCGGCGCGCGCGATCTTCGCGGCGCTGAAGGAGGGCGACGTCTCGGCCGCACGGCTCTCCGCGTACGACCGCATGGTGGAGGACAGCTTCATCATGCGCGACCTCTACCAGCGTCGCAACATGCGCCTCGCCTTCCGCTCCGGCTTCTACGTGGGTGGAGCGAAGGCAGCGCTCATGACGCTGACCCGCGGCCGCTTCCCCGGACGGCGCATCGCGGTGCCGCCCGACGCCGCGGTCCCGCGGCGGCCCGTCGCCGCAGCGCCGTTCACGCCGGATGGCAAGCTGACGTTCCGGAAAGTCGACGCCGTCTTCAGGTCGGGCAACGCCACGCGGGACACGATCCCCTCGCACCTGCTGGTGGGCGAAGACATCCCGCCGGCTCTCGCCGAGCTGTACGAGCACATGTGCCCCGCGGGCGTGTACGAGCGGCAGGACGGCCGCCTCGTGGTGAACGCGCCCAACTGCGTCGACTGCAAGGCGACCGACGTGCTGGGGCCGCGCTGGACCCCGCGCGAGGGCGGCAGCGGACCGAAGTACCGGAGGATGTGACGAGCGCGGCGGCGTGTCGTACGCCGCCGCGCCCTTGCCGTGCAGGCCCGCACGCGCGGCCCGGCAGGACCGCCGGAGTGACCCGCCGCCGCGCGTCGGCGCGTGTCAATGGTGATGCCGCGCGCGTTGTGCCTCTTCCGGCCTTTGTCCCTTAGCCGCGCGCCGGATCGTCTCAGTGGTGGTGATGGTGCCCGCCGGCGTCCGGACTGCCGTACGACGCGTCTCTCAGCAGATCCCAGTCGAGGAGATAGTCCGGGTGCCGCCGATCGACGCCGGGCCACTTCGTATCCCGCGACGGCGCGACGATGCCACCGAGCGTGCCCATCGCCGCATCCGGGAGCGTCTCGCCGGTGGGGTTGTCGTAGATGGCGGTGAGCCGATAGACGTGGTCCGTGCGCAGCGGAATCCCGAAGCGCCCGAGGAAGAGGCGGGTCGGCATCCCGATCACGTTCCCGTCCTCATCCACCTCCGGCGTGGCCTCCCACAGCACCTTGCCCGCGGTCACGTCTTCGAACCGCAACGCCACGGCGTACTTGTGCAGGTGGCCGCCCACGCCGAGGATCCGGCCGGAGACGGCCGGCCGCCCCTCCCAGCTCTTCTCCGAACGGCCCGGCGGCAGGTCGTACGCGTGCTTGCTCGCCGGCGGCATCACATCGAGGTAGAAGGGGAACACCGAGATCGGCCGGAGCCACGTGTCGCGTGGCGTGTAAAGCATGCGCGTCACGACCCGCACGCCCTTGTACGATTCGGACGTGGGGTTGTGCAGCATCGCGGTCACGAGCAGCCGCTCGCCCTCGTGAACCGGGACGCCGAACAGCCGCGGCAGCTTCACGGGCGCGGTTTCGTGGCCGGCCGCGCCCAGCCGCTGCATGATCTCGCTGAACAGCTCGCGCCGGTCAGTGCCGATGATGTTGATGTGATGCAGCACCACCTGGGGCACCGGTTTGCCCTCCGCGTCCACGAGCTCGACCCGGTAGCCGCGCAGCCACCCGTCGAAGGGGATCGTGCCCACGAGCGGCCCGAGCTGTTGCACCTCCGTGTGCGAGGCGCCGGCCGGTAGATCCACGGCACCGTACTCGAGGACCAGCTCGCGGCGCTCCCGGTCCACCTCGATGGGAAGAGTGGTCGGCTCGACGGGCAGCGGCGTGCCGCGGTCCGGCTCAGCCGCTTCCGGCGCACGAGCCAGGAAGAGCAGCGCACCAAAGATGAGCACTGCACCCGCCACGCACGCCACGGCAATTCGTATTGTCTTCATCGTTCGTCGATCTCTGTCGTTCGATGCGCGCGCGAGCGCGCTGTGAGGGACTTCACCCCGTCAGGCCCGCCAGCTCGAGCGTCTCGAGGCGCGGTGTGTCGAGCGGCGTCACCGCGATGCGGTGGTGGTTGGTGTCTGCGACGTACAGCCGTTCCGCCGCGATGCTCAGTCCGCCGGGCTCCCACAACTCGCCCTCCTCGCCAGCCCACGTGCGGGCGCGCCGGCGTTCGGGCTCGACCACCTTGATCTTGCCGTTGTACGTGTCGGCGACGAACAGCTCGCCGTCCCGCCAGGCGATGCCCAGCGGATGCTGCAGTCGCGCGCGGTCGCCCTCGCCGTCCCGGTCGCCGAAGTCGAACAGCCCGGTGCCCACGAGCGTCCCGACCGTCCCGTCGCCGTCCAGCTCCGCCCAGCGAATGGCGCTGGACTCGCTGTCCGCGAAGTAGAGCCGCATGCCGTCCGTGGCGAGGCCGCTGGGCTGCGCCAGCGCGGCCTGCTCTCGCGGCCCGTCGTGCAGCGCTTCCGCGCCGCTGCCCGCCCACGGCGCCAGCTCTCCCGACGTCAGATCGAGCCGCCAGATCTGGTGAGACCCTGCCATCGCGATGTACAGGGCATCGCCCAGCGCAAGCACATCCCAGGGCGAGCGCAGCGCCACCGCCCTTCCCCACCCTCCTCGCCCTGTCCAGCGGCCCGGCTCGCCGGTCCCCGCCACGGTCTCGACGCGCCGCGCTTCGAGGTCCACCACCCGCACCGCGTGGTTGCCGGTGTCCGCCACGTACAGGCGGCCTCCGGCGAGCGCAAGGCCGTGCGGGTGCCGGAACGCTGCGTCCTCGTACCTGCCATCCACAAAGCCCGCCTCGCCGCTCCCCAGCACCGCTTCGACCGTCGCCCGGGTCCGGTCCTCTTCGAGACGCGCCACCACGATGCGGTGATGACCCGTATCCGCCACGAACAACCTGTCGGCGTGATCGTCCGCCAGGACCTTCGCGGGGAAACGCAGCGCCGTCGCTGGCGGCTCCGGCACGGACTCCGGGAACGGCAACGGAGAACGATCGAGCACGCCACGGGACTCCGCATCCGCGACAACGCGCTGGACCGCGGGTGCGAGCTCCTCCGCCGTGATCTCACCCGCATGCTGGCCCGCAATGCGCCCGTCCGCATCGACCAGCACCAGCGTGGGCCACGCACGGACCGCGTACGCTCGCCAGATCCTGTACTGCCGATCGTTCACGATCGGGTGCTCGACTTCCAGCCGTTCCGCCGCGCGCGCGATGTTCTCCGTCACCCGCTCGGCGATGAACTTGCCGGAGTGCACACCGATGACGACGAGCTCGCTACCGAACCACCTCTCCAGCTTCCGCAACTGCGGAAGTAGGTGGAGACAGTTGACTCAGCCGTAGGTCCAGAAGTCCAGCAGAACGGCCCGGCCCCGCAGCTCGCGCAAGCTCAGCGCGCGACCACCGGTATTGATCCAGTCCAGCCCCGCCTGGAATTCCGGCGCGCGGACGGATGCCATGGGTCACTCCCCGCTGCGCAGCTTGCGGATCTCGTCCGTCAGTCGCGGCACGACCTCGAACGCATCGCCCACGATGCCGTAGTCGGCGACCTTGAAGATCGGCGCGTCCGGGTCCTTGTTGATCGCGACGATGACGCTCGCCGTGCGCATCCCCGCGAGGTGCTGGATCGCGCCGCTGATCCCGACCGCGATGTAGAGCTGCGGCGAGACCGTCTTTCCCGTCTGGCCGACCTGCTCCGCGTGCGGCCGCCAGCCCGCGTCCACGACGGCGCGCGACGCGCCCAGCGTGCAGCGCGGGCCGATCGCTTCACACAAGGCCTCGAGCATGCCCCAGTTCTCCGGCCCCCGCAGGCCGCGCCCACCGCTCACCACCACCTCCGCCTCGGTGACGTCCGGGCGCTCGGCCGCCGCCGCCACCACCTCCCGCACACGCACGCGCCATTCCTCCGGCCGCAGCCCGGCGTCATGGCGCTCCACCGTTCCGGCGCGCGGCCTCTCCTGCGGCCGGAACACGTTGGGCCGCAGCGAGACCAGGCGCGGCGCACCCTCGAGCGCGACGCGCGCAAACGCCTTGCCCGCGTAGACCGGCCGCGTCACCACGAGCTCGCCGCCCTCGATGGCGATCGCCGTGGCGTCGGTCGCCAGCGGAACATCCAGCCGCGCCGCCAGCCGCGGCGCGAGATCCTTGCCCGCCGCGGTCGCCGGGACCAGGACCGCGAAGTAGTCGCCGTCCCGGGCAGCGGCCACGGCCGCCTGCGCGAACCCGTCCGGGTTGTACTGCGTGAACGCCTCGTGCTCGACGACGCGCACGCGGTCCGCGCCCCAGCGCCCGAGCTCCCCCGCCGCCCCGGTCGTGCCCGGAGGCCCCATGACCAGCGCGTGAACCTCCCCGCCCAGCGCATCCGCGAGGTCACGCGCCGCGGAGACCACCTCCTGCGAGACCCTGCGCAGCGCGCCGTCACGCTGCTCCGCGATTGCCAGTACGTTCTTCACCAGAGCTCCCTCGATCTCCCACGTCCGCAGCAGAACGCCCGCGCCCGGCGCCCGCCAGCCCCGCCCGTCCCGTCAACGCTCCGCGCCCGGAGACGGCCGCCGTCCCCTCTCCGGCCGCACCTTGCCGCCTCACCGGCGGAAGCGCCTACTCGCGGAAGCGCCTCACAGCACCTTCGCCTCTTCCCTCAGCAGCCGGACCAGCTCCGGCACCGCATCCGGCCCCTCGCCCACGATGCGGCCCGGCGGCCGCTCCGGGGGGTAGCTCAGCCCGAGCAAGCGGACCCGCTCCTGGCCCACCTGCGCCTCCTTCTCCTCCAGCGGCTTCTTCTTCGCCGCCATGATCCCCTTCAGGGAGGGGTACCGCGGCTCGTGCTTCCCCTTCGTCACCGTCACCACCGCGGGCAACGGCGCCTCCACCACCTCGAAGCCGCCCTCGATCTCCCGATGGCAGACGATCCGCCCGTCCTGGAGCTCCAGCTCGGCGACAGCCGTGACGCACGGCAGCCCCAGCAGCTCCGCGACCATCGGGCCGACCTGCTGTTGATCGTCGTCCACCGCCTTCATCCCGAACAGGATCAGATCCGCCCCGGAACCTTGCAGCTCCGCAGCCAGCCCGCGGGCGGTGGCGAGCCCGTCCATCCCCACCGCGCCCTTCAGCAGCACCGCGCGGTCTGCTCCCATCGCCAGCGCAGCGCGCAACTGCTCCGCCGCCGCCGACTCGCCGAGCGTGATCGCCGCCACCTCGCCCTGCCCCGCCGCCTCCTTCAGCCGGAGTGCCGCCTCGAGCGCGTACTCGTCGTACGGGCTCACGATGAACTTCAGGCCGGCCGGGTCGATGCTCGTGCCGTCTCCTGCGATCCGGATGCGCGCCTCCGTTTCCGGCACGCGCTTGATGCACACGGTGATCTTCAAGCCCGTCCCCTCCACGAGGGAAATGAGAAAAAAGGCGCCCCAATCTAGGGATGCCGGCGGCTCGTGTCCACATCGCCGGTGGCTCGCGCGGGGGCGGGTCCGCGGGCCACGGCGCGCCCTCCGGACAGCCCGGGTGCGGCCGGGCGCGGGCGCGCGATCCTGCGAGCCGCCGCGCGACGCTGCACGGTCCGGGTGGCTGCCGCGCACGGACGGACGCGCGTTTGCCGCCCGCCGGGCCGCCGCAAGCCGGCGTGCGCCGGCGCAACTCCTTGGCGCCCCCGGCACAGGCTGCCCCGCGCTGGCCGGCCGCTACGCCGCCGCGAGTGGCCGCGCACCTCGGCGCCGCCCGGGCGCCCCCACCCGCGGGCGCGCACTCCGGCCCGCCCTGCCACGCCGCTCCGCGGGGACAGGCACCGGGGCCGCGATCCGCCACCAGCCCCGGGAACGGAGCTTGCCGCCCCAGGACGGAGAGGCGCAGCCGCGCGCGACGCGCGTCGAGCGCCGCGGCGCTGTGCCGAACCGCCACCTCGGGAGGCAGCCATGGCCGAGCGCAACCTCCAGCGCGAACTCGAGCGCAAGCGGGAGGAGCTCCGTCGCATGGGCAAGCCGGACCGTATCGGCCGGCCGTACGAGACGGACCGCGAGCTGGTCGAGGAGGGAGAGCGCAAGCGCCCCGGCACCAACCTGGACCTGGGCGAAGAACGGAGCGAGGAGCAGGAGCGCGAGATGGAGCGCTGGCGCCGGGAGTAGCCGGCCGCCGCGGGCTCGAGCCCGGTCGGTCGGGTCTTCTTGCGCACCGCGGGGCGGCGGCGACCCGGCGCTCGCCGTCGCCTGACCGCGAGAGCCGGCCGGCCGCGTCGACCCCGTTCCCGACGCTCCACGCGAGTCGAACGGCGGCAGGCTTCCCGCTCATCGGGGGTGCGCGCGCGGACGCCTGGTCAGGGCCCGGGCCGCGCCGGGACCCCCGGGGCGCCGGCCGGCGCGCCCGCCAGCTCGTGGTACAGGGCCTCGTACTCTCGCGCCATCCGCTCCGGCGTGAAGCGCTCCGCCGCCCGGGCGCGCGCGGCGTCCGCGAGCGCGGTGCGGCGCGCATCGTCGTCCATGAGCGAGCGGATCGCTGCCGCGAGCGCTGCGGCGTCCCCCGGCGGGTAGAACTCCGCGCAGCCGGCCCATAGCTCGCGATAGGTCGGGATGTCCGCCGCGACGAGCGCGCAGCCGGCGAGCGCCGCCTCGAGCGGCGCGAGGCCGAACGGCTCGTAGCGCGAGGTTGCCGCGTACACCGCCGCGCGCGCCAGCAGCCGTCGCAGATCCGTCGGCCCGAGCACGCCGGCCCAGCGGATCCCGGGAGCCCGCACGGGAAACCTCTCGCGTCCGGAAGGCGACACCTCCGGCCCGGCCACGACGGCCTGGATGTCGTCGCCGAGCAGTGCCGCCGCGCCAACCAGGTCCTGTACGCCCTTGGCCTCGTCCCACAGCCGTCCGGCGCACACCACGATGCGCTCCCGCCGCGCGCGGCGCCGGAACCGGAACCGAGCGGCCGACCGCGCGTTGTGGATCACGCGCACGTCCCGCACGCCGTATCGCTCCCGCACCTGCTCGGCCATCCAGCCGGACGGCGCCGCCACGGCCTGCGCGCCCGCGAGCCCTGCCTGCACCGATTCCCTGTAGCGGCGGTGCCAGGCGTCGTCCGGCGGATCGCGCCGCCGCACGGCGCGCCACCACCCGAGCACGTCGCTGTGGGCGACGACCAGCTTGGGCGCCCCCAGCTCGAACGCGCCGTAGTAGAACTGGCTCAGATGGACGACGTCCGGCCGACGCGCGCGCACGATCTTGCGGAGCGCGCCCACCGATTCGGTGAGCCCCGGTTCCGGCTCCGGGTACCACTCGAGCGGCGCCGCCAGCGTCACGACATCCAGCTCGGGTCGCGCTCGCAGCCACTCCCGTTGCGCGGTCCCGGGCTCCGGCCCAAGCGTCACCAGCGTCATCTCGTGCCCGCGCGCCGTCAGGGCGTCCACCAGCTCTTCCGTGTACGCCCAGACGCCGCCGGCGGCGTCCGTCGTGACGAGGATCCGCATCGGGGTGAGTCCCGCGTTCAAGATACATGCCCGGCGACGACGGAGCCCGACGGCGGTCTCCCGGTCCTGGCGACGCCGATGGCGAGAGGTGGCGCGCCCCGCCCCAGCCCCTGACGCGCGAATCCCCCGGTCGCCTGGCGATCGGGGGATTCGCGGATCTATGGTTACGGCTCCACCCGTTAGGGCTCCACCCCGATCGGGATCCCGGGCTCCGCGACCTCGCGTTCCGGGTCGTACGGCTTCGGAAGCCAATCCGGCGAGTCAGGCCGTTCCGGCCCCACCACGTCCGGCTCTTCCTCGGGCTCGTACGGCGGCTCCTGTGCCGGCGCTCCCGGCCGAGGCAAGGGCTTGTCCCGGTTGGGCCCGGGTACGGTCGCCATGCCTC
>DATCLK010000290.1:0-4409 GCA_036563975.1 Longimicrobiales bacterium | reverse complement strand
TTGGAAGCTCTCCGGTCGCAGGCTCGCGCCCGGTCGGCTGTTCGGCGTGTACCTGGCGCTCTATGGCATCGAGCGATTCCTGATCGAGTTCGTCCGCGCGAAGTCGGACCGCATCGTCGTCGGGCTGTCCACCTCGCAGGTGGCCAGCCTCCTGCTCCTCGTGATTGCCGCTGTGCTCTGGCTTCGCACCGCCCAGCGGCAGGCGAGCGCCGCCGGCGCACCGTTGCCGGCCGGCCAGCGCCAGGGCTCCGGCTGAAGCCCGGCACGTTCGCTCAGCCTTCAGGTCCCTCCCGCCTCGCGGAGTAGCTCGGCGATGCGCCCGAAGTCCGCTTCCAGGGCAGGGAGGAGGTCGGGGCTCCGCAGCGCCGCTGCGGGGTGATAGGTGGGGAGGATGATCAACGAGCGGCCGCCGTGGTCGATCGAGATCGGCTTGCCGCGCGCCTTCGTCACGTTCGCGCCGGGGATGAAGTAGCCGAGTGCGATGCGGCCCAGCGTGACGACGACACGCGGGCGAACCAGCCGGAGCTGGTGCTCGAGCCAGGGGGAATGCGCTCGGATCTCCGCGACCCGCGGCGTCCGGTTGCCCGGCGGGCGGCACGCCACGACGTTGGTGATGAACACGCTTCGGCGCTCGACCCCGGCGCGGGAAAGGAGCTGATCGAGGAGCCGTCCCGCACGGCCGACGAACGGCACGCCGTGCCGGTCCTCTTCCGCACCCGGCGCCTCACCGAGGAGCAACACGGACGCGCGCCGTGGACCGACGCCGGGGACGACCTGGGTGCGGGCCCGGGCGAGGTCGCAGAGCGTACAGCACCTCATCTCCTCGAACAGGCGGGCCAGGGACCGCGGCGAGGGGACGGGATCTGGCAGCCCCGGCACGAACGGCGTCGGGTCCCCGCGGCCACGCCAGCAACCGTCTCGGTGGCCTCCGCCTTCGCTCCGTTCCTTTCGCCTCGGTGCCACGCTCAACTCCTCCCGCTCCGTGAGCCAGCCACGCCGCACACGCCCGCAACCGCCGCGCCCCTCGCAAGCCGGTAGGCAGGCACAGCCTGCCGCCCCCCCGAGGAACTCGATCTGATCAGAGGTAAGATCGCGGCTCGCAGGCCGCTAGGCGGGCCCAGCCTGCCGCCTGAACGCGCGCTGGGGCTTGACGGCGCGCCGGGCGGCGCAAAGTCTTGGGGAATCGCTTCGGCCTGGAACCGCAGCGGAGGCCCCCATGGACACCACGATCCTGGTGGTCGAGCAACTGCGAGACCGCCAGACCGCGGACCGGCTCCGTCACCTGCTGGATGGCGAGCCGGGCGTGACCGGCGTGGTCGCGCTCGAGGAGTACGGCGAAATCTACGTCAAGCACAACCCCGCCCGCGCGCCTTACCGTCGGCTCCTCGAACGGCTGGAAGGCGAGGGCTACCGCGCCCGCGTGAAGTCGTAGCAGAGCGTTCGGCGCCGCCTCCCTCCTCGTGCACCGCCGACTCTCGGTCCGCGGGGCACGAGCGATCCGGACTGCCCGCGGCGGTGACCGTCTCTGCTCGCCGGGGCCTGACGGCCGCCGCCAGTCCGCGCCGTCTCCCGGTCTGCCCAGCGCTCCACGATCGGCAAAGCCACCAGCGGATCACCACCGCTGTCTGTCCCTCCCGTTTTCGGGTCTCTCCGGCACAGCGCTGCCGGTGTCGGGGGACCGGGAATGCCGGTTGCAGATCGGATTTTGTCCGGGGGCGTGGCCGCTCTCGCGGCGGGTGTGGAATCGAACGACCGGGGCTGCGCCGCCAGCGCGAGCAGCTCGCCCACCTGCGCCCGACGGTGGATCGAACGGCCGGGGCTGGACCCGTGTCGGGGGGAGGGACGGGGAGGATGTGGCGTCATCTCGGGGAATCGCTCGTGGTCGCGGCCATCGCAGGCGCCGCGGCGTGTAGCACGCGGGCCTTCGACGGCTGGGCAGGAACGCCGGTGGCCAGGAGTGCGGCAGTGCCCGCTTCCGCTGACGCGCTCTGGGAGCGTGTGGCGGCGGAGGTAGACGAACTCGGCCTGGTCATCGAGGAGGTGCGAGCGGCAGACCGCCTCGTGCAACTCGCGTGGCTCACGCGTCCGGGGGATGGAAGACAGTACCTCACCTGCGGGACGCCCGGGATCGTGGGCAGCGCGTCCCTCCGATCCAGGATCGAGGTGGTGGAGGGGCCGGCCGGCAGCGAGATCGTCATCTCGACCGAAGCGCGCGCAACGGCGGCGCGATCTTGCCAGTCGAACGGCCGCTTCGAGCAGTGGCTCCTCGAACGCCTCCAGCCGGCCATCGCCGCGGCCGCCGCCGAGGCGGAGGCGAGCCCGGCGCCGGAGTGAGCCCGCGATCAATCCGGCTTCACGATGCGGATCGCCTTCCGGGAGTCCCGTCGGGTCCCTGTCACGAGGTCCTGGACCGCCAGCTCGATCACGTACAGGCCCGGGTCGAGGTCGGCCAGGTCCAGATCCACGGCCAGCGCTTCCGTCCGGTCGGGCTCGCCCGCGCCTTCCCAGGACACGCGCGGCGCATGGTCGGGCCCGGCGAGGCCGAGTAGCCGGCCGAGCCAGCGCACCGCCCTGCTGATCCCCGTCGCGTCGGTGCGCCGCATCGAGACCTCGATGCGATAGTGGGTGGCGCCGTCTCCGGCAGCGGCGAGACCGGACACCTCCGCGTAGATCCCGACCGTGTCCGCGGGCGCCAGCTCGAGACTCGCGCGCGGCCGCAGCGACGGCGCGCTGCGCTCGCGGGGCAACGCCGCGCTCCCGTACGGCCACGCCAGGAGCGGATCCGACAGGGCAAGGGAGCCGGCCGAGGAGACGCCGGCGAGGCTCACACCGTAGCGCGCCCGACCCGCGAACCGGGTCGTCTCTTCGAGTGCTTCGAGACTGTAGACGAACCTGCCGGGCGGGAGGACCTCCTCGAAGCTCACGTACAGCGTGTCCCCGACCGGCAGGACCGATCTCCGCTGCTCCGCGACGTGGGTGAACGTGCTGTCGAGCACGAAGAGCGCGGCAGAGACGCGCTTGTCCGCGCCCGCGCTGTCCACGGCCACGCTATCGAGCGCGAGCGCCCCGTCCACCCGCAGCACGATGGAATCACCGGCGGGGAAGCGCGTGACCTGATGGGCGAACGGGACCAGCCGCCGGATCGTGACCGGCGCCAGGCCGCTCCGGGCCCGCGGATGCTCCAGAGGCCAAGGATCGCCGGGCGCCGGCGTCTCCGGGACGCCTTCCGTCCGCAGCCGCTCCGGAACGAACGCGAGCTGGTCCGGATCGAAGCGCTCGACGATCTGCGCGTCCAGCGACCAGCTCGCGATCACGCGTTCCCGGCCTGCAGGCACGCCGTACCGCAAGGTCAGTTCGTCCAGATCCCGACCCCAGGAGACCATGCCGAAGACAACCGGCGCTTCCGAGAGCAGCCGGGCCCACACGTGGCGTGCGTAATGCTCGGCGCGCGCTTCGTTCCCCGGCGTCAGATAGAGCGGGTCGGCCACGATCCAGAGATCCCGCTCGTAGCGCTCCTGCTCCGCCTCGTCCAGCTTGCGGTAGAGACTCTCCTCCCCATGCGCCAGGAGCACATCCACCCGCTCGAAGCGCCGACGCTCCGCCGGCGGGAGGCGCGCCAGTCCCTCCTCGAAATGGGCCAGTGCGGCGACGTCGTCTCCGCGCGCGTGCAGGCCGAAGCCGACCAGCAGCGACTTCCACGTCGAATCCTCCGTCGCCCAGGCGAAGGCCTCGGCCGCGGAAACGGCTTCCTCGGGACGGCCGTCTTCCACCAGATACCGCACCAGCGCGCCTGCCACTCGCAGATCCCCCGGCGCCGCGGCGAACGCCCGCCGCAGCGCCTCCACCGCGTCGCGCCTGGCCTGGACGACCCGCGGCGGCTCCGGTGGGATGGGGCGCGGGGGGCCCGAGTCGAAACGCAGGCAGAACCTGCCCACGATCTCGTCGCACTCCGAGCTGCCGGAGCCGAACGTGGCCGGCGCCAGCCGGCGGCTCAGCCTCTCGTACTCGGCCTCGGCCTTGCGCGCGGCCCTGCGGTACTGGTCGGCCTCGGCCTTTGCTGAATCCTGGGCGCCGAGGGGAACGGAAGTGGCTTGTATCAAAAGAGTTACGAGAAGCAGGACACCTCGGCGCCTCCCTCCCGTCTGGAACCTTTCTTGCATCCACCCTCCCATCTCACACCCATCACCGGGAGGGAGGCGGCCATGGCAAGAGAGCAGGTCGCCGGAGCGATCATCCTCGGCAAGCTGCGGGAGCGCATCATCTCCGGTCTCTACCTGGGCTACTGGCGGCCGGGCGAGCGGCTCCCCAGCATCCGGGAGATCGCCGAGGCGGAACACGTGGACCGGAAGACGGCAGCCGCAGCGTACCGACGGTTGCAGGAGGAGGGGCTGGTCCGGGTACGGGCACGG
>DATCLK010000289.1:0-27450 GCA_036563975.1 Longimicrobiales bacterium | reverse complement strand
GCTCGAGCTGCGGATTCCGCTGCGGCGGGGCGTGTACGTGGCGGTGACGGGCCCGAACCTGGAGACGCGGGCCGAATACCGCATGCTGCGGGCGATGGGAGCGGACGTGGTGGGGATGAGTACGGTTCCGGAGGTGATCGTGGCCCGGCACATGGGGATGCGAGTGCTGGCGGTGGCGATCATCACGGATGCGTGCCTACCCGACGCCCTCGAGCCGACCGCCTTCGAGCAGATCGTCGCGACGGCGATGGCGGCCGAGCCGAAGCTGGCTGCGCTGATCCGGGGGGTGGTGGCGCGGATGGGCGTGGAGGCGGCGACGGAGTGATGCGGGCAGAAGAAACTGGGTCGCGGAGCCGATGACGTATCCGGAGTATCCTGCCAATGCGGTCGCGCTGGAGCTGGAGGTGCTCCGGCGCTGGAAAGAAGAAGACCTGTTCCGCCGGACGCTGGAGGCGACGGCGGGGCGCGAGGAGTTCGTGTTCTTCGAAGGGCCGCCCACGGCCAACGGGCGGCCCGGTTTGCACCACGTCCTGAGCCGCACCATCAAGGACCTGTTTTGCCGGTACCAGACGATGCGCGGCAAGCACGTGACGCGCATCGCGGGGTGGGACACGCACGGCCTGCCGGTCGAGATCGAGGCGGAGAAGAAGCTCGGGATCAGCGGGAAGCGCGAGATCGAGGCGATCGGAGTCGCGCGGTTCAACGAGGTGTGCCGCGAGAGCGTGTTCGCCTACAAGGAGGAATGGGAGCGGCTCTCGGAGCGGATGGGGTACTGGCTGGATTACTCGCGGCCCTACATCACCTTCGACGCATCCTACATCGAGAGCGTCTGGTGGATTCTGCGCCAGCTCCACGAGCGAGGGCTGATCTACCGCGGCCACAAGAGCGTGCCGTACTGCCCGCGGTGCGGCACGGCGCTCAGCTCGCACGAGGTCGCGCTCGGCTACGAGGAGGTTGTCGACCCGTCGCTGTACTTCCTCGCGCCGCTGCTGGGGCCGAATGGGGAGCCGGACCCCGAGGCGCGCGCGTTCGTCGTGTGGACGACGACGCCCTGGACGCTGCCGTCGAATACGGCGCTCGCGGTGCATCCGGAGCTTTCGTACGTCGAGGTCGAGCGCGACGGCCGGCGCCTGATCGTGGCGGAGCCGCGGGTCGAGGCGGTGTTCGGCACCGGAGCGGTGGTCCGGAGACGCTACGCGGCGGCGGAGCTGATCGGCACGCGCTATCAGCGGCCTTTCGATCTCGTTCCGGGCCAGGCGGAGGAGGCGACGCCCACGACCTGGACAGTGCTGGCCGAGGAGTTCGTGAGCGCGGAGGACGGGACGGGGATCGTCCACCTGGCGCCGGCGTTCGGGGCGGATGACTTCCAGGCAGGCGTGAGGCACCGCCTGCCGCTGTTCCAGCCGCTGGACGATGCCGGCCGGTTCCGTCCGGAGGTCCGGCTGGTGGGTGGGCTGTTCGCCAAGGCGGCCGACGAGCCGCTGGTCCGCGACCTCGAGGCGCGGGGCCTCGTTTACCGGTATTCGCTGGAGCCGCACTCGTATCCGCACTGCTGGCGCTGCTCGAGCCCGCTCCTCTACATGGCGCGGGACTCGTGGTACATCCGCACGACCGCCGTCCGTGACGAGATGCTCGCCAACAACCAGCAGGTGCGGTGGCATCCGCCGGAGGTCGGCGCGGGTCGCTTCGGCGAGTGGCTGGCGGGCAACGTGGATTGGGCGCTGTCGCGGGCGCGCTACTGGGGCACGCCGCTGCCCATCTGGATCTGCGATCGAGACCCGGACCACTGGGAAGTGATCGGGTCGTTCGCGGAGCTCGCTGAGCGAGCGGGAGACCTGCCCCGCCCGGGACCCGGGGCGGAGGTGGACCCCCACAAGCCGTGGATCGACGAGTTGCACTGGGCGTGCTCCCGCTGTGGCGGCGAGATGCGGCGAACGCCCGACGTGATCGATGTGTGGTTCGACTCGGGCGCGATGCCCTACGCGCAGTGGCACTACCCGTTCGAGAACGAGGATCTGTGGCGGCGCCACTTCCCGGCCGATTTCATCTGCGAGGGCGTGGACCAGACGCGCGGCTGGTTCTACTCGCTGATGGCGATCTCGACGATGCTGGGGCACGGGCCCGCCTACCGGAACGTGGTGGTGAACGATCTGCTGCTGGACGCGGAAGGGCAGAAAATGTCCAAGTCCCGCGGCAACGTGGTGGACCCGTGGGAGGCGATCGAGCAAACCGGCGTGGATGCCATCCGGTGGTACTTCGCGACGGTCAGCCAGCCCTGGGTCCCGAAACGGTTCGACCCGCGGGCGCTGGGAGAAGCGGCGCGGCGGGTGTTCGACACCCTGGCCCACACGTACCGCTTCTTCGCGTTGTACGCGAACATCGAGGGCTGGGAACCCTCGGCTGCGGATCCGGAACCTGCAGCGCGTCCCGTGATGGATCGGTGGATCCTGTCGCGGCTGACGGGTCTGGTCGAGCGCGTGCGCGCGGAGCTGGATGCGTACGAGCTGACGCGCGCGGCCCGCGCGGTCGGCGATTTCATCGTGGACGATCTGTCCAACTGGTACGTGCGCCGGAGCCGCGACCGGTTCTACGGGAGTGGGAACGCGCCGGACACGCGGGCGGCGTTTCGGACGCTCGCAGACACGCTGGCGACGGTGGCGGCGCTGCTGGCGCCGTACGTCCCGTTCCATGCCGACTGGCTGTATCGGGCGCTCCGCCGCGGCGAGTCCGTGCACCTCGCGGCATTCCCCGAGCCGGACGATAGACTCCGGGACCGGGAGCTCGAGGCGAGGATGGAGGCGGTCCGGACGCTGGCCCGGCTCGGCCGGGCCGCGCGGGAGCGGGTCCGTATCCGGGTACGGCAGCCGCTCCGGACGGCGTACGCGGTGCTGCCGGACAGCATGGAGCTCCCGCCGGAGCTCGTGGAAGTGCTGAAGCAGGAGGTCAACCTCAAGGAGGTTCGATTCCTGCAAGCCGCCGATGAACTGATGGACCTGCGGGCGCAGCCGAACTTCCGCGTGCTGGGCAAGCGCTTCGGCCCGCGGACGGCACAGGCGGCGGAGCAGATCCGGGCGCTTCCGTCGGAGCGGCTCCGGGCGTGGCGGCGGGGGGAGCCGCTGGGCATCGTGGTGGATGGCGAGGGCTACGAGCTGAGCCGGGACGAGTTCGAGGTGAAGGAGGAGGCGCGCGGAGACCTCGTCCTGGAAGCGGACGAAGGGTACACCCTGGCGCTCGACCCGACGCTCGATGCGGAGCTGCGGCGGGAGGGGCTCGCGCGGGAGCTGGTGAACCGGATCCAGGGTACGCGGCGGGAAGCGGGCTTGCACGTGAGTGACCGGATCCGGCTGGGCGTCTTCGGCCCGGAGGAGGTGATCGAGGCGACGCGCGCGCACAAGGATTTCATCGCACGGGAGACGCTTGCGGTCGCAGTCGAGACGGGAACGACGGTCGCGGACGGCCGGTTCGCGGTCCTGCGGGACGTGGAGATCGACGGCGCGACGGTGCGACTGGGATTGACGGTCGCTTGACTCGGTGCTCGGCAAGCGAATCGGGTCTGATGGGACAGATCGATGGCGATCAGCGAGAACGACCTTCGGCGGCTGGAGGAGCTTCTGCTGAAGGACCGGCAGCGCACGGTGAGGAAGCTGTCGCGTTTCGCGGCGGATTTCATCGACGTTGTCGGCGATGGCGGGCCGGGTGACCGGAATCCGTTCACGCTCCACGCGGCGGAGCAGGGGACGGATGCGATGGAGCGGGAGAAGGCGTTTCTGTTGGCGAGCGAGGAAGGGCGACGGCTGATGGCCATTGACCAGGCGCTGCGGCGACTGTACACGGACCCGGAGTCGTTCGGGCGCTGCGAGCGCTGCGGGCAGGAGATCGGACTGGCCCGCTTGGAGGCACTTCCGCACGCGACGCTTTGCATCTCGTGCCAGGTGTTGCAGGAAGCAGGAGGAGGGTGAGGCGGTGGATGCGGTGAGCGCGAGGGAGGCGGGGAGCGCCGTCCGGTCGTGGACGGGCAGCAAGGCAGCTTGGTTCGTGATGGTCGTCGGGTCGGTGCTGGCGGTGGATCTGATCACCAAGCTGGCGATCCAGCAGTCGCTGCATCTCTACGAACAGGTACCCATCATCGGGGATTACCTCCGGCTCACCTACATCTACAACCCGGGGGCAGCGTTCGGCATTCAGCTCGGCCCTCATTCGCGGGCGGTGTTCATGGTGTTGTCCGTCGTGGCGCTCGTGCTGCTGGGCGGAATGTACTGGAACACCCCCATCCACGATCGGGTGAGGTTGACCGCGATCTCCCTGGTCTGCGGCGGCGCGGTGGGGAACCTGGTGGATCGGGTCCGTTCTCCACACGGGGTGGTCGATTTCCTGGATGTAGGAGTGGGGGACATCCGCTGGCCGGTGTTCAACATCGCGGACATTGCGGTAACGACGGGCGCGATCCTCCTGGCGCTCTCGCTGTGGCGGGAGGAGCGACAGGATGAGCCAGCCGGGATCTGATGCGCTGGCGGGGCGGCACACGCTGCGGGTCGAGGATGAAGGCGGGGAACGGCTGGACCGGTACCTGGCGCATCGCCTGCCGGCGCTCTCGCGGTCGCGCATCGCGCGGCTGCTGGAGACGGGGCGTGTTCGGCTGAACGGGCGTGTTCCCCGAAAGAGCGAGCGCGTGACGCGGGGCGACGTCGTCGAAGTCGACCTCCCGCCCCCCGCACCGACCGAACTGGCTCCAGAAGCCATCCCCATCGACATCGTCTACGAGGACAGTGACCTGGCCGTGATCGACAAGCCGGCCGGGTTGGTGGTCCATCCGGCGCCCGGCCATGCGACGGGCACGCTCGTCCACGCGCTCCTCCATCATATGGATGACCTGTCCGGGATCGGCGGCGTGCTGCGGCCCGGGATCGTGCATCGCCTGGACCGGGACACGTCGGGGCTCATGCTGGTCGCGAAGAACGATGCGACGCATCGCGCGCTCAGTGCGGCGCTGAAGCGGCGAGAGGTGCGGCGCTCGTATCTGGTGGCGGCGTGGGGCCACCTGGACGAGGAGGAGCGGGTGGTCGAGGCGCCGATCGGGCGCGCGCGTGCGGACCGCAAGCGCATGGCGGTGGTGGCGGGGGGACGGCCGGCGCGGACGCGGCTGCGGCGGCTGGAGCGGTGGCGCGCTGCGGACCTGCTGTGGGCGGAGCTGGACACGGGCCGCACCCACCAGATCCGCGTCCACCTCGCCTTCATCGGACATCCGGTGGTCGGGGACCGCGTGTACGGCGCTGGCGCGGAGCGCGGGATCAGCGGGCCGGACCGGCGGTGGGCGGAGGCGCTGGCGCGGCGGGTGCCGCGGCAGTTCCTGCACGCGGCGGAACTTGCGTTTCGCCATCCACGCTCGGGCGAGAGGCTGGTGTTCCGCAGCCCGCTGCCGCCGGACCTCGCGGCCGCGGCAGAGTGGGCACGCCGGACCTCCGGAGAGGGAGTGCCGGGCCGGCCGACGCAAACGGGGAGTTGACCCCGGCCGTCCAGAGTCGCTATTTTGTCTCACCCAACCCCCGGGAGTTCCCACCCCTTTTTTCACACCGTCGCACTCGGATGTACGCGGCTTCCGCC
Source organism: Longimicrobiales bacterium (assembly GCA_036563975.1). Lineage (GTDB taxonomy): Bacteria > Gemmatimonadota > Gemmatimonadetes > Longimicrobiales > RSA9 > RSA9. The sequence continues at coordinate 21,849 of DATCLK010000289.1, read as the reverse complement.
CTGGCGGGGGAGGCGGTCGGTGCTTCTCCGGAGATTCCGGACGCGGTGCTGTTCGCTTGCGGCGAGCACCGCTTCGGGCTGCCGCTCGGCGCGGTACGGGAGGTGCTCGCTCCCCGGCCACTGACGCGACTGCCCGGGTGCGATGCGGCGGTCGCGGGCCTGGTCAACCTGCGCGGGCGTGTGCTCACCGTGTTCGATCTGGGCGCGCTGCTCGCGCTGGGGCCTTCGTGCGCCTACGAGGATCACCGTTTGCTCGTGGTCGCGGACGGTGCCCGCGTGGCTGCGTTCGCCGTGGAGCGGATGCTCGGCGTTGGGCGCGCTGCCGTGGACGAGCTGGTCATGGATGCCGCGGCGTTGCGCGCGCTGGACATCGATCGGGCGGACCTGATCGGGATCGGAACGCACGGCGGAGCGCCGTTTCTCTTGCTGGACGCCGCCCATCTCCTGCAGAGGCTGCTTTCGTGAGACGCGGATTGCGGCATCACCGAGGGCTCCATGGAACGAACGGTTCTGATCTGCGATGACGCGATCTTCATGCGGACGGTGCTCGGCGACATTCTGCGCCAGGCGGGGTTCCAGGTCGTGGGGGAGGCGGAGACGGGTGCGGAGGCGGTCGCGAAGTACCGCGAGCTGCAGCCGGATCTCGTGACGATGGACATCGTGATGCCGGACATGAGCGGCATCGACGCGGTGCGCGAGATCATCAAGGAGCATCCGAAAGCCCGGATCGTGATGTGCAGCGCGATGGGGCAGCAGGCGCTGGTCGTGGAGGCGATCCAGGCAGGGGCTCGGGACTTCATCGTGAAGCCGTTCCAGCCGTCGCGGGTGCTGGAGGCGGTTCAGCGCGTGCTCGGCTGAGGAGAGGCGGCGAGGGATGGATCTCGGGCGCTACCGCGAGCTCTACCTGTCCGAGACACGGGAGCATCTGGCGGTCCTGAGCCGCGGCCTCCAGGCGCTTGAGGCGGAGGGGTGGGGCGGGGAGGCACTCGACCAGGCGTTTCGCGCGGCCCACACGATCAAGGGGATGTCCGCGACGATCGGGTACGACGACGTCGCGCGGCTCGCACATGAGCTGGAGGACCGGCTGGAGGAGGTGAGGAGCGGGCGGCGGCGCGTCGACCGAGCCCTGGTGGACGAGCTTCTCGCGGCGGCGGATGTCCTGGAGGCCGCGGTGGAGCGGGCGGTCGCGGGGGGCGAGGCGGCGGGTGCGCCGACGGCGCGGCGCGGCCGGACCGGCCGGGGGGAACGGGGCCGGACCGCGGCGCCTGGTGAGGCGAGGGCCGGGGAGGGGGCGGACCTGCCCGGTGGCCAGGATGGTGATGGCTCGGCGGGAGGCGAGCAGGGCGGCGGGGCGGTGGACGGGCGCGCCCTGGTGATGCGGGTCGTGATCCGGCCGGACGCGCCGATGGCCGCCGCCAGGGCGCTGCTGGTGATGCGGAACGCGGCTGCCGTGGCTCCGGTCCTCCGCTCGGAGCCAGCGGAGCCGGGCCTGGACTGGGCGGGGGGCGTCCTGCGGTTGTGGTTCCCTGCGGACGCGGACCGCGCTGCCCTGGAGCGGGCGGCGCGCGCCGCGGGTGACGTGGTGGATGTGCGGTTCGAGGGCGGGCTGCCAGCGGGGGAGGCCGCGACGGCGGTGGGCGCTGCCGCCCGCGAGAGCGGCGCCGCGCCGGGCGTCGGGCAACCGCTGGACATGGCCGGGCGGCACGTGCGGGTCGCCCTCGGTGTGCTGGACGAGCTCTCGGACGGCGTCGGCGAGCTGGCGGTGCTGGCGGGAAGGCTGCGCGAGATGGCGGCGGAAGGAGGAAAGGCCCTCACCGAGCTGGCAGACCGGTTCGAGCGGCTGATCGGAGACCTCCAGCACACGGTGCTGCGGATGCGGATGGTGCCGGTGGGCGACGTGTTCGACCGTTTTCCGCGGCTGGTGCGGGAGGCGGCGCGAGAGCTGGGCCGCCAGGTGGATTTCGAGATCCGGGGGCGGGAGATCGAGATCGACCGGGCGATCCTCGATCAGCTCGCCGAGCCGCTCCTCCATTTGCTGCGCAACGCGGTGGACCACGGGCTCGAGCCGCCGGAAGAGCGACGGGCGCGCGGCAAGCCGGAGCGGGGCCGGCTGCTGCTGCAGGCGGCCCGCGAGCGCTCCAGCGTGGTGATCCGCGTGGAGGACGATGGGCGGGGCGTCTCCCGCGCGCGCATCGCGGAGCGCGCCCGGGCCGCGGGCCTGATCCCGGACGGCGCGCCCGCCGAGTTGAGCGACGAGGAGCTGCTACGCCTCATGAGCCGCCCCGGTTTCTCGACAGCGGAGAAGGTGACCGAGATCTCCGGGCGCGGTGTGGGTCTGGACGTCGTGGTGAACACGGTACGCCGCCTGGGGGGAGCGTTGGAGATGCGGACGGAGGAGGGCCGCGGGACCCGCTTCACGCTGCGCCTGCCCCTCACACTCGCGGTGATCCAGGCGCTGCGAGTGCAGATCGGCGGGGAGACGTACGCGATCCCGTTGACCCACATCGCAGAAGCAGTGGAGCTGGGCGACGAGATGGTGGGTCGCGTGCGAGGGCGCGAGGTCCTGCGGCTGCGCGGGGAGGTGATGCCGCTCGTGCGTCTGCGCGAAGTGCTGCGGGCGCCGATGGTGGGCGGTGACGCCGCCGCGGTGATCGCTCAGGTGGGCGAGCGCCGCGCGGCGCTTGCAGTGGACCGGCTCGTCAGCCGGGATCGAATTCTCGTCAAGCGGTTCGACGCGCCGGTCGGCGCGCTGCCGCTTTTCTCCGGCGTCACGTTGCTCGCCGATGGTCGGCCTGCGCTGGTGCTGGATCCCACGAGTGTTCTCTGAGGGGGCGAGCATGATCGATGTCCGCGAGCTCGGCGCTCTGCAGCTCGATGGCCTGCGCGAGGTCGCCAACATCGGGGCGGGACACGCGGCCACGGCGTTGTCCCAGCTCACCAACCGGCGGATCACAGTCAAAGTGCCGGAGACCCGGATCGTGCCGATCGAAGACGTGCCCGAGCTGATCGGCAAGCCGGACCAGGTGATTGCGGCCGTGGTGATGCAGGTCTTCGGCGACCTGACAGGCCGTACCGTGCAGGTGTTCCCCGCGCCGACCGCGAGCCGGCTGGGCGCCATCTTGCTCGGTCGGCATCACGTCCCGTTCCCCGAGGGGTTTGGCGAGCTGGAGCAATCAGCCCTGAAGGAAGCCGGCAACATCCTCGGCGGGGCGTACCTGAATGCGCTCTCCGAGCTCCTGGGCATGCTACTCCTCACCTCGGTGCCCAGCCTGGCCATCGACATGGCCGCGGCGGTGCTGACGGCGAGCTACCTCAACTTCGGTGCGGTGGAGGAACACGTCCTCTGCATCGATACGCTGTTCCAGATCGACGAGCGCCAGGAGCCCGTGCGCGGGCATTTCCTGCTGCTGCCGGACAACGCTTCCTTGCGCGTGATCTTGCGCGCGATGCGCCTCGAGAAGCCATGAGCGTACACCCCTACGCAGCCGCGGTGCATGCCGAGGCTCCCGCCGGGGTCGGATACGAGGAGCCAGAGCTCCCGTGGTCGCCGGATGCAGCAGAGAACGGCGCCGCTGCGAACGCGGCGGCGCGGCGGGGCAGGCGCGGAGGGGCGGTTCGTTCCGCGCGTGACCTGGAGCTGCTGCGCGGGCTCGCACGGCGGATCAATCCGCGGGATGCGGGAGCCCACAACAATCTCGGGGTCGTTTACTACTACAAGGACCTGCTGGAAGAGGCGATCAGCCAGTTCGAGCAGGCGCTCGAGCTGGACCCGCGCATGCAGGTGGCGCAGAGGAACATCCAGATCGCTTACTTCCACACCGGCTACTACAACGAGCTGGTAGACCGGCTGCGCGCCAGGTTGGAGACGGATCCGTCGGACGAAGCGGCACGGCGGCGCCTGGCGCGTGCCTACCTGTACGGCGGCGATGCCGCGGCGGCTGTCCGGGAGCTGCGCCAGTTGGTTGCGCTGCATCCCAACGACACCGGTCTCCGGCTCCAGCTCGCGCGGGCCGAGCGCAACCGGGGGCATCTCGAGGCGGCGCTCGCGGAGCTGAACGAAGCAGCGTCCCGAGACCCGCGGAACGCGAAGGTCTATCTCAACCTCGGCGAATTCCATTACAGCCGCGGCTCGAACGTCGAGGCGCGCGAGGCGCTCGAGCGCGCGGTGGCCCTGGATCCCGAGCTCGCCGAAGCGCACTACCTGCTCGCCTTCGTCTACGGTGACCAGGGGGATGTTGCGCGCGCGGACGCGGCGCGCGCGCGGGCGACGGAGCTGAACCCGAGCATTGCGAAATCGGAAGCGAACCTCTCGCTGGACCAGTTCAGCACGGCGCGCTACGACGAGCTGGTGGGCGACCGGGCGCCGCGTCCGGAGGTGGTGGAGGGCGCGCTGGCCCACTACAACATCGGGCTCGCGCTGCGGCAGCGCCGGCTCTACGAGGAGGCCGCGCGCGAGTTCGAGCGGGCGTTGGAGCGAGGCGAGGACGCCAATCTCGTGAATCAGGCACGGGCCGAGCTGTTCCTGCTGCTGGGCAAGGGGACAGAAGCGGCCGTGCTCTACGACGCGCTGCTCGCGACGGAGCAAGGGAGCCCGAAGCTCTGGAACGAGCGTGGCGTCGCCGCGCACCAGAGCGGCGAGCTCGAGGCGGCGGAGCGGGCGTATCGGAAGGCGCTGGAGCTCGACCCGCGCTACGCGCTGTCGTGGAACAACGTGGGCGTGGTCCGCATCCACCGGGGCGACCCGGCGGGTGCCGAGGAGGCGTTCCGGCAGGCGCTGGAAGGAGGGCGCGCGCCCGCAGACGTCTGGCGGAATCTCGGGCTCATGCTCGCGCGGTGCGGGCGCCACGGCGAGGCGCTGGAGGCCTACCGGCATGCGCTCGAGCTGGACCGGCGTGACGCAGCGGCGTGGACCGGCCTGGGAGCCGTGCTGATGGAGCTGGGTCGTCGCGAGGACGCGCGCGCTGCGTTCGTTCGCGCCGTCGATCTCGACCCGAACTCCGCGGAGGCGCGCTACCAGCTCGCGTTCGCGCTCTCTGCACTCGGGGACTACCAGGGCGCGCTACGTGAGACCCGGCGCGCGCTCGAGCTGGACCCCTACTTCCCGGCTCCACGGTTCCGGCTCCTGATCGACCTCCAGTTCGAGGAGGGCCGCGTCCTCGCACCGGACCTGGACATCGCGCAGCAGCCGATGGTGGCGGCTGCGGGCGCGTCGTCCTTCGAGGTGGAAGAGGACGCGCTGGATGCGGCGTTCGCGGAGCTCACGGCGGGGGCCGCCGGACCGGCCGGGTCGGCGCCAGGAGGGGAGGCGCCCGGCGCGCCTGGGGCCACGGCCTCGACCCACGCGCGTGAGGGGGCGGCGGCCCCCGTCCAGGGCGGTGCACGGGACACGCCGCAGGCGCCGGACGGGCAGCACGGGGCTGCGAAGGGGGGCGAGGATGCGGAGGGGCTGCTGCTGCTCGGCGAGGTGTACCTCGGCCAGGGATTGGCGGGCGAAGCGCTGGAGCGCTTCGAGGCGGCGCGACGCATTCTGGAGGCGGCCGGGAGCGAGCCCGGCGCGGAGGGGCGTGCCGACGAGCTGCGCACCGCGCTGGCCGGGATCACCCGTTCACTGCTGATGCTCGGGCGAACGGCCGAGGCGCTCCGCACGGCGACGCGCGTGCACGAGATGGCGCGTGAGGACGTCGGCGGCATGCGACTCCTCGCCCGTGCGCTGTCTGAAGCCGGCCAGCACGAGCGCGCTGCGGCGCTGCTGGAGCAGGCGGCCGCAGCCGACCCCGACGATGCTTCGCTCTGGGTGGAACTCGGCCAGGCACGCCATGCGGCAGGCAACGCCGAGGGAGCAGAGAGCGTGCTCCGGCACGCGATCGCGCTGGACGGGGCGGCAGCCGCCGCGCACGTGGCGCTGGCGCGGGTTCTGGAGGCGACCGGGCGGCTCGAGGAGGCCGCGCGAGAGTTGCGGTCCGCGCTGGACCTGCTGCCGAGCTACGGCGAAGCAGCGCTTGCGTTGGCGGAGGTGGAGAGGAAGCGCGGCCGGCTCCAATCCGTGATCCATGTGCTCGTCGATCTGCTCAGCACGGATCCCTACCACCTCGAGGCGCTGACGCGGCTGGGCGAAGCGCTGCTCGAGGCGGGCAGGGTCGATCAAGCGGCAATGGCGTTCCGCCGCGTGCTCCGCTTCGACTCCGAGCACGCGGGAGCGCGCGCGGGGCTCGAACGGGCGCGGCGCATCAAGACCGAAGTGGCGTAACGAGCGATGGCGATCGAGGGGCCGCTGCAGGAGATGAGCATCCAGGACGTGCTCCAGCTCCTGGAGCTCGCCCGGAAAACCGGAGTGCTGACCGTCCGGTCCGAGCGCCGGAACGATGAGGTGGTCGTGCACTTCGAGCGAGGCCTCATCGTGTTCAGCATGCAGCGGCGCTCGACGCGGCGTCTCGGGCAACTGCTCCTGCGTGCGGGAAAGATCACCGAGCGGGAGCTCGAACGCGCGCTCGAACTACAACGCCAGAATCCTGCGCGTCGGCTCGCCGAGATCCTCCTCGAGATGGGGAGCGTGACGGAGGAGGACATGCGCCGTCAGTTGCGCTTCCAGATCGAGGAGACGCTCTACGAGGTGATGGGGTGGGAAGAGGGGCGCTTCCGATTCGAGGAGTGCGCGGAGCTGAACCCGCACCGGGTGCGCGGCGTGCAGGTGCGCGTGGAATCCCTGCTGATGGAGGGCGCGCGCCGCATCGACGAGTGGTCTCGGCTCGAGCCCCGCATCCCGAACGAGGAAGCGGTGCCCGTGCTGGCGCCCGTTGGCGATGGCGATGGTCCAATGCTCGATCTGCGACCCGATGAATGGGAGGTGCTCGCCGAGATCGACGGGGAGCAGGACCTGCGGCAGATCGCGGCGAACCTCGGTCGCAGCACCTTCGATGTCGCAAAGATCGCCTACGGCCTCGTCAGCACCGGAGTCATCAAGATCCGGGAACGCACGGCCCCGCTGGCAGAGCGGGAGCTGCAGCAGGCCATCCGCGAGGTCGAGGATCTGCTGGAACGCGGCGAGGTCGATGCGGCGGCGCGGTGCGCGGAGGATCTGCAGGCAGCGCACCCGGACCGGCCTGAGCTCGCATTGCTGGCGGGCCGGGCGTACTCGGAGCAAGGGCGGATGCGGGCGGCGACGGAAGCGCTGGCGCGCGCGGTGGCGTTGAACCCGCATTCGCCGGATGCGCATTTCGACCTGGGAATGGCGGCTATCCGTACCGGTGATCTTGCGCGCGCGGCCGGCGCGTTCGCCGCGTTCCTGCGGCTGGGCGGAAACGGCCGACGGCGCCAGTTGGCAGGGAGCGCGTTGGCGGCGGTGCGAACCCTCAACGAGGTCCTCGCGCAGGAGGGGGCGCAGGATGCGGAACGGGCCGGGAACGGCTGATCTCCAGCGGTGGAGCGAGGAGGTGGCGCGCGATCCGGGCTCGCCATCCTTCCTCCCGCTGGCGGAAGCGTATCGCCGCATGGGCAAGACGCAGGCGGCGCTGCGCTTGTGCCTGCGCGGTCTCGAGCGTTGCCCCGGCTCCGTGGATGGGCACCTGCTGCTCGCCCGCATCTACCTCGAGCTCGGCGAGCGCGAGCGGGCGGCGGATGAATGGGCCATTACGGCTCGACTGGATCCGGATAACTTCGACGCGCATCGGGGGTTGGGCTTCTTCCACCTCGAGCGCGGCGAGTACGCGTCGGCGGGCCGGCACCTGGAACGCGCGGCGCTCGTGCGGCCCGGCGATCCGGCCGTGCAGGAGGCCCTGGCGGTGCTCCGACGGCACCTGGCGCGGAGCGGCGCGGCGTCGCAGACCGCAGCGACGGCGAACGGCTCCGAGGCCCCGGTGCCGCCCCCGCCCGAGGCACGGAACGGCGCCGGAAGCTCCGCGCCCGCAGCGGCAGCGGGGCGTGCAGAGACGGCCGCGCAGCCTGGCGCGACAACGCAGCCGCCCGCAGCGGCAGCGGAGCGTGGGGAAGAGGTCGCGCAGCCGCCCGCTCCCCCAGCGGCAGCGGAGAGCGTCGAGACGGCTCCGCAGGCGGCCGCCGCGGCGCAGCCTGCCGCAGGCGCGGCTACGAAGGCGGAGCGCTCCCCGGCGGAAGCCGCGAAGGTGCCCGGCGCCGGTGGCCGGGACCCCGCCCGCGTCTTCGAGCCACTGAGCAGAGAGGCGCCGTTCCTCGGCGCGCTCCTGCTGGACGGGCGGGGGCTGATCCTGGCTGGATCCGTCCGCGCGGGCGGGACGACGCGGAGCGAGGCGCTGGGTGCGGCGGTCGGCCCGGCCGCGGAAGAAGCGGCACGTACGGCGGCCCTGCTGTCGATCGGCCGCTGGCGCGGCATCCTGATCGAAACGGACCGGGCGCTGCTCCACGTCTCGCCGCTGGAGGAAGACCTGCTCCTTCTCGTCGCCACTGAGTGTGGCACGCCGGTCGGCTGGGTGCTGCGGACGGCCGAGCGGGCGGCGGAGCTGGCCCGGCGGTTCCTCGCCGAGGGGGTCGTATGAGCGACACCGTCGCCAGCACGCTGGACCGACTCAGCCACGTCCCCGGCGTCCGCAGCGCGATGATCGTGGACGCGGAGGCGGGCGTGCCGGTGGCGTCGGAGCTGGGCACGGGCGCGTCGGCCACGGCCGTGGCGGCGCTCACCGCGTCGTTGTTCCGGCGCACGGACGAGGCGGTGCGTCAGGCCGCGCTGGGCGGCCTGGGTTCGTTCCAACTCGAGACGGAGGATGGGCATCTGGTGGTCGCGGGGCGGCGGGAGTTGATCGTCGTCGTGGTCGCGGACCGGGATGCGCAGCTCGGGTTGATCCGCCTGGAGGTGGATCGAGCTGTGGAGGCGCTGCAATGAGGCGGGCCGACATCGCGCGTCTCAACGAGCTGCTGCGTGAGCCCATGCGCAGCTTCGTGCGCGAGGCACGGGCGCGCATTGCGTTGCTGGTCAACGCGAGTGGGCAGGTTCTGGCGCAGCATGGCTTTGTTGGCCGCTATCACGTGATGAACGTCGCCGCGCTGGCGGCGGCGACCAACGCGTCGGCTCACGCGCTCGCGGAGCTCACGGGCGCTGGACGCTGGCGGTACATGCATCACGCGGGGCGCAGGTCGCAGCTGTTCCTCGCGCCCTTCGCGACGCCCGCAGAAACGTTGATCCTCGTGGCGATCTTCGACGAGCACTCGACTCTCGGTCTCGTGGAGCTGTTCTTCAATAAGCTGGCTGCGCAGGTCCGTGCTCTGCCCGAGTTCGGCGAGTCGCTACCGGCAGTGAATGCCGCGAGCTTCGAGCGAGAGCTCGAGGCTGGACTGGACCGGGCCTTGGCGCCGGATCAGGCAGGAGGCGGGTGATGGCGCTCGTCAGCCACGCGACCCGCGAGATCACCTGTAAGATCGTCTATTACGGTCCCGGCCGGTCGGGAAAGACGACGAACCTGCAGTACATCCACGCGACGACGCCGGAAGATCGCCGCGGCCAGATGATCTCGCTGGCGACGGAGACCGATCGGACGTTGTTCTTCGACTTCCTGCCGCTGGACCTGGGGTCGATCTCGGGGTACCGGACGCGGCTCCAGCTCTACACGGTTCCGGGGCAGGTCTATTACAACGCGACGCGGAAGCTGGTGTTGCGCGGCGCGGACGGCGTGGTCTTCGTGGCCGATTCACAGCCTGGCCAGCTCGAGGAGAACATCGAGAGCCTGCGCAATCTGCACGAGAACCTGGTGGAACATGGCGTGAACGTACGTGACATGCCAATGGTCATCCAATACAACAAGCAGGACGTGGCCGGCGCACTCCCGGTAGCTGAGCTGGATGAGATCCTGAATTTCCGGAATGTGCCGTCACTGCCGGCGGTGGCGGTGAATGGTGTGGGGGTGTTCGATACGTTGCGGACGGTGAGCGAGCTGACGCTGCGGCGGGTCGCGAACACGTTCCGCCAGGGCATCAACAAGCCCGGGGGCGCGAGATAAGGAGCGGAGATGGCCTGGCTGGAGCTCGATCCTCGCTTCACGTTCGAGGCGTTCGTCGTCGGGGCGGCGAACCGGCTGGCAGCCGCGGCGGCGCGGCGAGTCGCGGAGTCGCCGGGTGTGTCGTACAACCCGCTGTTCATCTACAGCGCGTCGGGGCTGGGGAAGACGCACCTGATCAACGCGATCGGCCACCACGCGCGGCGGATCCATCCACAGATCAGCGTGGTCTACGATACGCTCGAGCACTTCATGGACGAGATCACGGCCGCGATCGAGGCAGGGAAGCGGGACGCGTTCCGACTGCAGTTGAGCGAGACCGGGCTGCTGCTGCTCGATGACGTGCAGTTCCTGGCCGGCCGGCACCGGATGCAGGAGGAGCTGCTGCGGGCGTGGGATACGCTGTCGTCGCGAGGCGGGCAGGTCGTCCTGGCCAGTGATCGTCCGCCGCCCGAGATCGACGGGCTGGACGAGCGGCTGCAGTCGCGCTTCTCCGGGGGGCTGATCGTGGACATCGGCGCGCCGGACTACGAGACGCGCGTCGCGATCGTGCGGCGGAAGGCGGAAGAGCGGGGGCAGACGCTGGCGCCGGGCGTTGCGGAGGCACTGGCGCGGGTGGTCTTCGGCAACGTGCGGGAGCTGCAGGGCGCGCTGAACCGGCTGATCGCGGTGCAGGAGCTGGAGGGGAGGTTGGTGACCGCGGAGGAGGTGGCGGCGCTGATGGGTGGGGGCGGGACTGTGCGTCCGGCCGCGACGACCGGAGACGAGTTCGAGGAGTTCCTGAGGGAGATCGGCGGCGTCGACGTCGTGATCCCGCAGGAATCCCCGGCGGAGCGGCAGCTCGCCGAGGCGATCCGCCGTTGGGAAGCGGAAGGGTACCGGACGCGACGTCTGGAGAGCGCTCGCCGTCGGGCGGCGGCCGGCGAGGACGTGGAGCCGCTTATCCGCGGCTACGAGGCGGACGTGGAGCGGCTGCGTGAGATCGTCGCGGAGATCCAGGCGCTGGAGCCCGGCGCGCCCGAGCTGGCCGAGGTCGAGATCCTGCGCGATCCCGACCGGATCGCGGATGCGGAGGACCTGCTGGGCCAGGTCCGGGAGCGGGCACGGCCGCTGCCCGCGCCGCCGCCCGGCTACACCTTCGATAAGTTGCCGCTGGCGGCGGAGCTGTTCGCGGTGCGCGCGGCGGCTGCGGTCGCAGAGCAACCGGGCAAGCGCTACAACCCGCTGTTCGTGCACGGCCCGCAGGGTTCCGGCAAGAGCATTCTGCTCGCGACGCTGGGCTCGGAGCTCAAGGCGCGCTATCCGCAGATGCGCGTGGCCTACGTGGCCGGGCGCGCGTTCGTGGCCGAGCTGATCGAAGCGCTCGAGCACAACCGTGTGGATAGCTGGCGAGGCTGTTACCGGCGGGCGGATGCGCTGCTGATCGACGATGTGGATACGCTCGCAGAGACGGAACGCGCCCAGGAGGAGCTATTCCACCTGTTCGACGCGCTGCACCGCTCGGGCGCGCAGCTCGCCTTCGCGGCGCGGCGCCAGCCCGGCCAGATCGCGGGGTTCCAGGAGCGGCTGCGGACGCGGTTGGAGAGCGGACTCGTCGTGGATCTGCCGCCGCCGCCGGTCGAGGGCTTCACGCTGCTGGACTGGGATGGGGACCTCGGGCTGGGCGGAGATCTCAATGCGGCGCCGGTCTCCGTCCAGTCGACCGCCCGGCACCAGGACGAGTGGTTCTTGACGCGCGAGAAGATCGTCTGGAACTGGCCTTACCCGTCCGACTGGGTCATCGAGGAGTTGGAGTAGGCCCATGGCGATCAAGGGGAGCCTGAAAGAAGCGAGTCTGGCCGACGTCTGCCAGTTGCTGGCGCTCGGCCAGAAGACCGGCTGCCTCTCGATCACGGACCGGTCGAACTTCGGCCAGATCTACTTCGACCAGGGGCGCATCACGTTTGCGCGTGTCGTGAACCGGCGCGACCGGCTGGGGGACCTGCTGGTGCGCGACGGCGTGATCACGCACGACCAGTTGCGGCGGGCGGTAGATCAACAGTCCCGGAACCCGGATCTGCGGTTGGGGCAGATCCTGATCGAGCGACGATTGATCGAGCCGGAGCAGCTCGAGCGCTACATCCAGCAGCAAATCGAAGAGGCGGTCTACCATCTCTTCACCTGGTCGCAGGGTACCTTCTACTTCGAGGTCGGCCAGACCCCGCCGGAAGGGGAACACCTCGCCTCGATCAACCCCGAGAGCCTGCTGCTCGAGGCCGCGCGGCGGGTGGATGAATGGAGCCTGATCGCCAAGAAGATCCCGTCCCTGGACCTGATCTTCGAGGTCGAGCAGGAGCGGGTACGCAACGCGGGGGTCGAGCTGACCCCGGAGCAGGAGCAGATCCTGCCATTGCTCGATGGCACCCGCACGGTGCAGGAGATCGCCGACGAGACAGGCCTGGCCGAGTTCGATGTGGGGAAGGCCATCTTCGGTCTGATCCAGGCCGGGTTCGCGCACCGCATGGGCGCGCGGGTGCCGCGGGCGAACGGGAATCGCGTTCGCGAGGTGGAGGTGGCCGAGCACCGGAATCTCGGCGTCGCGTTCTATCGAGCGGGGATGATCGACGACGCGGTGCGCGAGTTTCGGCAGGTGCTGGAGATGCGCCCGGATGATCCGAGCGCGGGCTTCCACCTCGCGCTGCTCGCGCTGCGGCAGGGAAAGGAGCGGGAAGCTGTCCGGCGCCTGAAGATGCTCGTCGAGGCATCCGGTGCCAGCTATGCTGCCTTCGTGAACCTCGCCTTCGCGTTCATGCGCCTGGGCCGCGCCGAAGATGCCTTGCTCGCGCTGCACGAAGCGGAGGCCCTGCGGCCGGCCACGCCGAACGTGGCGCTGATGAGGGCAGCGGTCTACATCTCGACGGGCGATACGGACGGGGCGACGGAGACCCTGGCCGAATACCAGTTGCGGCTCAAGCCGGGCGACACGCCGAAGCCGCCGTTCTACCACTACGCCGCACTGGTGGCGGGCCTCGCGGGGCGGCTCGACATGGCGCAGTCCACGATCGAGGAGGGCGTGGCGACGCATCCGGACTGCGCGCCACTCCACCTCCTGGCGGGTGCGGTCGCCGAGCGGCAAGGGGACCTGGACCGGGCAGAGCGCTACTACGAGCGAGCGGCCGAGCTCGATGCGAGTCTGCCGCAGGTGCACAAGAACCTCGGAGACATCGCATACCGGCGTGGCGACTTCGTGGCAGCGGTCGAGCACTACAAGCGGGCACTCGAGATCGATCCGCGCCTGGGCGACGACATCTACACCAAGCTCGGGAACGTCTATTACAAACAGGGCAACCGGGACGAGGCGCTGCGCTGCTGGCGCTTCGCGCTCGAGTTGAATCCTGCCAACGAGGTCGTCCGGAACAACCTCGAAGCGGTGGCGCATGTTGCCGGGTAGACGGGTGCGCGGGGCGACCCGGTCCGTGCTGCCATCGTTGCCGCTGGCGGATGGGGAGCTCGATGAGGTCGATGCGCGGGAGCTGCAGGCGCTGAAGCGGCAGGTAGAGCTGGATTCCGGGCTGCGCTGCGACGGCTACAAGGAGAAGTGTCTGAGGCGGCGCATCGCGGTTCGGATGCGTGCCCGTGGTGTTCACCGGTACCGGGATTACGCTGAGCTGCTCCGGGCGGATCCAGCCGAGTATCAGCGGCTGCTCGCGGCGATCGTCATCAACGTCAGCAAGTTCTTCCGCAACCCCGAGGTGTGGGCGGCGCTGCGCGAGCGGGTGTTGGATGAGCTGCTCGCGCTGGATGCGCGGCCGGTGCGGATCTGGAGTGCTGGAACGGCCGGGGGCGAGGAGGCATACTCTGTCGCCATCATGCTGCTGGAAGCGCTGGGCGGTGCGCAGAGCGCCCGGCGTGTCGCCCGCCGGTTCGCGATCCTGGGCACGGACATCGACGAAGAGAGTCTGGAGATCGCCCGGCGTGGCGAGTACGGGGAGCTCGCCCTGAGCGACACTGAGGAGGAACTGCGAAGACGCTGGTTTGAGCCGGGGACCCGGTACCGGCTCCGGCCGGAGCCGCGGGGGCTGGTCGAATTCCGCGGGCTGGACCTCATGAAGGACCCGTTCCCGCAGGGGCAGCACCTCATCCTCTGCCGGAACGTCATCATCTACTTCGAGCGAGCGGTGCAGGAGGAGTTGTTCGTGCGATTCAGGGACGCGTTGGTCCCCGGCGGCTATCTCGTGCTCGGCAAGGTGGAGACGCTGGTCGGGCCTGCTGCAGCGGCATTTCGGCAGGTGGCGCCCCGCGAGCGGATCTATCAACGCATATGATCGGGTCGGCTGCGGTGCGGGTGGAGCAGCGGCTCGTGGTCCGGGTGGGCGAAGCACGGGTCGCGAAGCCTGGCGCGGTCCTGGTCGCGTTGGGCCTGGGCTCCTGCGTTGCGGTGGTCCTGTACGATCCGGGGCGCCGGGTCGCCGGCCTCGCACACGTGCTGCTGCCGGATCCTAGCGCTGCCCGGCATCCTGGCGCGCCTGGGCGGTTCGCGACCACGGCGGTCCCGCACCTGATCCAGCTCATGGAGGCGGAGGGCGCGGCGCGCGAGCGGCTGTACGCGCGCCTGGTGGGCGGCGCCAACATGTTCCCCCAGCTCCTGGCCACCAGCGGGGCGACGCTGGGGATGCGCAACATTGTCGCGGCACGCGCCGCGCTGAAGGCGGCGGGGATCCCGCTGAGGGGCGAAGACGTGGGCGGCGAGCACGGGCGTTCGGTGTTCGTCACCCCAGCGGACGGCAGGATCCTGGTGACCTCGGTGCAACAGCCCGATGTCAGCCTATGAGCGCGCAGAAGTGGGGCGGGCATGCCCGGCGACCGTGCTGGTCGTCGAGGACAGCGCGCTCATGCGTGAACTCGTCGTCGAGATCATCGAGGGATCCGGCGAGTTCCGCGTGATCGCCGAGGCGCGCACGGGTTACGAGGCGATCCGGCTCCTGCACGAGCACGACCCGGACCTCGTGACGCTCGACCTGGAGCTCCCCGACCTGGGCGGGCTGGACACGCTGGGCTACATCATGAGCGAGGCGCCGCGGCCGGTCGTCATCCTGTCCGCGCACGGCGGCGCCGAGCCGACTCTGCGCGCGCTGGACTACGGCGCGGTGGACTTCGTGGTCAAGCCGGGTGGCGACGAGCGGCGGAACGTCGAAGAGTTGAGGGCGCGCTTGCTGGATGCCCTCCGCGCGGCCGCCATGGCGCAGATCGCGAACCTCCCTGTGGTCATCCCGGAGCGTGGACGGCCGCGCGTGCGCCGGCGGCGCCGGCCGGTGCGGACGGCGGCGGAGGATGGCAGTCCGGCGTACGCCGTAGCCGTGGCCGCGTCGACCGGTGGCCCGCGTGCGCTTGCAGAGCTGATTCCGCGCCTGCCGGAGCACCTGGCTGCGGCTGTATTCGTGGTGCAGCACATGCCCGCCCGCTTCACGCGCTCTTTGGCGGAACGGCTGGCCGGCGTGAGCACGGTGCGCGTGCAGGAAGCCGTGCAGGATGAGCCGGTACGCGCCGGTCACGTCTATATCGCGCCAGGCGGAGTCCACCTGAGCCTCGCCCGGCGCGGCGGGCGCATCACGATGACGTTGGAGGAAACCCCTCCCGTGTGGGGGGTACGACCCGCGGCGGACGTGCTTTTCGCGGCGGTCGCGCGGCACTACGGCCCGCGCAGCATCGGTGTGGTGCTGACCGGGATGGGCCGCGACGGGGCGGAGGGGTTGCGGGCGATCCGCGAGGTCGGCGGGTGGACGATCGCACAGGATCGCGAGAGCTCCGTGATCTTCGGGATGCCCCGCGCGGCCGCCCGCTACGCGCGCGAGGTGCTGTCGTTGGACCGCATCGCGCCGGCGATCGTGGAGCGCGTGACGAACCACGTGGAGCAGCGATGAACGCTGCGGCTGCGGAGCGTGTCGTCCTCGTTCGCCTCGCCGGGGAGCGCTTTGCCATTGGCACGCGCGAGGTCGAGGAGGTCGTGGCGGACCCGGTGCTCACACCGCTGCCCGGGTTTCCCGACCACACCCCCGGCGTGCTGCGGCACCGTGGCGAGTGGCTCCCCGTGATCGACGCGGCGCTGCTCCTGGGGCTCTCGCGCGACGAGACCGCACGCCCGGGGGCCGCGCTGGTCGTCAGTCGAGGGCGCGTACGCTTCGCCCTCGCCGTGGACGCCGTCCTGCGGGTGGTCGAGAAACCGTCCGCGACGGCGGGCACTGCACCGGCCATGCGGTGGCCGGATGGCCGGCTCGAGGATGAACCGCTCCTGCAGGACGAGGAAGGCGTGATCGCGTCGCTCCGGCCTGCTGACCTGTTCCGGGGCGACCTGCCGGAGGATGCCAGGGAGGTACGCATGTCCCACCTACCGGCCACGGCCGGCGCCGTTCCGATCGTTGCGTTCCGGCTCGGGACGGACGACTTCGGCGTCGACGTGTACCAGGTCCAGGAGGTGATCCCGTTCGAAGCGCCGCGACCAGTCCCACATGCACCCGAGTTCATCGAAGGGGTCATCGACGTGCGCGGCGTGATCGTGCCCGTCGTGGATTTGCGCAAGCGCTTCGAGCTGCCGGCAGGGCGCCGGGGCCCGGACACGCGTGTGCTGCTGGTGGGCTTCGGGGAGGAGACGGTCGGCCTGATCGTCGATGAGGTGACGGAGGTGGTCCGCATTCCGTCCACCGACGTCTCCGAGCCGCCATCTCTGTTCCGCGGCCTCGCGGCGCGGTACATCGCTGGCCTGGCGCGCGGCCCCCGCGGGCTCATCATCCTGCTTCGCGTCGATCAGATCCTGACGAGCGAGGAGCGGCTCGCTCTCCTCGGCGCGGAGGCCATCCAGTCGCCGGTGACAGGAGATGGCGGCGCGGAGACGTCCGACGATGCGCCCGCGCCGGCAGGCGCGAGCGAGGACCCGCCGGGCGCAAGTGCCGCCGCGCCACGGGGAGCGCGCCGCGGGACGCGAGCGAAGCGGCGGACAGGATAATGGTGCGGCGGGCGCGGCGTGGCGCGTGGTCGCGGCGATGCGGAGGGAAGGCCGGTTTGATGCCCGGCGTCGCGATCACGCTTCTGTTCGCCCTTGCGCTCCCCGGCTCGACCACGGTCGTGGCGCAGCGCCCCGCTGGAGGACCGGATTCGGTGGCCCGCGGGGCGCTCGTCGTCCATCACTGGGATGCGGCGGTCCTCGCCACGCGACTCCTGGACGCCGTGAGCGCGGCGCCCGCCCTGCCCGCCCTCCCGGAAGACGTCCTCGCCGCGGACGATCCCGTGCACATCTTCCTCGCTCCGGACCCGGCGCGC
Source organism: Longimicrobiales bacterium (assembly GCA_036563975.1). Lineage (GTDB taxonomy): Bacteria > Gemmatimonadota > Gemmatimonadetes > Longimicrobiales > RSA9 > RSA9. Next base: position 4,597 of record DATCLK010000289.1, on the reverse strand, counting down.
TTCGACTCGCTGACTGGCGGCGAGGCACCCGAGTGGGGCGCCGGGATCGCGTTGCCGGAGGCCAGCGTGATCGTGCTCCCCGCGTACGCATCGCGGCGAGCGGCGCCGGGGGACCTCGCGCGCATCCTGCGGCACGAGCTGGCGCACATCGCGCTGCACCGGTATCTCGCGCCGGCACACATCCCGCGCTGGTTCCACGAGGGTTACGCCCGCTGGGCCGCGGGCGATCTGGATTTGGAGGCAGGCTGGCAGCTCCGTCTCGCCTTCCTGCTGGGCCGCGCGCCGCCCCTGGATTCGCTCACGCTGGCCTGGCCCGCATCCGAGGCGGAGGCACGGTTCGCGTACCTCCTATCCGCGAGCACGATCGAGTACCTGGCGCAACACGGCGGAGCGCACGGGCTCGGCCTGTTCCTGGCACGCTGGAAGGAGGAGGGTGAGCTCGAGCCTGCGCTGTGGCGAACCTACGGTTTGCAGCTCCCGCAGTTCGAAGAGGCCTGGCGCAGGCACGTACGGAGGCGTTACGGCTGGCTGGTCTTCTTCTCCCACTCCGCCGTGTTCTGGGCGTTCGCCGGGGTCGTCCTGCTCGCGTTGTTCGGCCTGCGGCGCCGGCGCGATCGCGTACGACTCGCGCAGCTCCGTGCGACGGAGCCGCCGGATGAGCCGGCCTACTGGCTGGAGCAGGCAGAGGCCCCGGACGATGCGGGGAGCAGCACCCAAGGCGCCCGGCAGAGCAGCACGGGCGGCGAGCCGACGGAGGCGTGACGCATCGGCGCGGTGAGGGGCGACGGGGCGGCGCGGCCCTGCCATGAGCGCCTCGAGCGGGTCGTAGATGCCCGCAAGCCGGTCATACGATGCGGACGACGTCGCCACGTCGAGTCGACCCGGCGCAACTCACAGCGCGGCCTTTTGAGCGCGGCGTCGCTCCCCCTCCGCGGGAGTCGCCGCGCTCACGTCCGGATCTCTTCGATGTGCACGCGCGGCAGCAGCCGCGCGATCTCGTCCGCATCGCCGAGCGCGGTGCCGGACGTCGTCGCCGTGGCTGCGCCGGCGGCGGTCCCGAGCCGCAGCCCATCCACGAGATCGTCGCCCCGGGCCAGCGCGATCGCCACGCCGGCGATGAACGAGTCTCCGGATCCCACGGTACTCCGCCGCTCGACTTCAGGCGGGATGATGTGCCACGCACGCTCGCCCTCCACGCACACCGAGCCCGCCTTCCCCATCGAGATGATCACGGCCCGGATGCCACGCGATGCGATCTCGCGTGCGCCGGCGACGACCGCCTCCAGGTCGGGGAGCGCCCTGCCGAGCAGCTCCTCCGCCTCGCTCAGGTTGGGCTTGACGACATCCGGTCGGGCCACCAGGCCGAGCGCGAGAGGGGTGCCGGACGTGTCGAGGATGGTCGCCACGCCGTGCGTCCGCGCGATGGCGATGTAGGCGGCGTAGGTGTCCTCGGGCGCGCCCGGAGGGAGGCTGCCGGCCAGCACCAGGACGCGGCCGGCCGGCAACCAGAACCGGAGCAGGCCCTCGAGCGCGGCGAGCTGCTCGGCGCTGACCGCAGGCCCGGGGCCGTACAGGCTGGTCGCGCGGCCGGTTGCCTCCTCCACCACGGTGATGTTGATCCTTGTCTGCCCGTCCACGCGGACGAAGTGGTGCTGCACACCCTCCTCGTCCAGCGCCCTGGCGACCATGAGCCCGGTCTCTCCCGCGGAGAACGCGAATGCGATGGTCGGCCAGCCCAGGCGATGCACCACGCGCGAGGCGTTGATTCCTTTGCCGGCCGGATCGAGCTGGGTTTCGCGGACGCGCACGACCTCCCCGGGCGTCAGCCGCTCGAGGAACATCGTCTGGTCCACGGCGGGATTCAGCGTCAGAGTGATGACCATCGCTCCGTAGCGACTTGCACGGCGCCGGCTCGCGGCGCTTCGGCCCGGCCGTCGGCAGGGCGGCCGTCCCCCGCGAGCTCCGGCCACCACCGGTCAGGACGAGCCCGGGCCTTCACCGCACTGCGAGCCTCCTCGAGCAGCAGCTTCTGCTCGGCCGCAGCGATGTGGCGCCGCGTCCGCTCGACGGCGTCGGGGTTGACGGAAATCGCGTCGATCCCCCAGCGCACCAGGATCTCGGCGTACTCGGGATAGACCGAGGGCGCCTGCCCGCAGATCGAGCTGGCGATACCCAGCTCCTTGCATCTGCGGATGATGGCGTGGATCGCGTTCAGCACCGCAGGATCGCGCTCGTCATACAGTGGGGCGAGGATCTCGCTATCCCGGTCCACGCCGAGCATGAGCTGGGTCAGGTCGTTGGAGCCGATGGAGACGCCGTGGATTCCCTGGCGTGCGTACTCGTCGAGCCAGAACGTGATGGACGGGACCTCTGCCATGACCCAGAGCTCGAGGCCGCGGTCGAGCCCTGCCGCGTCGATCTGCCGTCTCACCTCACGGAACTCCCATCCCGTGCGCACGAAGGGGATCATGAGATGCATGTTGTCGAACTGCTCCCGAACGCGCGCGAGGGTGCGTAGCTCGAGTGCGAAGAGATCTGGCTCACGCGTGTAGCGGTACGCGCCCCGGTAGCCGATCATGGGGTTCTCCTCGATCGGCTCGAAGCGCTCGCCACCCTCGAGGCCGCGGAACTCGTTGGAGCGGAAGTCCATCGCGCGGTAGAGGACCGGGCGCGGATGGAAGGCGCGGGCGAACGTGAGCAGCTTCTCCGCCATGCGCTCCACGAACTCGTCCCCGTGACCTTCCTCGAGCAGGCGGCGCGGATGCCGGTTCTCGAGCGCCGAGAGGATCATGAACTCCGCACGCAACAGGCCGACGCCATCCACCGGCATCCGCGCGACCTCCTCTGCCCGCTCCGGCTCGCCCAGGTTCACCTCGAGGCGGGTCGCAGTCACCGGCGCGGGTGCGGTGATCGCTGCGGGGGCGCGCGGGGCGGCCGCGACCGTGACGGGCCGTTCCACCCCCGGCCGTTGACCCGGCCGCACGGTCCCTTCCCGCGCATCCACCGTGACCATCATGCCGTCGCGCAACGTTCGCGTGGCATCTCGCGCCCCGACGATGCAGGGAACGCCCAGCTCGCGCGAGACGATGGCCGCGTGCGATGTCATGCCGCCGGCATCCGTGACGATCGCGGCGGCGCGGCGCATGATCGGCACCCAGTCCGGCGCGGTGCGGGTGGTGACCAGGATCTCGCCGTGCTGTAGCTTGCCGCCGTCCTGCGGCGAGGCGAGGACGCGTACGATGCCGGAGGCGATTCCGGGGCTCGCGCCAAGCCCCCTGACCAGCACCCGGTCCGCGCTTTCCTCCGCGCGCGCGGCCTCGGCTGCCGGCGGGGGCGCCTCGGCGCGTTTCCTGGGCTCGGCGCGTTCCCTGAGCGTGGTGACGGGCCGGGTCTGCACGAAGTAGATCATCCCGTCCTCGATCGCCCATTCGGCGTCCTGCGGCAATCCGTAGTGCGCTTCGTCCTTCCTGCCCAGCTCGGCGAGGGCGCGCACCTCATCGTCGCTCAGGACGGGAGCCTTCGCCCGCTCCTCCGGCAACTCGACGCGGACGTTCTCGCCGGTCTCCTCGTCGCGCGTCAGCATGAACTCCTTGTAGCCAGGCGTCTTGCGCACGATCTCGAGGGTCTCCTTGTTCACCTCGTAATGATCGGGCGTGACCTGTCCGCCCACCACCACCTCGCCCAGCCCCCAAGCCGCCTCGATGACGAGCAGGGTGGGATCGTTGGTTCCGGGGTCGACGGTGAAGAGCACGCCAGACTTCTCGGCGTTCACCATCTTCTGCACGATCACCGCGATGGGCGCTTCCTCGCGCATTCCCTGCTTGATGCGGTAGAAGAGCACACGGGCGCCGAACGCGGAAGCCCAGCAGTCCTTGACCCGCCGGATCAGCTCGTCGCCGCCGCGGACGTTGAGGAAGCTCTCGAACATGCCGGCAAAGGAGAATTGCGCCGTGTCCTCGACCGTGGCGGAGGAGCGCACCGCGACGAAAGCCTCGTCGACGCCCGCGTGCTCGGACAGAGCGCGATAGGCATCGAGGATGGCAGCCCGCACGTCCCGCGGCACGCGCGCGCGCCGGATCAGCGATCGGAGCGACTCGGCCGTGCGCTGGAGCTGGACCGGATCATCCACGTCCAGGCGTTCGAGCAGCGCTGAGACTTCGTCGCCAACGCCGCCGGCCTCGTAGAAGCGGCGGTAGGCGTCCACGGTGATCACGAAACCCGGGGGGACGGGGAGGCCGGCACGCGTCATCTCGCCGAGGTTCGCGCCCTTGCCGCCGGCCACGGGCACATCTGCGGTCCCGAGCTCATCGAAGCGCCGGATGAAGGTCATGGTCCTCTCCTCCGCGGGGCCCCCAGCGCGAGGGCCGGTCCCCAATGCATGCAGTCCGCCGCGACGGCCGGACTCGGAACCGTCGCCGGCAGCCAGATGCGCAGCCGCGAGTTCGGCTGGCCGCACGCCACGCCGCGTGCGGCCACAACATGGAGCTGAACCGGGATCCGGCGCTGTCGGGGATTGGCGGATCGCGCGTGGGAGGATCTCCGCGTGCGCCGGCGGGTGGCAGGGCGGGGCCGATCCGGGGGTGTGCCGGCCGCGATC
>DATCLK010000288.1:0-1636 GCA_036563975.1 Longimicrobiales bacterium | reverse complement strand
CAACGACTTGTGGCACAGGACCGAAGTCGGTTGATGGTGGGAGCCGGTCGGCAGTAACACGGACAGTGACAACACGCGAAGGCCCCGCCTCGGCTGATCGAGGCGGGGCCTTCGTCGCTGGAGGATCGCCATGCAACCGCCGGCCGCTCAGGCGGCGCGTTCGGGGCGCCATCGCGCGCTGGCCTATGGGCCGGACATGATCCCGCACCCGCGTGGCGCTCATGCGGCGCGTTCAGGCGCGACGGGCGGGGCGCCCGCCTCGCGGATCGGCAGCCAGAGCGTGAAGGTCGAGCCGCGGCCCACCGCGCTCTCGACCGTGATGATCCCGCCGAGCAGGCGGGCGAGGCGCTGGCTGATGGCGAGGCCCAGGCCGGCGCCGCGGGCAGCGCTGGAGTCCACGCGCGTGAACTCCTCGAAGATCCGGGCCTGCGCCTCCGGCGGGATGCCGGGCCCGGTGTCCTGGACGGCGATCGCGGCGGCCGGCGCGCGGCCGAGCTCGCGCGGCCCGGCGCGGACGCTGGTGGCGACGCGGATGCGGCCGCCCGCGGGCGTGTACTTCACCGCGTTGGAGAGCAGGTTGCCGAGGATCTGGCGGACGCGGCCAGGGTCGGTGAGGATGGGCCGGGTCGGCCCGGCCGCCGGCTCCATGCGGAGGTCGAGCCCGGCGGAGCGAGCCGCGGCCTGGTGGTCCTCGACGGTCTCGCGGACGAGCCGCGGCAGGTCCACGGGTTCGGGCTGCGCCTCGAGACGGCCGGCCTCTGCGCGCGAGAGGAGCAGCACGTCGTCGATGATGGCGAGCGCCTGGCCGATGGAGCGACGCAGCCGTTCGACCCATTCCCGCTGGCCGGGCGTCAGCTCGCCGCCCGTGCCGGCCTCGAGGAGCTGGGCGTAGCCGTCGGCGGCGCCGAGCGGATTCTTGAGGTCGTGCGTGATGCCCCGGATGAAGCGGGCGCGGGATTCGACGACGCGTTCGACCTCGAGCCGCCGTGCCTCGGCCTCGTACGCGAGGCGCTGGAGCCGGCGGCCGATGCGGGCGACGCCGATCGCGGCGAACAGCGCGAGCACGGCGAGGCCGATCGTGAGGCGGAGCTGGAACGCATCGGCAGCGCGGATCCGGTCCGTGCGTCGCTCGACCGCGTCGACGATGGCGGCCTCGAGGCGGGCGGCGGCGGCGAGCGCCTGCTCGTACACGGCGCCCTCGAACGCGATCTCGCGCTCGAACCCCGGAGGGAAGCCACGACGTTCGAGGATGCCGGCCTGCACGAGGAGGTCGTGCCACGAGCGGACGGTGCGGTCCAGCTCGTCGAACCTCTGTGCGACCTCGGGGCCGAGCCGCTGCGCCAGGGGCGCGAGCTGCTGGAGTGTGAGGGCCTCTTCCTGGCGCTGGCTCTCGAACGCGTCCAGGTATCTCTCGTCGCTCGTGATGAGGAAGCCTTGCAGGGCGCCCATCTCTCGCGCCAGCGCGAATTGGGTCTCCGTGATGAGGATGCGGGCCGGGTCGGCCACGTCGGTGATCTCGCTGCGCAGCCGGCGCGCGCCGGCCTGGATGATCACGGGGATGATGGTGAGCGCGACGAGCGAGAGGATGACGAAGGGCAGGGCGATCTCGCCGAGCCCGCCGTCGGCCAGCGCGCGC
>DATCLK010000287.1:0-12178 GCA_036563975.1 Longimicrobiales bacterium | reverse complement strand
TCCCGTGACGTCGTCGCCACCATAGGCCTCGCCGCTGGCGGCTTCAGTGCCCGCCGGCTCCGCATCCTCCTCTGGCGTGGCATCCGACGGCGCTGCCCCAACTGCGGCGCGCACGGCGCGTTCGAGTCGTGGTTCCGGCTGCGCGCGCGCTGTGATGGCTGCGGCTTCCGCCTCGACCGCGGAGAAAACGACTTCTTCCTCGGCGCCTTCACGCTCAACTTCGTGACGGCCGAGCTCGCGCTGTGCGCCTTCATGCTCGCTGTGATCGTGGCGCTCTGGCCCGATGTGCCCTGGGACTTCGTCCTCTACGGCGGCGCCGTGCTGATGGTCGTCATGCCGCTCCTCTTCTACCCGTTCTCTCGCACGATCTGGCTGGCCATCGACCTCGCCTTCCGGCCGGCCACCGGGCGGGAGTTCCGGAGCGAGGGGGACGGGTAGGGGGCGGGTCGGCACGCCCGGGCCGCCGCGCCTCACAGCGGCGTGACCCGAGAAGAGCGCAGAGGGGTGGACCGACCCGCCCGGGCCGCCACCCCTCGCAGCGGCGCGGGCCCGAAAAGACCGCAACCCAGATCAAGCAAGCGCCCCCCGCCCGGCATACCTTCCCTCCCATGAAGCCGGACACCCGTTCCTTCTACGTGCGCGCCGTGCAACGCAGCATCGAGCACATTGCCGCGCACCTGGACGTGGCGCTCGACCTCCACGCGCTGGCGGCTCGCGCCTGCCTCTCGCCGTTCCACTTCCACCGCATCTTCCGTGGCATGGTCGGCGAGACGCCACTCGAGCTGAGCCGGCGGCTGCGGCTCGAGCGCGCGGCGTGGCAGTTGATCCACACCGATCGAGGCGTCACCGAGATCGCGTTCGACGCGGGCTACGAGACGCACGAGGGATTCACGCGCGCGTTCCGCGCCCACTACGGGACGTCGCCTTCGGGCTTCAGGCGCAGGAAGCGCCCGAGCATCGAGATCCCGGCGACATGCGGCGTGCACTACACGGGTGACGGCGTCGTGACGGCCTTCATTCCACGTGACTCGGGAGGGAGAGCGATGGATGTCGTGATCAAAGACATGCCCGACCTGCGCATCGCGACGGTGCGCCACATCGGTCCCTACGACCGGATCTCCGAGGCCTTCACGCGCCTGGGCATGATCGCCGGCCGCGCCGGCCTGTTCACCGGGCCGCCCACCATGCTCGCGATCTACTACGACGACCCGGAATCCACGCCGCCGGAGCAGCTCCGCTCGGACGCGGGCTTCGTGGTCCCGGAGGACGCGTCGTTGCCGCCGGAGCTCACCGAGCGACGGTTGAGTGCGGGCCGCTACGCCTGCACCGTCCACGTCGGCCCGTACGAGCGGCTCGGCGAGACCTGGGCCCGCTTCATGGGCGAATGGCTACCCGCCAGCGGGTACCGGCTGGGCGAGGGCGTGAGCTACGAGATCTATGTGAGCAACCCGATGACGGCGCCGGACGAGGAGCCGCGCACGGAGCTGTACATCCCGATCGCGTAGCGTGGGCTGGGCACGGCGGGGGTGGCGATGCCGCGCCGGCTCCGTTCACGTGCGCGGGCGCGCCATCGCCCTGCCCCGCCGCAGGCGCTGGTCACGCCGGGCACGTGAGCCCCACCTCTGCAACGTTGCCCTGCTCGGCCACCGGCGCGACCGCTTCCGCAATGGCGGCGCCCCGCGCGGCAGTGCATCGGTGCACGCGTTAGACAGCCTGCGCGTGGCCGAGACCGACCAGTGCATCCGTGCACGCGTAGCGCCGCGCGGGACCAAGAGGGCGCCGCCGACAGCGTGTCGTTGCCGGTTGGCGAGCACTCGAGGGCGGCGGCCGTCACGACTGCGCTGACACCGGCGATAGTCGCCGGTATCATCGCACCGATGGGGATGCCGGGGCCGAGTGCTGGGTTGCCGGCGATATATGCCGGCAACCCAGCACCAGAGCGCCTCAGCCGCACTCTTGCGGGGTTGCCGGCAATGACGCGCCAGACCAGCAGCAACAGCAGCGGCAGAAGCAAGGGCAGCGGCAGCAGCAAGAGCAGCAGCCACGTCAGCAGCAGCACGAACGCCGCCCACATCGATGCCGTGATCCGCGCGCTCGCCACGCGCCAGCACGGCGTGGTCGCTCGGGACCAGCTCGTGCGGGCCGGCGTGCCCGCCCACAAGATCGAGTATCGCTTGAAAACCGGCCGCCTCCAGCGACTGTATCGCGCGGTCTACCGCGTTGGCCCGGTGGCGGGCGCGCGCGAGCGGGAGATGGCAGCGGTGCTGGCGTGCGGCGAGACGGCGGTGCTCAGCCACGACAGCGCGGCCGCTGCCTGGGCGCTCGCTCCCGCGCAGGGGGACGGCGCCACCGTGCACGTCAGCGTGCAAGGTAGCTGGCGCGCGCCCGGGCGCGGTGTGCGCGTCCACCGCGTCGGACCGCTCGCGGCAGACGAGGTCACACGACTTGACGGCATTCCCATCACCACGCCGGCGCGGACCCTCCTGGATCTTGCCGCGTGCGCCGGCGGCGCAGCGCTGGAGCGGGCCCTCGCCCGCGCGGATCGGGAAGGCATCGTCGACCGGGAGAGCATCGAGCGGCTGCTGGCTCGCCACCCGCGCCGACCCGGCACGCGACGGTTGGCGGCCCTCCTGGCCGGCGGCGCGCGGCCCGCGCTCACGCGCTCCGAGGCGGAAGCGAGGTTCCTCGCGCTGATCCGTAAGGCCCGACTCCGCGAGCCGGAAGCGAACGTTGTCGTCCGCGGATACGAAGTCGATCTCCTGTGGCGTGCGGAGCGGCTCATCGTCGAAATCGACGGCTACGCGTTCCACTCCTCGCGCGCTGCGTTCGAGGCCGACCGGCGGCGGGATTCCGTGCTCGCCGTCTCGGGCTTCCGCGTCGTCCGAGTGACGTGGTCCCAGCTCTCGAAAGAGCCCGAGGCCCTGCTGGCGCGCATCGCGCAGGCGCTGGTCACGCCGGGCACGTGAGCCCTGTGGACCGCCCTGCCCTGCCGGCGCGCTGTACGCCACGCGTCTGCGCACGCCCCGGCCGGTGCCGGCCAGCCGCGGGCCGCCCGCGCCGCCGGCCCCGCGTCGGGAGGGAGTCCGTTGGAAGCCCATGAACCCTTCTCCTTGCCAACTTAGGAAAGCCGCCCTATCTTGCCGACTCCTAAAGAGACTAGGAGACGACATGCCCGACCAGGCCGAGCTGCTCCCCGGTACCCTCGACCTCCTCATCCTCAAAGCCATCTCGCTCGGCGAGGTGCACGGCTACGGCGTGCTGCTGCGCATCGAGGAAATCTCAGGCGGCGCGCTCATGATCCAGCAAGGCGCGCTCTACCCCGCGCTCTACCGGCTCGAGCACCAGGGCCTGATCGAGAGCGAGTGGGGCAAATCGGAGAACAATCGGCGCGCGAAGTACTACCGCCTCACCCGAGCGGGCCGGCGTCGGCTGGGCGAGGAGGAGGCGAACTGGAATCGGCTGGTGAACGCGATCGGGGCGGTGCTCCGGGCAAGGCCACAGGAGCTGTGACGGCCACCGCACTTCAGGAGATCGGACGACGATGCGCGTTCCAGGATCCCCGGCGCTCAGCGGCCTCCTCGCCCGGCTGCGCTCGCAGTGGCGCGGCGTGTTCCGCCGCGCCGACGTGGAAGCCGAGATGCGCGAGGAGTTCGAACACCACATCGCGCTGCGGACCGAAGACCTGATCCGCCGCGGTCTCTCGCCGTCCGAAGCCGCGCGCCGTGCCCGCATCGAGTTCGGCCACATCGAATCGCACAGCGAAGCCGCGCGCGCCGCGCGCGGGCTGCGCCTGTTCGACCGGCTCGGCGTCTCCTGGCTGGACGTGAAGCTCGGCGTCCGGATGCTGGTCAAGTACCCGTGGCTCTCGCTGGTGTCGGTGGCCGGCATGGCGGTCGCGATCGCGATCGGCGCCGGCGGCTTCGGCATCATCTATGCGCTGATGGACGCGCCGCTCCCGCTGGACGAGGGCGAGCGCGTGGTCTCGATCCAGAACTCGGACGTGACGAACCCCGGTAGCCCGGACCGGCGCGCCGTGCACGACTTCCTCCTCTGGCGCGAACAGCTCCGCTCCGTGCACGACCTCTCCGCCTTCACGGAAGACGTGCGCATGCTCACCATCCCGAGCGGAGGCAGCCACCTCGTCGAGGTCGCACGCATGACGGCCTCGGGGTTCCGCGTCGCGCGCGTCGCCCCCATCCTGGGCCGCCCGCTCCTGGATGCGGACGAGCGAGCAGGCGCCCCGCCCGTCCTCGTGATCGCGTACGAGGAGTGGCAGAGCCGCTTCGGCGGCGACCCGGCGATCATCGGCCGCACGGTCCGGCTGGATAACACCGTGCACACGGTCGTCGGCGTGATGCCGGAGGGCTTCCGCTTCCCCGTCGACCACCGCTACTGGGTGCCGCTCCGGCTCGACCCTGCGGCGTACGAACTCGGCGGCGGGCCGGAGATCTGGATGTTCGGACGGCTCGCCGACGGCGTCTCTCTCGAGCAGGCCCAGGCGGAGCTGACCACGATCGGCCAGCGCATGGCCGCCGCCCATCCGGAGACGCACGAGCGGCTCCGTCCCTGGATCCGGCCGTACACCCATGCGTTCGTGGGCGTCGACAGCCCTGCGCGCGCATGGGAGTACCGGGCCGTGCAGATCGGCCTCAGCCTGCTGCTGATCGTCGTGGCGGTGAACGTCGCCGCGCTGGTCTATGCGCGGACGGCGGCACGGACCGGCGAGATCGCGGTGCGCACTGCGCTGGGCGCGAGCCGCCGGCGCGTCGTGACGCGGCTCTTCGCGGAGGCGCTAGTGCTGTCGCTGGCGGCAGCCGTAATCGGCCTGAGCATCGCCGAGATCGGATTCGAGTGGATCCGGGTGCTGGCGACCCGGGAGGTGGGCGAGCTCCCGTTCTGGATGGACCTCCGCCTCTCTCCCATCCTCATCGCGTACGTCCTGGGCCTGGCCGTCCTCGCCGGCGTGATCGTCGGCGTCGTTCCCGCGCTCCAGGCGACGGGGCGCTCGGTCCAGGGCAGCCTCCAGCGACTTTCGTCACGCCGCTCCGGGATGCAGCTCGGCCGCACGTGGACAACGCTGATCGTCGTGCAGGTCGCCATCGCGGTCGCCGCGCTGCCCTATGCGCTCTACAGCGCCGGCCGGTTCGCCAGGAGCGCCGCCGCCGTGCCGGACTATCCGGTCGACGAGTTCGTCCATGCCTCCTTCTCGATCCGCGGAGATGCGGTGCCTGCGGACCCTGACACCGCCTCCTACGAGGCAGCCATCGCGGCACGCTTCGCCGCCAGCGCCGCCGAGCTGCTGCGGCGCATCGAGGCGGAGCCGGAGGTCGCCGGCGTCGCGTTCGCGAGCCACTATCCCGGAAGCGAACGGGTCGGCCAGATCGAGGTCGAGGGCGCCGGGACGCGAAGCCCGGTGTGGTTCAACCAGGTCGACGTCGATCTCTTCACGGTGTTCGGCATCCCGGTCCTGGCCGGGCGTGGGTTCGTGCAGGCCGATGCCGCCCCCGGCGCGAACACCGTCATCGTCGATCGGGCGTTCGCCGAGCAGGTGGTCGGGGGCGGCAACGTCATTGGCCGCCGCATCCGACGCATCGAGCGAGGCGAGGACGGCACGGGCGAGGTCGAGGTAGGCCCCTGGCTGGAGATCGTGGGCGTCGTCCCCACGTTCACGCCGCCACCTCCCTTCGAGTCCGTCGCGCCGAAGCTCTACCAGCCGCTCGCTCTCGCCGATGTGCAAGGCCCGCTGCACCTCGGCATCCGGATGCGGCCCGGCGCTGCGCCCGCATCGTTCGTCGGTCGACTCCGTGAGACCGCCCACGCCGTCGACCCCGCGCTCCGGTTCGTCGATCTGCAACCCGCATTGCAGGAGGTGCGTGGGCGCCGCGAGGGGCTGATCATTCTCGCCGTTCTGATCGCGGCGGTGACCGCAAGCGTGCTGCTGCTCTCGGCAGCCGGGATCTACGCGATGATGTCGTTCATCGTCGCGACGCGACGTCGCGAGATCGGCATCCGCGCCGCGCTCGGCGCCGACCCGCGGCGCATCCTCACCGGCGTCTTCGGGCGCGCGGCCCGTCAGCTCGGCGGAGGCGTGCTGGCCGGTCTCCTCCTGGCCGAGGCAGGGCTCCGCGCTGTGGGAGGTTCGTGGCTGCGGGGCGAGGGCGCGCATGAACTGCCGATCGTCGTCGCGATCATGGTCGCGATCGGCCTGCTGGCCGCGCTCGGCCCCGCGCGGCGGGGGTTGGCGGTGCAACCGGCCGAAGTGCTACACGAGGACTAGACGTGCCGCGGCGCGGCGCGCGTCACGTGACCCGGCTGTTCGCCGTGTTCGTGCCGTCGTGCGTCACCGTCTTGCCGCTCTCACCCCTCAGCCGGCCCCGAGCAGCGCCTCCGCGAGCTGCGGCAGCACCTCGCCGCAGCGCCCCTCCACCTTCACCGCCGCCGCATCGTCCATGCGCGTAGGGCCGATGTTGATGATCGCGACCGGCACGCCGTCCTGCTGGGCGCGCAGCACGAAGCGCCGCCCGGAGAACACGGTGAGCGAGGAGCCCACGACCAGCAACACGTCGCCCTCCTCGAACAGGCGCCAGGCCTCGTCCACGCGCTCGCGCGGCACGTTCTCGCCGAAGAAGACGACGTCGGGCTTCACGATTCCACCGCACGCCTCGCACGCGGGCACGCGAAACCCCTCGAGCGCCCACGCGGGGAGCTCCGCGTCGCCGTCGGGCTTGACCTCCAGTTCACCGTTCGCGGCCGCGCGCGCCAGCCGTTCCGACCACCCCGCGTTCAGCGCCTCGAGCCGCGCCTGATACTCAGCGCGCGGAACCGTGCGCGCGCAGCCGAGGCAGCGCACCCGCGCCAGCGAGCCGTGCAGCTCGACGACGCGCCGGCTGCCGGCCGCGTGGTGCAGCCCGTCCACGTTCTGCGTGATGATGCCCCGCACCACGCCACCTTCCTCCAGCCGCGCGAGGGCGTGGTGTGCAGGGTTGGGCCTTGCCTCCGCGATGCGCCGCCAGCCGACCGCGCTCCGCGCCCAGTAGCGTGCGCGCGCCGCGTCGCTCCCCACGAACTCCTGATACGTCATCGGCTTCCGGGCCCGGCCGGCGGACTGCGGGCCGCGGTAGTCAGGAATCCCGGACTCCGTGCTGCACCCCGCGCCGGCCAGGACGACGACGCGCCGGCCGCGGAGCAGGTCGATCAGGGCGCGCGGTGGCGCGGGCGCAGTGGAAACGGTCATCATGGCGAGGCCGCAGGTCGTTGCGCGCGGCGCCGGGCGCGCCGCCCGTGCTGGCGGGGCGGGAGCACGAGGCGTGCCCGTGGCGCCGGGCTCACCGCCGGAACGTCGCGAAGCCCGCGAGCTCCAGCGAGCGGACGCGGCCGCGCGCATCCAGCCCGAACGTCACGGTGGACTGCCCGAAGCCGCGAGTCCGCCAGCGCCCGCGGAACGTGTCGAACTGCCAGTGCTCGAGATCCGCCACGTAGTCTGGCGAGTAGCGCAGCACCAGCCGCCCGTTCTCCAGAGACACCGTCACCTCACCGTAGAGCGGATCGGAGTACGTGCCGGCGTAGGCGTCCAGCGGAAGCGAAGGCCCGCGCTGTTGCGCGCTCGCCGCCACGCGCTGCGGGGTGGTCGACCTCGACCGCTCGGCCAGCTCGAGGTACTCGCGGCTCCAGTCCCTCTCAGGCAGACCCAGCAGCAGGTCGAAGACGCGGTACATGAGCGCCGTCTGGAGCGAGCTGGAGCTCAGGTTCGCCATCGCCACGAAGCCGATCCCCTCGGACGGGATCATCCCGACCTGCGTCCGTGTGTAGTTCACGGATCCCGTGTGTTGCACGACCTTGCGCCCGTGATAGTCGTGCAGCCGCCAGCCGAGGCCGTATGCGCTGAAGTTCTGCGTGGGGAACATGCGCCGCGTCACCGAGTCGATCCGCATCACGACCTGCGGCGTGTGCATCTCCTCGAGCGTCGCCTGCTCCAGCAGCCGCTTGCCCTCGTAGACCCCGCCGTTCAGGTGCAGCCGGATCCACTGCGCCATCTCCCAGGCGCTCGAATAGATCGAGCCCGCGGGGCCGAGCGCGTCGTAGTCCCGGCGATCCATCACGATGATCTGGTCACCCGAACGGATGTGGGAGGCGGAGACGTTGTCCCGCGTCTGGAGCACGTCGAATCGCGACGTCGTCCGCGTCATCCCCAGCGGGCGGAACAGCCGCGTCTCGACGAACGCGTCCCAGCTCGTATCCGCCACTGCAGCCACGACCTCGCCCGCGACGATGTACATCAGGTTGTTGTACCCGTACCCCTCGCGGAACCCACGCGCCTGGTCGAGATGGCGCACGCGGCGCACGAGCTCCGGCCGCTCGAACGGCCCGGCGATCCACACGTTGTCCTCGCGCGCGACGCCGACGCGATGCGTGAGCAGGTCCCGGATCGTGACGTGCCTCGTCACGTACGGGTCCTGCAGCTCGAACCAGGGGAGGTGCTTGCGGACGGGGTCATCCCAATCCAGGACGCCCTCGTCCACCAGCATGCCGAGCGCCGCGACGGTGAACGCCTTGGTCGTCGACGCGATCGCGAACAGCGTGTGCTCGTCCACGGGATCGTTTCGCCCGTGCTCGCGCACGCCGTACCCGCGCGCGAAGATCACCGAGTCGTTCCGGACGATGGCGACCGCCAGCCCGGGGATCCCCCAGTCCTTGCGCGCCTGCTCGATGTACGCATCCAGGCCGGCGAGCGGGTCGGCGGCTTGCGCGCGCGCGGCCGGAGCGGCCGTCTGCGCCGATGCGGGCGAGGCGGAGGCGGCAAAGAGCAAGAGGACGAACGAGAGTCTCCGGAGACGAAGCATGGTCGATGCACGCAGGAGGGTGGCAGCATCCATGGGCCGGGGGCTCCCCGGCCGATCGCGTCGGCCGGGGAATCTACGCGTTCGGCCTCATCGATGCACGGGGGTCGGCGCACCCGACCTCCGCGACAGCCCACCCACGACCGGAGATGGGCACTCCGCTTGCGTCCCTCTGGCGCCGGGTCGGCGGCGGCATCCGCTGGATCGGGAATCGAACGTCACGCCTCTCGGGGTGGCAGGCACGGTGAGATGCCGAGGCGCTACCTCAACGCGATTCGCGGTGTGCCTCCGGCGCTACCCGGCGAGATGCCCTTGCGCATGCACCCTCGGGCCCAGGTGCCTCGCGGTGCTCCTGCTCCCCGCGGCGCTTTTCACGGCGCCGTACGCGCGAGCACAGGACCTTGGGCACAAGCTGCTGGGCGGGGTCGGCATCGATGCCGGCGTTCAGGCTGCGCCCGGCCTCTACCTGAGCGACCGCCTCGTCCGCTACGATGCGAACCGGTTGCGGGACCGCAACGGGGACCTCGTTCCGATTCGGGGGCTGAGCGTCGACGTCGTCGCCAACGCCTTCGGCGCGTCCCTCACCCTCAAGCCCAAGAACGCTCCGTACCTGAGCTTCGCCTTCGGATTGCCGCTCGCCGACATCTCGGTGAACGCCTCTGACCCGAGGATCGCGGTCGATCGGTCCGGCTTCGCCGACATCTTCGTGCAACCGCTCAAGCTGGGCTGGCGGTTCCCGCGCGCAGACATTGTGACATCGTACGCGTTCTACGCTCCCACCGGCCGGTTCGAGCCGCGGGGCCGAGAGGGCGTCGGCCGTGGCTTCTGGTCGCACCAGTTCTCGCTCGGCGGCGCAATCTTCTGGAGCCGGGAGCGACAGATCCGCGCATCGGCACTGTTGAGCTACGACATCAACCTCCGCAAGCGCGGAATCGACATCCGCCGCGGCAACACGCTACAGGTCCAGGGAGGCGCCGGCGTGCAAGTCGCGCGCATCGCCACGATCGGGATCGCAGGCTTCGCGCTCTGGCAGGTCACGGATGACAGCGGCACTGACATCCCGGCGCCGTTGCGAGGCGCGAGGGATCGCGTTTACGGCCTCGGCCCGGAGGTCGATCTGCTGATCCCGGCGCTCCGCGCGCGTCTCGAGATGCGCGCGGAATGGGACTTCGGCGTCCGCTCGCGGCCCCAGGGGCGGATTCTCGTCGCAGGCCTCACCATCGCCCTGTGGCAGCCAGCGCCGCCCGGCCCACGTTCCCGCACGGAGGCCGCCCCTTGTCGATCACCGCTTCAGCCCTGGTCGTCGTCGCGGCGGCGGTCCTGGCCGCGCTCGCTGGCTGTATCGTGCTCGGCCGCTTCATTCCGGCGGCGCGCGCGGCCGAGACCGAGCCGACCGCCCATGCGGTCCTGGAAGCCATCGCCGCCCTCTACGGCGTCCTGGTGGCCTTCGTCCTCTCCGGGGCGTGGGACCGGCTGGACCAGACGCGGGCCGCGCTGACGCTCGAGGCCAATGCCATCACCGACCTCCAGCAGATCGCCAAGGTCCTGCCCCCGCCGACGCGGGACGAGCTCGGACGCGCCGTCGACGCATACCGCGAGAGCGTGCTGGAAGAGCTGCGGCTCCTGGGCGCAGGGCGGACGAGCACGGAACCGGACGCGCTCATCGACCGCATCTGGCGGATCCTGGCAGGCTTCGAGCCAGGAACCGCAGGACAGGTCGAGCTCCAGTCCCGGGCATTCGATGTCGTGGAGGAGCTGAGTGACCACCGCCGGGTCCGCCTCGCTACGGCTCAGCAGACGCCGCCCGCGGTCCTGTGGGTCATCCTCATCGGTGGCGGAGCTGCCGTCCTCGCCCTGGCTGCCGCCACGAGCCTCGGCGACCGCCTTCGCGCGACGTACGTCGCTCTCCTCGCCGCCGTGATCGCGTTCGCGCTCTTCGCGATCTACGCCCTATCCTACCCCCTGCGCAGCGGGCTCGCCGCCGAAATCGCGCCGCTCCTCGATCACGTCCTGAGAGCACCGCTCCGGCCCGACTGACCGCGCAGCTTCACGGATGGACAAGATCTGTTTTGGGTGTGGCAGACCGGACCTGCGCGTGAACTACCCCAGCGCCGCCGCGATCTCCTGCTCGACGCCCTCCCACTCCTGCATCAGGCGCTCGATCCGCTCAAGCAGCGCCTCGCGCTGCCGCTGGAGCGCCTGCACCTGCTCGACCGGCGTCCGCCCGTAGTACTCCGGATCCGCGAACGTCGCGTCGATCTCCGCGACGCGCTGCTCGGCCGCGGCGATCTCGGCCATTACGTCGTCGCGACGACGCTCCAGCAGCTGGATCCGGTACGGATTCACCTTCCGGTGGGTGCCGTCCTCATGCCTCTCACGCCGACCATCGCCGCGCTGGCTGCCGCGCTCCTTGTCCCGCGCCTCCCGACGCGCCTTGAGGAGGACGGCGTCCACGTCCAGGTGGTCATCCCCGCACGCGTGCACGTACTCGTCGTAGGTGCCCGGGAAGTCGCGGATGCCCTGTGGCGTGATCTCCACGATGCGCGTCGCCAGCTCGCGCACGAACCAGCGGTCGTGCGAAACCATGATCAGCGTGCCGTTGAACGCCTTCAGCCCCTCGACCAGCGCCTCGATGGACTCGATGTCCAGGTGGTTCGTCGGCTCGTCCAGCACCAGCACGTTCGGCTGCTCGAGCATCAGCCGGCTGAATACCAGCCGTGCAGCCTCGCCGCCCGACAGCGCGCTCAGCTTCTTCTCGCCCTCCTGGCCCGAGAAGAGCATGAGCCCGAGCCACGCGCGCACGAAGCCGCGGTCCTTGTCCGGGTAGAAGTCCCATAGCCACTGCTCCGCCGTGCGGTCCGAATCGCCGAGCTGCTCCGGATGGTCCTGCGCGAAGTAGCCTGGATACGCCTCGTACCCCCACACCACGTCGCCCGCATCGGCGCGCACCAGCCCCATCACGATCTTCAGCAGCGTGGACTTGCCGATGCCGTTCGGCCCCAGGATCGCCAGGCGGTCCCCGCGCCGGACCTCGAGGTCCACGCCGTGCAGCACCTCCTTTTCGCCGTACGCCTTCCGGATCCCCGTGACACGCAGCACCTCGCGCCCGCTCGGCCGCCGCGCCTCGAACCGGAACGTGGGGTAGCGCCGCGAGCTGCCCGGCAGCTCCACCAGCTCCGCCGCCTTCTTCTCGATCAGCTTGAGCTTGCTCTGCGCCTGCCGTGCCTTGCTCGCCTTGGCGCGGAACCGGTCCACGAACTCCTGGTGCGCCGCGATCTCGGCCTTGCGCAGCTCGATCTCCTTCTCTCGCCGCTCGCGCTCCTCACGCTTCTCCCGAACGA
>DATCLK010000286.1:0-9662 GCA_036563975.1 Longimicrobiales bacterium | reverse complement strand
ACCCGCCGCCGCCCCGAGGCCGATCGTCCACGCGTGATCCGAAAGTCTGGCCGACCGCTCGCGGCGCATCGCCTCTCCCGTCCCGTGATGGTCGCCTGTACGGAGGGGCGGTGCAAGTCGTAGACCACGCGGCGTGTGCGGGCCCGCGGCGGGTCGTCCTCGCTCAATCCGACGGCGGCTTCGTGTCCCCTTGCTGTCCCTGCCCGCCTTGCTGGCCTTGGCCGCCCTGCTGGCCTTGCTGCCCTTGGCCCTGCTTGCTCTGCTGGCGCTCCTGGTCTTTCCGCTCGCGGATCTCCCGGGCCCGCTCATTGAACCGGTCGCGGATCCGCGCGCGGTCCGCCTGGTCCTGGATCTGCCCCCATTCGCGCTGCCGTTCCCTCGCGTCCTCCCTGCCCGACCCGAAGGAAGGCGCGGGCAGCGTGATGCCGCCCAGGTGGATGCCCTCGGAGGAAATGCCCCAGCGCTGGCCTCCCGGGCCTTTGATCGTCCAATCGGTGGCCCGGCGCGCGGCGTCCGCCTCAATCACCAGCGAATCGTTCAGCGCCTCGATGCGGCCGTAGAGGTGTTCCCGCGCGGCCTCAGCGGGGGTCACGGTGCGTTCGACGAGCAGGGGCAGCGGCGCCCAGAGGCGCGGGTCGCCCACATCCCGCGGGCGCAGCCGTTCCGCCGGCGCGGCCACGCGGCCGGTTCCCGCCCCTTCGCTCGGGCCCTCGGCAGACGGCTGCGGCGCGCCTGGCGCCGGCGCCGCCTCGGCGCGCGGCCGCGTGACGGGCGCCTCGATCGGCGGAGCCACGCCGGCAACCGGCTGGATCTGGTAAACGCGGATGCCCGGCGCGGCGGGGCGGCGCTCGGAACTGCCCTGCTGCGCAGGGCCGTACGGCACGGCGTAGGTGACCAGGTAGCGGGAGGCCAGGACGGCCAGCACGTGAATGGCCACGGACGCGGCAATGCCCGCGATGAGCGCGCGCCTCTGGGCTGCCCGCCGCTGCGCGGCACGGCTCGGGGAGGATGGCCGCGCCGCAGGCGGCGGCGGCGGGGTGGGTGGTGCGGTGTGCACCGGCGAGCGCTGCAGGGCTGGCGAGCTCATCCCGCGGTTTCTAACCCCACCCGGACGGCCGGTTCCGGGTCATGGCAGCCGCCCCAGCCGTGCCGCCGCCTCCCTCAGGCGGTCCGGCGGCTGCGTGAGCGCGAGTCGGAGGTACCCTTCCCCACCGGCACCCAGGGCGGCGCCGGGCATGACGACGACGCCCTGCTCGAGCAACGCGCGCCGCGCGAACTCCTCGGACGGCGCGCCTCCGGGCACCGGGACCCAGAGGTACATCGTCGCGCGCGGGCGCGTGACCTGGAATCCGTGCGTGCACAGAGCCTCCACCAGCACATCGCGCCGCTCCTGGAACGCGGCGACGTTGCCCGGCAGCCACTCGGCAGACGAATCCAGCGCCGCCGCAGCAGCAGCCTGCACGGCGAGGAACGCGCCGGTATCCACGAACGACTTCACCTTCGCCAGCGCCGCGATCGCATCCGCGCCACCCACCGCCCAGCCGATGCGCCACCCCGTCATGTTGTACGTCTTGGACAACGAGTGGAACTCGATCGCCACGTCCCGCGCGCCGTCGATCTCCAGGATGCTGGGCGGGTGGTACCCCTCGAACGCGATCTCGCTGTACGCGTTGTCGTAGGCCAGCAGCGCGTCGTGCCGGCGGCAGAACTCGACCGCTTCCGCCAGGTACTCCCGCGGCGCGATCGCCGCTGTCGGGTTGTTCGGGTAGTTGAGATAGACGATGCGCACGCGGCGCGTCACGCTCGCCGGCAAATCGTCGAACGGGATCAGGAAGTCGTTCTCCGGCCGCAGCGGAACGAGGTACGGCTCGCCGCCGGCCAGCAACGTCCCACCGACGTACGGCTGATAGCCCGGATCCGGGACCACGGTGGCATCGCCCGGGCCCACGTACGCCAGGGCGAGATGCGCGATCCCCTCCTTGGAGCCGATCAGCGGCAGCACCTCGCGGTACGGGTCCACTTCCACGCCGAACCGCCTCTTCATCCACCGCGCAACGGCCTCGCGGAACTCCGGCAAGCCGAGCTGGAAGCCGTAGCGGCTCATGGCGGGCGTGGCAGCCGCCTCGGCCAGCGCCCGGACCGCCGCGGGCGGCGGCGCCAGATCCGCATCGCCCGCGCCGAGGTCGATCACATCCACCCCCTGCGCCGCGAGTTGCCTCTTCAGCTCCGGCACCTGCGCCAGGGGATACGCCGGAAAATTACGAAACCGATCCGCGAGTCGTGGCATGGCCCTCCGATCCTCTCCTCACCGAACGTCCTTTCCCCGGCAAGACGTGCACCGGCCCGCTACTGCCCTGCCGTCGCCGGCCCGATCACCGGGTTGCGCGTCACGCTGCACCCCACGACCTCCACCTCCACCACGTCGCCCGCGCGGAGCGGGCCCACGCCTTCTGGCGTGCCCGTCGCGATGATGTCGCCCGGCTCCAGCGTCATGATCCTGCTGATGTAGGAGATGAGCTCGGGCACGCCGAAGACCATGTCCGCGCCCCGGCCCCTCTGCCGCACCTCCCCGTTCACGCGGCACACGACCTCCAGCTCGCGCCAATCCGCGCCGGCGCCGCCCACCGGCCCGACGGGGCAGAACGTGTCGAACCCCTTGGCACGCGCCCACTGCCCGTCACGGCGCTGGAGGTCGCGCGCAGTCACGTCGTTCAGCGCGGCGTAGCCCGCGACGACGGCGAGCGCCTCGGCCTCGGACACGCGCCGCGCGCGCCGGCCGATCACCACGGCGATCTCGCCCTCGTGCTCCACCCGCTCCGAATCCTCCGGAAGCACGATCGCTTCGCCGCTGGCCACCAGCGCGGAGGGCGGTTTCAGGAAGAGCAACGGGCGCTCCGGCACCTCGTTGCCGAGCTCCTTCGCGTGCGCCGCGTAGTTGCGGCCCACGCACACGATCTTCGACGGTTTGGGCAGCATCGTCCTCACGCCAGCATCGTCACGGGTCCGCGTCAGTGTACGCCGCATCGGGTGGGTCCGCCAGATCGGCCGGAATCAGGAAGGAGGCGGCGCCTCCGCGGCGCCTTCCGCCTGCCCCGCCTGCACGCCTGCCGGGCCGCGGCGCGCGGTGGTCGGGTGCCCGCCGAACCCCGCTGCGCGCGCCCGCGGCGCCTGGTACGCGCTCGCGGCGCCGGCTACGCGCGCCCGCGGCGCCTTCCACCGCCGCGGCGGCCACTCGGACGCGCGCCCGCGGCGCCTGCGACCCGCGGCTGCGGCCCCTCCCACGCGCGTCGGCAGCCGCTGCTACCCGCGGCCGCCGGCCGCTCCACTCCCGCCGCCCTCCCGCCTGTAGAACGCGCGGATTTCCTCGACCAGGTCCGCCCAGGCGGCCACGCGCACCGGCGCGGGCGGCAGCGACTCGAGCAGGTACCGCCCGTAGCCCCGGGTCACGACGCGACGATCCAGCAGCACGACCACGCCACGATCCGTGCGGGACCGGATGAGCCGGCCGAAGCCCTGCTTCAGCCGCAGCGCCGCTTGCGGCAGCATGTACTCGTAGAACGCGTTCCCGCCTTCCCGCTCGATCGCCTCGATGCGCGCCGCCGTGAGCGGCTCGCTCGGCACCTTGAACGGCAGCTTCGTGAGCACGAGGGCCCGCAGCGGCTCGCCCGGCACGTCCACGCCTTCCCAGAACGACGAGACGCCCAGGAGCACGCCTCGCCCCGATGCCGTGAACGACTGCACGAGTCGCGAGCGCGGCCCCTCGCCTTGCACGAAGAGCGGCCAGCGCGCATCCAGCCCCCGCCGCCGCAGCTCCGCCGCCACCACGCGCAGCGAGCGGTACGACGTGAACAGCACGAAGACACCGCCATCGCTCGCTTCGACGACGTCCTCGACGACCTCCGCCGTCGCGAAGTCGAACCCGGCGTGCGCCTCGCCGCGCGGCTCCGGCAGGTCCGTCGGGATCATGATCTGCGCCTGTGTGCTGTAGTCGAACGGCGAAGCGAACGTCGCCTCCTGGACCCGCAGGCCGCCGCGCAAGCCGAGCCGCGAGCGCAGGAACTCGAAGCCGTCACACGTCGCCAGGGTCGCCGATGTCAGGATCGCCGTGTCCACACGCTCGAACAGCGCCTCCCGGAGCGCGTCGGACAGGTCCACCGGCGCGGCGCACGCCAGCACGTTCGGCTCCCGGCCCTGGCCGCCGCCCCGGCGCTCCAGCCAGCGGACCAGCGGATCGGGATCACGGCCCGGCAGCAGAGCGAGACGCAGCCCATCCACCACAGCGCGGATGCGCTCCGCGAGCGCCTCCAGCTCCAGGAGCTGCTCCTCCATGGCAGCGCGCCAACCGGTATCGAGCGCGATCCGCTCGCTCAGCGCCTGCAGCCCGGCAGCCAGCTCGGTCAACACCACGGTGAGCGACTCGAGCGCCTCACCGCTGCCCTCGTCATCCACCTCCGCCCCATCACCCAGCCGGAGCATCCCCTCTTCCGTCCTCGCGACCCGCGCCTCGAGCCGGCCGAACAGATCGGCAGCCCGCCGGCGCGCCTGCTCCACCGCGGGGCGGAGCTGTCCCGAAATGCGGTCCAGCGCGTCCTGCTGGAGCAGGTCCGCCGGCCCCTCCAGCAGCCGCGCTTCGACCGCGTGCAGCACCCCCCGGCCGCGGCGGTCCAGCCGGGCCAGCAGCCGCTCGAGCCCGCGGCGCGAGACGCTCGCGCCGAGATGCGCCGTCGCCGCGTCCTCGAGGTTGTGCGCCTCGTCCAGGATGACGCGCCGGTACGGCGGCAGCACCGCGGGCGCCGTGTAGTTGTCCTGCGCGCGCCGCACCGCGAGGTCCGAGAACAGCAGGTGATGGTTGACCACGAGCACGTCGGCCGTGGCGGCGTCGCGCCGCGCGCGCTGGTAGAAGCACGCTTCGAAGTGCGGGCACTTCGCTCGCAGGCACACGTCCGACTCGCTCGCCACTTCGTCCCACACCTCGGGTGAGGGCGTGAACGGCAAATCCTGGAGCGACCCGTCTTTCGTCTCCTTCAGCCAATCCAGGATCGCGCTCAGCTCCACCCGCTCGGCATCGCTGAACAGCGAGGATTCCGCCGCGGCCGCAAGTCGCGCCCGGCGGATCGAGATGTAGTTGCGCCGGCCCTTCACCAGCGCGAAACGAAAGGGCTCCCCGAGGGCCCGCCGAAGCAGCGGCAGGTCCTTGCCGACCAGTTGCTCCTGGAGATTGATCGTGTTGGTGGAGATGATCGTGCGCTCGTGGTTCAACGCAGCCCACCGGATCGCCGGAAGCAGGTACGCCACCGACTTCCCCGTCCCGGTGCCCGCCTCCGCGAGCGCGATGCCGCCCTCGTTGTACGTCCGCGCGACCAGCACCGCCATCTCGCGCTGCGTCGGCCGATCCTCGTATCCCGGGTGCCAGCGCGCGAGCGCGCCTGCCGGCGCGAGCGCTTCCTCGATGGCCGCCTCGTCCAGCCGCTCCAGCTCACGCGGCCGCACGGGCTCCACGACCACGTACAGCTCGCGCGCCGAGTTGTCCGTGATCGCCAGACCCACGCCGCGCTCGTGCAGCGCCGCCGCCACCGCAAGGTCCGCATCCGAAGGGTCCAGCACCCCCGACGGATGATTGTGCACGACCAGCATCCCCGCGGCCGCGCCTGCGACCGCCGCAGGCACAGCGTGGCCGTGGCCACGCGCAACCACGCGCGGCTCCC
The DNA here is from genome assembly GCA_036563975.1 of Longimicrobiales bacterium. GTDB lineage: Bacteria > Gemmatimonadota > Gemmatimonadetes > Longimicrobiales > RSA9 > RSA9. Next base: position 3,957 of record DATCLK010000286.1, on the reverse strand, counting down.
GCACGTCGCCCGCGTCGCCGACCTCGCAGATGAAGCAGACTTCGTTGCCTCGGGCCCGCGCGATCTCTTCCCGCATCCGACGGGATGCTTCGGCCGTCAGGAACAGAATGCGGCTCAAGGCTCGGAAGGACACCTCAGGTGGATGGAACGCCGCTCAGCGGGCGGCAACACGGCGCCGCGCGCGCGCCGCCTGCCGCGCGGGCGAAGATACACCGAAGTGCCGGCCCGGTGCCAGACGGTCGTCGCGGCCGCCGCGCAGCGACGGCCCAAAAACGCGACGCGGCGGCGTACCTCGCCGCCGCCACACGCATCCCCGCAGTCACATCGGGACGACCGTGCCCCGCACGCCGAGGCGAAGCGCACGGAGGGGACGCGCCGCGGGCCTCTCACCGCAGATGGGCGAGGGCCGCGCGGCGCATGCGGCGCCCCTCCTGGCTCAGGTCTTCAGCGTCTTCTTCTTGGCGGCCGGGAAGAGCACGTTGTTCAGGATCAGCCGGTACCCGGGCGAATGCGGGTGTAGGTTCAGATCAGTCGGCGGGTCGCCGATCTGGTGCTGCGGGTCTTCCGGATCGTGCCCACCGAGGAACGTCCACGTCCCCTGGCCGTAGGTGCCGTGGATGTACTTCACCCAGCCGGCCCCTTCCTCCTCGGCCAGCACGATCACGCCCGGCTTCAGCCGATCGCGCCGGAAGGACGTGGTGAGGCCGTAGAAATCCGGCAGGACGTTCTCGTGGTTCTGCACGAGCATCGAGGGCACGGGATCGAACTTCGCGCTGAACTCGAACAGCGTGAACGCGCCGAGCGGCTGCCGCCACGGCGTGTTCACCTGATGGCCGTCGATGTCGCTGAACGCATTCACCGCAGGGTTGGTCTGGACCTCCGCGCCGTGGAACGCCATCGTCCGGTCCCACTGCATGCGCGCGGTCGCGTCAGCGTCCACCGGCGTGCCGTCGCTGAAGGAGCCCGCGATGTCCACGCCGACGGCGGCCAGCGCCAGCTCAATGGTCTCCGTGGCCGTGCACATGGCGAAGAGGAACCCGCCCTCGGCCACGTAGCGTGCGATCTCGTTGGCGACGGCCTTCTTGAGCTCCGGGACGGTCGGGAACTGGAACTTCGCGGCCATCGCCTCGTTGCGCGCGACTTCCTCCTGCAGCCAGGGCTGGCCCGCGTAGCCGATGTAGAACTTCGAGTACTGCCCGGTGAAGTCCTCGTGGTGCAGGTGCAACCACTCGTACTCCTTCAGGCGGCCCTGCAAGACCTCTTCATCCCAGACCTTGTCGTACGGGATGTCGGCATACGTCAGAGCGAGCGTGACGGCGTCGTCCCACGGCGGCGTGTTGGGCGGTGTGTAGACCGCGATCTTCGGGGCCTTCTCGAGGATGATGCTCTCCATGTTGTTCTCCTCGATGGTGGCCCGGATCTGGGCGAGCTGGCCGGCATCGACGGGCTCCACGTGGATGCCGCGCAGGGCCGCTTCGCGGCGGACCTCGGGACGGTCCCGGAGCAAGAAGGATCCCGCACGGTAGTTCAGCAGCCATTCGGCCGTGAGGCCGCGCTGCAGCGTCCAGTAGGTCAGGCCGTACGCCTTGAGGTGGTTGGTCTGGGCAGCGTCCATCGGGACGAGCAGGTACTGGGCGCGCGCTGGTGCGGCGACCAGGCCCATGCTCAGGAGGACGATAGCCGGGGAGAGCAGACGCATCGTACTACTTCCTTACTGCCGTGGTACTTCCGGACACATCAGGAATTCGGGATCCGGCCCTGTAGCCGGTTCAGCTCGCGCCGCGCCTGCGGCACGAGCGCGCTGCGCGGGTGCTCGAGGATCAGCCGCTCGAGCAGCTCCCGCGCTTCCTCGGAGTTCGGGTCCCGCGCGCTCACCGTGTACGCCAGCGCGAGGAGCGCAGCGGGCACCTCGGGCGCGTGCGGATGGTCGGTGATCAATGCGCGACGGATGCGCTCCGCCTCGGCCTCGAGCTCGGCCCGATCCGCCAGTCGGGCCGCGAACTCGAGGATCGCCGGGCGCTCGCTCGCCGACAGGTCGTCGGAGTCTGCCCACAACAGAGCCACCGCGTCCGCGAGTCGGCCTGCCGCCATCTCGACGATGGCCCGGCCGAGGAGCTCCGCGCCGGCAGGGGACACGCGGCCAAGGAGCGTGGCGAGAGCGATCGCCTCGGTCGCCTCTTCGCCGTGGAGCGACGGCGCGGCTGCGAGCAACGCCGCGCGCGCCGCGGCCACATCGCCGCGCTGCAGAGCGAGCCGGCTGCGGACGAGGCTGGCGCGGGGCCCCGTGCGCGCGCCCAGCAGCCGCTCGGCGCGCTCGGCATCGCCCCGGCTCAGCAGCATCTCCGCGAGGGATGCGACGAGGCGGTCCAGCTCGGGAGCGCCCTCGAAGGTCCGCTCGAATTCGGCGAAGTCGCGCAACGCCGCGTCCAGGTCGCCTTCGCGCGCGGTCAACTCGATGCGGAAGGCCGTCGCCTGGCGCCGCTCCGGCGAGCCGGTTGCGAACGCCTTTTCCAGGGCGAGGTAATTCTCCCTCGCACGCGCCGTGTCCCCGACCTCGAGCGCGAGCTCGGCGACCCGGCTGCGGACCGCCAGCATCTGGCCGGCGGGTCCGCCGTACGTCATCAACTCGCTGTAGGCCCAGTACGCGAGTCGGGTCAGGCGCGCGCCATCCGCTCTGCGGGCCACCTCGACGAGGAACCCCTGGCGTTCCGCCGGCGGAAGGTCCGCGACCACCGACTTCGCGATCGCCTCTGCCTGGAGTGCGAGCCCCGCGTCGATCGCCAGCTCCGCAGCCGCGCGCCGCCGCTCCAGCGTCGGGGACGTGCGCGTCAGCCGCTCGATCAGCCGGGGCAGGATGCTCGCGCCGCCATCCGGCAAGGTGGCCAGACGACGACGGACGAGGGAGAGCCCGCGTGCCGTGGGGCCGATCGCACGATCCCACTCCTGGGCCGCCCTGTCCAGGTCGCCGATGTGAGCGTAGACGTCGCCGAGCTCGAGTGCCAGTGCGTCCTTGCGGCCGACCCGCGAGCGGCCGCGCTCCAGCACGCGAATCGCCTTCTGGTAGTCGCCGCGTCCCTCCCAGACCCGCGCGACTTCGCGGTAGGGCGTCTCGACGTTGGGCGTGGCGCGGATCCACGCCTCGGCAGCACGCTCCATTGCCGGCACATCGTCCAGCGTGGAGTACGTGCGCACCAGCATCTGATGGGCGATGACCGAGGACGGATCCTTTGCGAGGAGGCCCTCCACATGCGGGATGATCTCCTCGATGCGCCCCTGGATCCGGAGCACGCGCTCGAGCGCGAGCAACGCGCTCAGCGAGGTGGGCCTGCTGTTCAGAACGGTCCGCAGGATGCGCTCCGCGCCCTCCAGGTCCCCGGCCGCTTCGCGGGCAGCGGCATCGCGTAGCAGTCGAATCTCCTCCGCGCCCTGACCGCCCGCGCGCTGTGCCGCGGCCGGTGCGGCCGAGAGCGCCACGCAGGCGAGCAACGGGAGCAGGCAGGCGGCGCGCCCGCGCCAGGGTCGAGCCGCTTGCCCACCTCTCACGGCCGGCCCTCCGACAGATCTTCGTTCCGACCCCGGTTAAGGCGGTCGAAGTACTCGAGGATCAACCGGCGGTAGGCCGGCGGCAGTGACCGCAGCTGCTCCGGGTCCGGCGCAGGGAAGCGCTGAGCACTCTGGATCAGCTTCGCATCCAGCGGCCGCCCGAAGGACGGCGGCACGTTGCCGGGCCGTTCCGCCACGCGCTCATCCGTGGTCTCGTCGCGTTCGAGCGTGCGCCCCGCATCCAGCAGCCGGTGGAAGAGCCGCTCCTGCCGCGCGAGCAGCTCCGCGTCGAGGCGGCCGCCGCTCAGGTCCCGGGCGAGCTGGTCGGCCTCGCGCGCGAGCTCGTCCAGCCGGCCGAGAACGTCCTCGCGGCCGCCCAGCATTTCGTTCATGCCGCCGAGCTTCTGCGCGATC
>DATCLK010000285.1:0-11504 GCA_036563975.1 Longimicrobiales bacterium | reverse complement strand
GACCTTGTCGTCGAGCCGGATGGCGAAGGGCACGGCCGGGATGTGGATCACGGCGCGGGTGAACTTGCCCCGGATGGGCTCCGGCACGCCGGCGCGCGCGAAGACGACCTCCACCTCGGTGCCGGGGCGGCCGAGCAGCCGCGCGGAGACCTCCTCCAGCTTGAGGCCGCGCGTGGGCTCGCCGTTGATCTCGATGATCCGGTCGCCCGGGCGCACGGCGCCGCGTTCCGCCGGCGTGTTGGGGAACACGCGGGTGACGGTGGCCACGCCGCGCTGATCCTCGATCTGCATGCCGAGCCCGCCGTACGCGGAGCCGACCTGCTCGCGGGAGAAGCGGGCGATCTCCTCCGGGGAGTAGAGCGCGGCGTAGGGGTCGTTGAGCTGCTCGATGAGGCCGCGCATCGCCTTTTCGTAGACGGCATCCCGGCTGAGCGGCTCGACGGCGTGCCGCTCGACGTACCGGAACACCTGAGCGAAGAGCCGTTCGGCATCCTGGGTCCCGCGACTCTGGACGATGTAGCCGGCCCCCGCCGACGTGATCAGGAACAGCAGGGCTCCGACGAGCGGCCCGGACCTTCGCATGGTTCTGACCTCCTAAGCGGATGCTGAACGGGGCGGAGGGACCTGTGACGTCCCCGTCGCAGCACGCAAGCTATCCAAGCGGGCGACGCGGCGCCAGGGCCGCGCGCGCGATGCAAGGGCTGATCCGGGCCGCGACGCCCCAGGCTTCGCGGCCGAGCCGACCGCGCTGCTGGCTGGGTTTTCCACGCGAGCTGTGCAGAAGTGCCGTGGTTGCGTGGAAAAGCGGCGTTGAAAACGGTGGACAAGTCCCGTTTGCGAGTGGATTCAAATTGTTACAATCGCGCAAGCCGGTGGGGCGTGTGGGGATGCGCGCGGCGGAGACGCGAGAACGGGCGATCTCGGTGAGCAATCGTGTAAGTCGGTCGGTTGCTGTCACTTACGCGCGTGAACGAGACTCTTGATCTCTGCGCCGCCGCGCACTAACGTGGGGCACGCGTCGCCGGTCGAGCGGTCCGCGGACCGGCGGCGCAGGCCCCAGGGAAGGACGCTTCCCGGGGGTTCGGACCCGGTGAGCCGGCTGCGAGGTCACTGGCCGCAGCCGAACGGCCCCAGGCCAGGGGCAGCCCCGACCACAGACCGCGTGGGGCGGGGCAGGAGGGAGCGCGGCTCCGGTCGCGTCTAATAAAGGTGCGACCCGCCAAGCCGAACGGAGCGCGCTCCCGCCAGTGGCGGGAACCCCCGGCAGCCGGAACATCCGGTGGCCGGGGGTTCTCGCATTTCCGCCCTGCCCTGTCCCGCCGTCGCCCCGCGCCCCATCTTGCCAGCCGGACCTGCGGGCCCGGCGCTCGGCGCACGCCTCCGCGGCGGAGCGGCGCGGCTGGCCCCGCGAAACCCGTCACGGTGCAAGCCCCGGAGGGTCGATCGATGAGTCCTCGAGCGTGCGTGGCGCTGCTCGCCGCCCTGACCGCCCTGGCGGCATCGCCTGCCTGGGCGCAGCAGGGGAACCGCCCGCCCGAGCGCTGGCAACGGTTGGCGCGGGAGATCCTGAAAGAACTGGTGGAGATCAACACGACGGACAGCCAGGGGGACAACACCGCCGCCGCGGAGGCGATGCGCCGGCGTCTGCTCGCCGCCGGGTTCCCCGAGGAGGACGTCGTCGTGGTGGAGCCCGCGCCGCGGAAGGGGAACCTGGTCGCGCGGCTGCGTGGGCGCGGCACGGGGAAAAAGCCGATCCTGCTGCTCGCGCACATCGACGTGGTCGAGGCGGACTCCGCGGACTGGACGCTGCCGCCGTTCGAGCTGGTCGAGCGGGACGGCATGTTCTACGGCCGGGGCACCGCTGACGACAAGGACGAGGCGGCGATCCACGTCGCGAACCTGATCCGGCTGAAAGCGGAGGGCTACGTCCCGGACCGGGACATCATCGTCGCGCTGACGGCGGACGAAGAGGGCGGGCCCGTGAACGGCGTGCGCTGGCTGCTGGAGAACCGTCGGGAGCTGATCGACGCTGCCTTCGCGTTGAACGAGGGCGGCGGCGGGGTCGTGAAGGACGGGCGCAAGGTCGCGAACACGGTGCAGGCTGCGGAGAAGAAGTACCTGGACTTCACACTCGAGGTGACGAACCCGGGTGGCCACTCCTCGCGGCCGCGGGACGACAACGCGATCAACGAGCTGGCGCTGGCGTTGACGCGGATCGCGGCGTACCGGTTCCCGGTGCGGCTGAACGAGGTGACCCGCGCGTACCTCCAGCGCTCCGCGGAGCAGGCTGAGCCGGCGCTGGCGGAGGCGATGCGCCGGCTCCTCGAAGACGAGACGGACACGGCGGCGATCCGCGTGTTGAGCGGCGATGCCGACCTGACCGTGATGCTGCGCACGACGTGCGTCGCGACGATGCTCTCGGGCGGGCACGCGCGCAACGCGCTGCCGCAGCGGGCGCGGGCCAACGTGAACTGCCGGCTGCTGCCGGACGAGGATCCGGTGGAGGTGCAGCGCACGCTGGAGCGAGTGGCGGCCGTGCCGACGCTGCAGATCACGCCGGTGGGGGTCGCGCGGGACAGCCCGCCGTCGCCTCTCACCGAGGAGGTGCTGGACGCGATCGAGCGGGTGACGGCGGAAATGTGGCCTGGCGTCCCGGTGATCCCGACGATGTCCACCGGCGCGACGGACGGGCTGTACCTGCGCAACGCAGGGATCCCGGTGTACGGCGTGTCGGGCCTGTTCTACGGCGCGACCTTCTCGCACGGGATGAACGAACGCATCCCGGTCGACGCGTTCTACGAGGGGCAGGAGTTCCTGTACCGCCTGGTCAAGCTGCTGTCGTCGTCGGACGTGAGCGACTGATGAGGACGAGTAGGAGTACGAGTACGTGTACGTGTACGTGTAGGTGTACGTTTTTCTCGTACTCGTACTCGTGCTCGTACACGTGCACGTGCACGTACTCGTGCTCGCGGGTATAAACCGGAGAGACAGTATCGAGACACAGGCAGAACCGGACGGGCCAGGGTAGGAATGAAGGTCTTTGGCCAGCACGACGAGCAGACGCTGGCGCAGATTCGGGAGGTTGCGCGGCGCGCGGAAAAGGCCGCGCTCATGGCGGACGGGCACGTGGGCTACGTCATGCCGATCGGCGGCGTGGCGGCGTACCGTGACCGGGTCTCGGTCGTCGGCGTGGGGTTCGACATCGCGTGCGGCAACGCCGCGATCCGGACGGACCTCACGCTCGCGGACCTGGGCGCGACCGAGCAGCAGGTCAACCGGCGCTTGAACGAGCTGGCGGACGAGATCCAGGAGCAGGTGAGCTTCGGCATCGGCCACAAGAACCTGTCGGACGATGCGCCGGTGGACCACCCGCTATTCGATGACCCGGCCTGGAGCGCGGTCCCGGCGAAGCATCGGGAGACCCTACGGGAGAAGGCGCGGGCGCAGCTCGGCACGGTGGGGAGCGGGAACCACTACGTGGATGTGTTCGCGGACGAGACGGGCACGCTGTGGGTGGGGGTGCACTTCGGATCGCGCGGCTTCGGCTACACGGTCGCGTCGGGGTTCCTGGCGCTCGGCCAGGGCCGGGCGTGGGGCGAGCGGGTGCCGGAGCGCGAGGTCCTGCTCGAGCTGGCCTCGCCGCTCGGCCACGACTACTGGCACCTGATGGAGCTGGCGGGGCGGTACGCCTACGCGGGGCGCGAGTGGGTGGCGCGCAAGGTCGTCGCCATCCTGGGCGGGCGCGAGCTCGAGCTGGTGCACAACCACCACAACTTCGCGTGGCGCGAGACGCACGACGGCGAGGAGTACATCGTGGTGCGCAAGGGCGCCACGCCCGCGTTCCCGGGGCAGAAAGGGTTCATCGGCGGCTCGATGGGGGACGATGCGGTGATCGTGCAGGGCACGCCGCCGGAGCGAGCGGATGAAGCGGTGCTGGCGGATCAGCGGGCCGCCCTGTTCTCGACGGTGCACGGCGCGGGCCGAATCATGAGCCGGACGGCGGCGGCCGGGAAGCGGCGGCGCCGGACGGGCAAGGTGCTGAAGCCGGGGCTGGTGAGCCGGGAGATGATGCAGGCCTGGCTCCGGAAGAAGGGCGTGATTCTCCGGGGCGGTGGGCCGGACGAGAGCCCGCACGTCTACCGTCGCCTCCCCGAAGTGCTGGCGGCGCAGGGCGGAACGATCGAGGTGCTCCACACGCTGCGGCCGCTGATCGTGGTGATGGCGGGCGAGAACGAGTACGATCCGTACAAGGATTAGGGGCAGGGCCCCCGGCCCCTCTGCCCCACCTCCCGGGCGGGGGCGAGGGCGGGGGTGGTCGAGGCGAGGTGCGAGGTCGCTGTCGGGCCGCTCGGCACGTAGGTCGGCAGCAGGCGAGGGCGGGGGCTGGCCGGGGCGAGCTGAGAGGTGAGCGGAAGCCTGCGGCGACGCGGCGCATCGTCCAGTCCGCACCGTCTACCGACCGGGCGCCCCGCGGCCCCGTGCCAGGCGCTCCTTGCGTTCACCGCTTCTCCGCGTGGAACGCCTCGCGGATCTCGGAGATCGTGGTGACGGCGCGGAACGCGATCCCCTCCTGTTCGATCGCCGCGGCGCCGCCTTCCTGTCGATCCACGAGCGCCACGACGACGGCGACATCGCCGCCGGCCTCGCGCACCGCATCCACGGCGCGGAGCGCAGAGGCGCCGGAGGTGAGGACGTCCTCCACCACGGCAACGCGCGCGCCGGGCGGGAAGATGCCTTCGATCCGCTTCTGGAGGCCGTGCTGCTTGACCTCCTTGCGGACGATGAAGCCGGGGATCGGCGTGCCACGCTCGGCGGAGACGAACACGACGCTCGCGACGATCGCGTCCGCCCCCATGGTGAGGCCGCCGACCGCCTGGACTCGGAACGGGGCGATCAGGGTGTAGACGGCCGCGCCGACGAGGCGGATGCCCTCCGGGTCGTAGGTCACCTGCTTGGCGTCCAGGTAGAAGCTGCTCTTGCGGCCGGAGGAAAGCGTAAACTCGCCCTCGCGGTAGGCGCGGCTGGCGAGCAAGCGGACGAGGATCTGGTGGTCGTCGTGCACGTCGGCCATGGTACGGTTCGGGGTCGGTCGGCGCACGCTTCGTGCGGCGCACAACATAGCCCGCGCGCGGCGCTGGCGGAAGGCGGGCGATCGCGGCCGGGTGGCGGCGGGCGGAGCGTGCGCTTACAATGGGGCGGGGACCCCTGCTGGAGAGTGCGGGAGATGGATCGACGCGGACGGCAGGAGGCACACCGACGCCTCGCGATCGCGATCGGGCTCGCGGTCTCTCTCGTCGCGCACGCGCTCGTCTTCGCGCTGGTGCGGTTCCGGGTGGATCTCCCGGCCGCCAGCGCGGGCCAGGCAATGCGCGTGCTGCCCCGCGTCCAGGCGGTCCAGCCCATCGAGCCGCGGGTGCCCGAGATGATCCGGCTGCGCGAGCCCGGGCCCGAGCCCGCCGAAGGCGAGCCGGCGCTCGAAGTGCCGGCCCCGATTCCCGCCCCCGAGCTCGCGTCCACCTTCGCCAGCACGCCGTCCGTGCCGATCACCGAGATGCCCTCGTTTCCGGTTCCGGCGCCGCTGGCGCTCGATGAGCCGGGCGCGGCCGACGACCCGCCCGGCGTCCCGCTGTACGAGCCGGGCCGGGTCGGGACGGTCAAGCGGCGCTGGCTCACGGCTGCCGGGCTGAGCCCGCGTGGCGCCGCGGTGGCCGTGTGGGTCGTCGGCTGCCCCGCGCCGCGGACGGTCATCAGCTCGGGGCCCAGGCCCACCTACCGCGGCCGTCCCTGCCACTGAACCGGCAGGCGCCGGCGCGCGCCGCCCTCGTTCTTCATCCTCCAGCCCCAGCGCCACCGGCCGTGCCGCCTGCCTACAGCGCGAGCGTGACCGCGGCGGCCTGCTCGTTCCTCGGGATGCCGAGCACGAGCCGCTAACGGTCAGCCGATGCAGCGCGGGAGGCGCTCGGGACGTGGACGGGCGCACCTTCGGCCCGCCGTTCAGCCGAGCAGGATCCGGATCGCGTAGAGCACCATGATGCCCGCGCTCAGCGCGGCGACGTTGACCAGGTTCGCGCCGGGGCTACGCCGTGCTTGACCTCGGGGATCAGGTCGGACGCCGCGATGTAGAGGAAGTTGCCTGCCGCGAACGGCAGCAGCAGCGTCACGTCGAACTGGAAGGAGGCGAGGTACGCGAGCAGCGAGCCGATCAGGAACGTGACCGCCGACAGCACGTTGAAGAGCAGCGCGCGCCCGCGGGGCCAGCCGCCGTGGACGAGCACGCCGAAGTCGCCGAGCTCCTGCGGTACCTCGTGCGCGGCAGCGGCAAGCCAGGCGCCAATGCCGGCACGGGTGCCGGCAATGAACGCGGCCGCGACGCCGAGTCCGCCGATCAGGTTGTGTAGCGCATCTCCGATCAGGATCAAGTAGGTGAGCGGCTTTGGCCCATCAGCCGTACCGCGGTGCGAGTGGTGCCAGTGCAGGAACTGCTCGACGGCGAAGAACAGGGCGAAGCCACTGAGCACGGCGAGGAAGACGTCGGGCCGCGGCCCTGCCTCCTCGATCGCTGCGGGGAGCATGTGCAGCAGCGCGCCGCCGAGCAGCGTGCCGGCGGCGAACGCGACCAGCGGCCGGAGCATGTGGCGGAGCGTCTCCGGGCGCAGTAACAGCGTGACGCTCCCGAGGAGCGCGACCACGCTCATCAGGATCCCGCTCAGAACGATCCACGCGAGTGTCGTCACGGACGAGGCTGGCTGCGGTGCGCGGCCCGCGGCGGCAAGGCCTGCCGCTCAGGGGCTCGCGCCAGCCGCGAGCGGAGCGCGGATCGGGCGGCCGGGCGCGACGCCCTCCACGATGCGGCCATCCTCGACGACCGGCACGCCGTTCACGATGACGTAGCGCATGCCGTCCGGCGGCAGCACGGGCTCGCGGTAGGTCGCGCGGTCAATGACGCGGTCCGGGTCGAACACCACGAGATCGGCGAACGCTCCGATGCGAATCCGACCGCGGTCCTTCATCTCCGGCACGCGCGCCTCGAGCCGCTTCGCCGGAAGGATCGTCATCTTGGCGAGCGCGTCTCGGAGCGAGAGCGCGCCTTGCTCACGCGCGTAGCGGCCCAGCACACGGGTGAAGCTGCCGGCGCCGCGCGGGTGCCCCTTGCCATCGCGGTTCGGGCCGCCATCGCTCGCGATCATGGTCAACGGGCTCGCGATGGCGATGCGCACGTTCTCCTCGCGGTTGCCGTGGCGGATGACGGTGCCGCCGATGGCGCGGTACCTGGCGAACGTCTCACGCGTGAGACGTTCGCCGGTCTCCGGCCACTCGAACGCCTGGAACCACTCGTCCGGCCTGCTCTCCCAGTCATCGTACAGCGCGGACTCGATGCGCGTGGCGCTCGCGGCGTAGGGGTACGCCTCCGTCGTCACGTCCTGGCCACGCGCACGCGCGGCGGCCACCGAATCGAGCATCTCCCCGATGCGCGAGCCGGCCGTGCTGTTGATGTGCACGATGTGCAGCGCCGCGCCGGCCTCGGCCGCCGCCGTGATCGCGCCGACGATGCCGCGCAGCGGGCCGCCTGTGTGGATGTGCGCGGACGCGCCGTGCCGCGCAGCGACGCGCAGGACCTCGAGGATCTCCTCACGCGAGGCGGCGGGCGTGTACGCGGTGCCGAGCCCGACAGCGACGGCGCCCTCCCGCAGGCCGCGATCGATGCGACGCACGATCTCCGCGAGCTGCTCGGCCGAGGCCGGCTGCTCCGCGCCCGGGCCGCTGGGCAGGAACTCGCCCGGGTCGCCGAGCACCGCCATGCGGACGGGGATGTGGCCGATGGCGGCGCCGTAGTTGATGAGCTGCCCCGCCTCGCGCTCGCGGTACCACGCGTTGATGTCGGCGACGCCCACCTCGAGCTCGAGCCCGGTCGTCACGCCATCCAGCACGGCGTAGCGGTAGTTTTCCTCATCCTGACCGTGTCGATGCAGGTCGATGAACCCGGGCGCGACGACCAGGCCGGCCGCATCGATCACCCGCGCGCCCCGCAACGGGCCGTCCGCGATCGCGACGATGCGGTCGCCGCGGATGCCGATGCTGCGGACCGCGTCCAGCCCGGACTCGGGATCGATCACGCGGCCGTTGGCGATGACGAGGTCGTACGTCTCGGCGCCCTCTTGGGCCGGCGCGGAGCCGGGGCCGACAGCAAGGAGAGCGATGGTGCAGAGCACGAGGGAGCGGTTCATGGTCGGGTCCGGTGCGCAACGATGGGAGACTCGAGTCACGGGCGGAGGATGGGGCGGAGCCCGGCGAGGCGCAATGGACAATGGCCGGCGCGTGGGTCGAGGTTCGTCCATGGGGGCATGGGCGGCACGCGACAGTTTCGGCGCGATGGCCACTGGCCGACACGTGCATCTGGAAGCCTGACCTGGCGATCGGGACGCGCGGGACGCGCCGGGGCCGCCGTGGCGAGGGCTGGCGGCGCGACGGTCGGGAGGGTGTGGGAGCGGGTGCCGCGGCCCCCGTTTGCCTGTCGGCGTTCGGCTGCCCCGATTTGGGTCGTTAGTTTCGCTTCATTCATGCGTTAGGCGAGCGGAAAACCAGGGCAAGGGTGATCCTAAAATCGGCGGCATCGGTCAATGTCGCGGAGAATCAAGGTTATGCTGCCGATGTTTTCAGTATATTGACAGAGATTGCGCCAGCTCGGCGCGGAGATTATCTTGTGGCTCCCATCGCGTTTTCCAAGCGTGGAGCAAAATGGTTGCCCGGGGCGGCGCGAAGTGACGAGTGATGCGTCGCCGTTGGGCGCGGCGTAGGACGTCGTTGGAGCGGATCGAGACATCCGCGACCGCGCTCGCCGAGGTGTCGCCGGGCTCGCCACACCGATCCGTTCCGTTCCAGAACGCGACGCGGCGTTCCCCTCCCGGCGCGGGAAGAGGCGTGTCCTCGCCGGCCGGGCGTTCGGTTCCAGGAAAGCCCGAAGGCCTCGCATCGCGTGCCGGGGGACGGGTCGTGGGGCGCCGGTGTCTTCGCTCCGGCGCGGATCACGATGGTCACCGGATCATTGCATGATGGGGTGATCTGCTGTGCAGGCGGCCGATCGATGCCAGGACGCGAATGGTTCCGGGCGGCGCATGCCTGGCCGGATCCTGGCGCTCACGCCGGAGCGGGAAGCGGTGCGCGGCGTGGCGGATGCGCTGGGTGCGTCCGAGCTGGTTTCCGAGGCCGCATTGGAGGCGGGGCTGGCGCGGGCGCGGCGAGAGCGCTGGGCTGCGGTGTTGCTGGACACGGCCGTGGGTGAGGAGCTGGCGGCGGAGCTGACGGCGCGTCTGACTGCGACCGGGCAGTGTGTGGTGGTGTTGGACCGGACGATGTCTCCGGTGCTGCGAGCGGAGGTGCTGCGCCGGGGGGCGGCGGAGGTCATCTCGCTGCCGCCGGGGCGGGCGGAGCTGGCGGCGCTGGCGGCGCGGGTGCTCGGCCCGGCCACGGAGCTGGACTCCAGGCTGCGTGCGCACGGCATCGTGGGCCGGAGTCCTCGCTTCCTCGCGGCGTTCGAGCTGGCGATGCGGGTGGCGCCAACGCGGGCGACGGTGCTTGTGCAGGGTGAGACGGGGACCGGCAAGGAGCTGCTCGCGCGGCTGGTGCATGCGTACAGCCCGCGGGCCGCGCGTCCGTTCGTGGCGGTGAACTGTGCGGCCGTGCCGGAGAGCCTGCTGGAGGCCGAGCTGTTCGGGTACGAGCGGGGCGCGTTCACGGGCGCGTCCACGAGGCGGGTGGGGCGCTTCGAGCGCGCGCATGGCGGGACGCTCTTCCTGGACGAGATCGGCGACATGAGTCCCGCGATGCAGGCCAAGGTGCTCCGCGTGCTGCAGGAGCATGAGATCGAGCGCCTGGGCGGCGGCGGTCCCCGGCCAGTGGACGTGCGGGTCGTGGCGGCGACGAACCGGGACCTCGAGCGGGAGGTCGAGGCGGGGCGTTTCCGCGGGGACCTGTACTATCGGCTCGCCGTCGTCGTCATTACGCTGCCGGCGCTGCGGGAGCGAGGGGAGGATGCGGGGCTGCTGGCCGAGCATTTCCTGCGGCAGTTCTGCCGCGAGTACAACCGGCGCGCCTGTCGTTTCTCGGAGGAGGCGTACGCGGCGCTACTCGCGTACCCGTGGCCGGGCAACGTCCGGCAGCTCCAGAACGTCATCGAGCGGGCGGTTCTCGTGTGTCAGGGCGACACGATCCTGCCCGAGCATCTGCCGGCCCGCATCCGCGGTGGGGGTTCGGCGGCGCCCGAGGCGGGGCCGGTCGGGCCCGACGCGGAGACACTCGCGCGGCAGGATGCCCTGTTGCCGCTGGAGGAGCTGGAGCGGCGGCACATCAGCCGGGCGCTGGCGCTCGCGGGCGGGCGGATGGGCCGTGCGGCGAAGCTGCTCGGCATCCACCGGAACACCCTGAGGCGCAAGCTACAGGCGTACGGGATGACGCCCGACTCGCGATAGAGCGCAGCACGGGCGCTGCGCGCCACCGCCTCTCGCGTTGCCGTCGCTTCGCGCTACCGCCTCCGGCGTTGCCCGTGTTGGGCGCTACGTCGCCGTCAGCGTCGTCGGCGTTGAGTGCTACCGCCTCCGGCCCCGCCGGCGCCAGCCGGGCCCGCCGACGCCGCGATCCGAGCGCCGTCCCTGGTAGCCGGAGAACAACCAGCGATAGCCGCACCACGGATCATCCGGGTCGCGGTAGGCGCCGAGGGTGTACCACCCGCCGCGGTACTCCTCGGGCGGGCTGAGCGTGCGGCCGTAGCGGTCACGCTCGAGTCGCGCGCGGTACTCGCCTACGTAGGGCCCGCCCAGCCGCCCGCGCGGGTCCCTGTCCCAGTCACGACCCGGGCCGCCGCCCAGCCGCCGCCAGTCGCTGCTGCGGAGCAGCCCGCGCTCCGCGAGGTAGGGCCGGTCGGGAACCTCACGGTAGGCGCCCCCGCCCGTGAAGTAGCCCCTGCCGATCTCGTCCTCGTCGGCCGGATAGCCGAAGCCGAGGGGCGGCCCGGCGAGCTTCGGCCGCGCGTACGGCTCGCGGAGGATCCCGCGCCGGTCGTAGAGGAAGTCGTCGTAGCGCGCCATCGAGGGCCCTCCGGAACGGGTGGGACGGGCGGGCGCACGCCCTCCGGCTCCGCATCGCATGGGAGCTCCACGCGGCGGAGCGCCCCGCCTGCGTTCGCTACGTGCAAGAGGTGAACCGGCGCGACCCGGGCCGGCAGCGTCGTCGCGGGGAGCGCTGCAAGCCGCACCACCGCGGCGCCGTTTTGCAGCGCGGTCGCACCGATGCGGTGCAGCGCGGTCGCCGGCCGCGGCAGGGGTCGACGCTCGCAAGTCCTGCTCGGGCAGATCGTTATCTCGCCCGGTGTCATCCGGAACACCGGTTGCCCTCGCGCTCTGGCACTCGTCGAACGCAGGTGCGCGGCAACGGCGCGGCGCGCACCCGGACGCAGCGGCGCGGCCGCGCACCCAGGGTCTCCGTGCCAAGGAGGGCATCATGGAGGGAAA
>DATCLK010000284.1:0-6117 GCA_036563975.1 Longimicrobiales bacterium | reverse complement strand
GCGAGCCGCTGCGCCAGCACGCCGATCAGCCCGCCCGCCACCAGGTAGGCCGGCGCGCCCATCTCGGCGAGCCGCGCGATCGCGCCGGGCGCGTCGTTGGTGTGGAGCGTGGAGAGCACGAGGTGGCCGGTCAGCGCCGCGGCCATGCCCACCTCGACGGTCTCCCGGTCCCGCATCTCTCCCACCATCACCACGTCCGGGTCCTGCCGCAGCACCGCGCGGAGCGCGGCTGCGAAGGTGAGGCCGGCGCGCGCGTGCACCTGCACCTGGGTCAGCCCGGGCAGCCGGTACTCGACGGGGTCCTCGAGCGTCGTGATGTTGAGCCGATCGCGGTCGAGCGCGCCGAGGGCGGCGTAGAGCGTCGTCGTCTTCCCGCTCCCCGTGGGGCCGGTCACGAGGATCACGCCGTGGCCGCGGCCGAGGAGCCGGAGGAAGCGCGCGCCCACTTCCGGGCGAAAGCCCAGGTCCTCGAGCCGGCGCGCCGCGTCCTGCGGGTCGAGGAAGCGGATCACCACTTTCTCGCCCGCCTCGCACGGCAGCGTGGAGACCCGCAGGGCCAGCTCCCGGCCGTGCACGCCCAGCGCGGCGCGTCCGTCCTGCGGCCGCCGCTTCACCGAGATGTCCAGCCCTGCGAGGATCTTGATGCGCGAGACGACGGCGAGCGCGACCTCCGCCGGCAGCGTGGCCAGCTCGCGGAGCGCGCCGTCCACCCGTGCGCGCACCCGCAGGCCGGCCGCCGTGGGCTCCACGTGCAGGTCGCTGGCGCGTGCCGCCACGGCGCGCACCAGCAGTTGCTCCACCAGGGCGACGATGGGCGCCGCCTCGCTCGCGCGCACGAGGGCGCCCGTCTCGTCGTCCGCCACGCCGGCGTTGGCGGCCGCGGCCGGCCTTCTCGCCCACTCCTCGTTCTCGGTCGGCGAGCCCGGGTCAGCTGGAGGTGCCGCACCGTCACGCGCCGCGCCCGCCGCCCCGGCCGTGGCGCGGTCGCCGTGCCCGGGCGCGGCTCCCGCACCCGTTGCGATCGCCACGGGCGGCGCGTGCGCGCCGCCGTTGCCCGCGCGTGGCGCTCGCTCCGCCGGCACCAGCACGCCGTACGCGGCCGCGAGCCCTTCGGCGATCGCCCGCGGCGTCGTCACCACCGGCTCGACGCGGCGACCCGTCTGGAACTGGAGGTCATCCACCGCCGCGGTGTCCAGCGGATCCGCCATCGCGACGCGCAGCGTGCGCCCGTCCACGGCGAGCGGCAGCACGCGCAGCCGCACGGCGAGCCCGCGGTCCACCGCCGCGAGCGCCGCCCGGTCCGGCGCGAGCGGCGGCTCCGCGTACGCCAGCCGGAGCTGCCGGGCGAGCGCGCGCGCCACGTGCCGCGCATCCAGCCCGCGGCGCACCAGCACGGCGCCCAGCCGCTCGCGCGTGCGCCGCTGCTCCTCGAGCGCGCCGGCCAGCTCGGCCGCGTCCACCACGCCATCGGCGAGGAGGAGCTGGCCCAGGACGCGGGTGGTGGGTTCCGGCACCTCGGTCGCGGGTTCGGGGTGGTGCGCGCTCCGCGTGCAGACGTCGCGGCCCGGGTGCGCCGACGCAAGCGCGTTCGGCCGCGCGGCGGACCGCCGCCCGGGGTGGGGGCGCGGCGCGTTCGGCGCGTGCGCCGTACGCGATGACGCCGTCCTTCGCGGTCGCCAACCGGTCAGCGGCGCCGTCGTCGGCAACGAACGATGGGTGGCACGAAGGGGCGATGGAATGGCTGGAAGAGACGCCGCGCCTCCGCCTCGCCGGCCGGGTCGCCGTGCGTTCCGTCGGGCCGGAGCCCGCCGCCCGGCGCCCGGCGGACTCACTCGCCTTCGGCCCGCCGCGCCGGCCCCGTCTCCTCCCGCCGCGGCTCAGGCTCCTCTCGCCGCAGCTCGGGACGACGCCGAGCGAAGGTGGTGAACGCCGTCACGCCGGCGGCGGCGAAGCCGATCCACGCCAGCGCGACGATGAAGCCGGCGAGCACGTCCGAGGGGTAATGCACGCCGAGGTAGACGCGGCTGGCGCCGACTGCCAGGATGATGAGCGCCGCGATGATCCAGGTCGCGGTGCGCAGCCGCCGCGTGGGTTCGAGCCGCGCGATCAGGTAGGCGAGCGTGCCGTAGACGGCGAAGGCGCCGAGCGCGTGGCCGGAGGGGAAGGAGGGGGTGACGACCTCGACGACCCTGGGCACGACGTCCGGCCGCGGGCGGTCGTAGAGCGCCTTGAGGACCAGGTTGAGGACGGCCGCGGCGAGGACGGCGAGCGCGAGCAGCAGGGCGGAGAGGTGGTGGCGCGTCAGCCAGAGGAACGTGGCGGCCGCGCCGGCGAGCAGGAGCAGAACCGTCGCGCTGCCGAGCGCGGTGATGTCGCGCATGACGGAGTCGAGGCCGGGTGAGCGGCGCCGCGCGGCCCAGCGCAGCACGGCCTCGTCGAATTCGCGCGTTGCGCCGCCGATCACGACGTCGCCCAGCAGGATGAACGCCGTGACCGCCGCGACGCCCACGGCGAACGGGAGGAGCATCGAGAGGACGACGCCGGTGTAAGAGCCGCGGACGTGGCGTTCGACGAAGCGGATGCCGCGGAGGAATGCTGCGCGGGGCCCGTTGCGACGGGCCGGCGGCTGCGCGTGCGTCTCGGGGAACGGAGGCTGCATAGGCGGCGCGGGACGTGGCAGGTTACATGCCGGGGGAAACGTGATCCATTTCGACGGAGTGAGCAAGCGCTTCGGCGCGCCGGGCGGGCCGGCCAGCGGCCGGGTGGACGCGCTCGCCGACGTCTCGCTCGAGATCCCGCCGGGCGGGGTGTGGGGAGTCGTCGGGCCGAACGGCGCGGGCAAGACCACGTTGTTCGGGCTGCTGCTCGGCTTCATCCATCCGACGACGGGCACGGTCCGGATCCGCGGCCTGGAGCCGCGCCGCTACGTGCGCCGCCACGGCGCCGCGTACCTGCCGGAACGCTTCCGATTGCCGGGCGAGTGGCGCGTGCGGACGGCGCTGCGCGCGCTGGCGCGGCTCGAGGGCCTCGACCGCGCCGCGGCCGCGCGCCGGGTGGACGCTCTGATCGAGCGCATGGGCCTCACCGCCTATGCGGACCGCGAGGTCCGCACGCTCTCCCGCGGGCTGAACCAGCGGCTCGGGCTCGCGCAGGCGCTGCTCGCGGAGCGCGAGCTGGTGGTGCTCGACGAGCCGACGGAAGGGCTGGACCCGCTGTGGCGCGTCCGGTTCCGCGCGATCGTCGCCGAGCTGCGGGACGCGGGCCGCACCGTGCTCATCGCGAGCCAC
This sequence comes from Longimicrobiales bacterium, assembly GCA_036563975.1. Lineage (GTDB taxonomy): Bacteria > Gemmatimonadota > Gemmatimonadetes > Longimicrobiales > RSA9 > RSA9. The sequence continues at coordinate 2,830 of DATCLK010000284.1, read as the reverse complement.
GACCTCGCGGAGGTCGAGCGGCTCGCGTCGCGCGTGGTGCTGCTCGAGGCCGGCCGCCTGCGCAGCGTGATCGAGATGGATGCCCCGCCGGGCAGCGCAGGCGCCACCTACCGCCTCGAGCTGGCCGCGTCGGTGCCCGAGCTCGCGGAAGTCTTCCCCGACGCCGAGCCCATCGAGGGCGACGCGCCCGCGGCGTACCGCGTCGTCGTTGCGGACGCCGCCGAGCTGAGCCGGCGGCTCGCCGCGCTGCTCGAGGCGGGCGCCGTCGTCGCTTCAGTGCAACCGCTCCTGGAGCCGCTCGAGGCGCGCGTGCGCCGCGAGCTCGGCGCGGAGGGGGACGCATGAGCGCGCTCGCGCTGGCCGCCCTCGAGCTACGTGCGCGGCGACGCCGCGTACTCGCCCTGCTCGCGTTCGCCGGCGTGTTCCTGGCGGCGGCGCTCACGGCGCGGCTGATGGTGAGCCGGGGCGAGGGCGGGCACGTCGAGATGGATCGCCTGTTCGAGGTCGGCGGCTATCCCCTCGTCTCGGCGCTGCTGCTGCTCGGCTGGATCCTCGGGCGCTACCCGCTCGTGGCCACGCTCGTCATGCTCGCCGGCGTGGCGAGCCACGACCGGGTGGAGGGCTACGCGCGGCTCTACGCCGTTCGGCCGACGTCGCCGCACCGCATCTACGCGGCGCGCGCGGCGCTGCTCGCGGCCGCCGCGTTCGTCATTTCCGCGGCGCTCCTGCCGGTCTTCGACCTGATCATGCTGGGGACCTGGGCCGGCCCCGCCACCTTCGTCCTGATCCTCGCCTACGTCATCGTGTACGGCGGCATGGTGGCCTTGCTCTCCGTGTGGACGCGCGGGGACGCGTGGATCGCGCTGCTCCTCGCGCTGCTCTCGCTCGTATGGGACGCGCTGCTGCGCGCGGACGCGCTCGCGATCCCGCCCGGCGTGCGGGACGTCATTACCTTCGTGCTGCCGCCGCAGGCCGCCTTCCTCGAGCTGGAGGGCGCGTTCGGCGCGCTCCAGCCCATCCCGTGGGACGCGTTCGCGTACGTGGCCGGCTACGGCGTGGTGCTGTGGCTGCTCGCGGCGGCGTCGCTGGGTCGGCGGGAGGTGTGAGGGACGCGCAGACGCCTCGTGGCCGATCCTCGCCGGTGCCTCGCGGCCGATGGTCGGCAGCGGCTTGCGGCCGATCGTCGCCGCCGCGGTGCATGTCGCCCCGATCCGCGTACGCCGCGCGAATCTGCGGAAGGACAGCTCATCGACAAAGCCACGCTCGTCCACGAACGACGCGGTGATCGCGAATCAGCGGTCAACCGCGATCGCCGCGCTGCTCCGCGTACGCCGCCCCGACCGCGGAAGCCGGCTCCCCCCGCGGACCCCGCGGATCCGCGAAAGCGCCGCGGTGATCGAACGGCCCCGTGTCAGTCCGCGGACGCGCCGGGCGCTTCCACCCCCAGCCACTCCAGCAGCGCCGGCGCGACATCCGTGAGGGAGTGGAGCCGCGCGGCCAGCCGTCGGTGGTCCGGCCCGGCGACCAGGCACAGCGCGGGGTTGCGCGTGTGGCCGGCGCGCGTGTCCTCCAGGTTGCCGTGGTCGCTGGCGACGACGAGCAGCGCGTCCGCGGGCAACGCCTCCAGGATCCCGGCGAGGAACGCGTCCACGCGCTCGAGCGCGGCGAGCGCGCCGGCCATGCCGCCGCGGTGCCCCGCCGTGTCCGTGGCGTAGTGTGCGAAGAAGGTGAGCTCGTGCGTCGTCGCGATGCGCGCGAGGTTACGGCCGGCGCCCGCCGCCGTGATCACGGGCACCTCGAGCCGGCCCAGCCGCTCGCGCCATGCGTCGTTGGTGATCTCGCTGGCGACGGCGTCGCCGCGCGCGAGCGCGGCGGTCCCGCGCGTCAGCAGGCCGGCCGCCCGGGCGGCGATGGGCGCGGCGATGCGGGCGGGCAGCGGCAGCCGCGTCCCCTCGGTCGGGGCGGCGAGCGCATCCATCAGTTCTTCCGGGTACGCGTTCGCGAACGCGACCGCCCGACCCGCGGCGACCGCGCGCGCGAGCACGCTCTCCCGCTCGACCAGCGCGCGCAGGGCCGTCGGCGTCCAGGGGCCGAAGTGCCGGCCGAACAGCGCCGGGGCGTTGCGGCCCGTCAGCAGCGCGGCCTGGCCCGTGCCGCTCTGCGGCAGGCCGGGCACGCCCAGCGTGGCGTCGAGCGCGACCAGGCTCGCCGCGCGCCCGTGGTACGGCGCCTCCTCCAGCACCGGCGGGCGGCCATCCAGCAGGGCAGTGAGGGTGGAGAGCCGCGCGCGGGCGAGCGGGTTGATGGCTGGATCGCCGGGTCCCAGGCCGACGCCGTCGAGGAACACGAAGAGCGCGCGGCGCCGCGCGCTGCCCGGCCCGGCGGCCGGGCCGTCCATCCGTGGCCGCGCGCGCGTCAAAGCCCCAACGCGCGGAGCGCGGCAGCGGCGTCCACTCCCTCCACCTCCACGATCTTCGTGCGGCCCCGCTCGCCGGCCACGATGCGCACGGCGCTGCGCGGCACGCCGAGCACGCGTGCGAGCAGCCGCACCAGCTCATCGTTGGCCGCGCCCTCGACCGGCGGCGCGGCCAGCCGCACGCGCAGCGCGCCGTCGTGCTCGCCCGCGATCTCGCTGCGCGACGCGCGCGGCTGTGCGCGCACCGGGATCCTGACCGCGCCGCCCCGCTCCTCGATGCGCAGGTTCATGTCACGGATCCTGGGGCGAAACCGCGCGGGATACAAGGCCCCTCACCCCGGCCCTCCCCGGGCGGGGGCGAGGGCGTGGGCGAAGGCCCCTTCCCCCCGCCCGGCGGGCGCAGGCGCGGGCGCG
>DATCLK010000283.1:0-3639 GCA_036563975.1 Longimicrobiales bacterium | reverse complement strand
TGCAGGTCGATCGAGCCCAACGCCGCATCCACGCGGATGGTGAGCCTGCGCGAGGCCCTGTCCCAATCCGGCGAGTAGTACCCGTCGCCGCGCTTGATGAGCCCTTGCGAGTCGAAGGCGGCGAGCAGGCCATCCTTCGCGACGTGGACGCCGATGCCCTCGGGCACGCGGAGCGTGAGCGCGCCCAGCCCCATGTCGATGTCCGCGGTCATGTCGCGCTGCCACTCGCCCGAGAAGTCCAGCACGACTTCGCCCAGCCCACCATCCACCGACAGGCGCTCGGCGTTCGCGTTGCCCAGGCCCTCCGCACGGAACGCCGCGGCGCCCACCTCGATCCGGATCACCGAGAGCGGTTCGGGGTTCGGCCTCGAGAAGCGGAGTGACGTCTCGCTCGCCCCCGTCGAGACCTCCATGCGCCGGATCCGGAGGCCTCCCAGCTCGACGTCCGCCTCGGCGGCCCCGAACTCGAGGTCGAGCGTGATCGGCACGTCGGGGCCGAGGGCCAGGGCGATCTCGCCCGCTCTGTTGGTGCGTACGCTGACGCCGCGCTCGGTGTCCAGTCCCACGCGCAGTCGGCCTTCGTGGTATTCCGTCACGGGCCGGAATGCCCTCGGATCGTAGTGGAGGGTCGCCTTGTAGAGCGACCCCGCCGGCCCCGGCTTGATGTCCAGGCGACCCGCGCCGAAGCGGACGTCCACCCGGAGCTCCTCCTCTCCCCGGTAGCTGCGACTCGTTGAGACAGAGCGCCAGTCGTCCTCCTGCGCCGCCAGCGATGCGGGCACGAGCAGAAGCACCAAGCCGGCCAGCGAGATGGTCCGCCTAGACATCGCCTTCCTCCTCGATGGGGGGCGTTGTGGACATCGGCTCTTCGAGCGGCGACGGTGCCACGGGTCTGGTGCCGGCCCGGGAGATCAGGACCGCGCCGAGCCCGATGGCCGCAGCGGCCACGGTCAGCATGACTGCGAGGAACATCAACAAGCCGCGCACGAGCTCCAGCCACGGGCCGGCCATCTCGACCACGAAGCTGGCGGCGTACAGGGCGAGGAGCAGGCCGACGCCCGTCATGACGTAGTAGTACGAGTTGGCCCGCTTGAACCAGTCCCCGCCGGCGAAGCGGCGTTCCGCCAGCGCCTCGCCGCTGGCGTGCGCCACGCCCAGGTAGCCGAAGACGAGCGCCGCGACGGCCGCCGCGGGGAACACCGGCAGCCAGACCAGCAGCGCGGGGATGCCCACGATCGAGATCGCGAGGACCAGCGTCCCGACCAGGAAGACCGGAATGAGGAGGAAGAGCGCCGCCAGCCCGACGATGCCGGAGCGCAGCGTGGCGTGCCGAGCCGTGTCCGCCACGCCTTCGAGGTACCGCCGGCCGAAGAACACGATGGCAAAGCCCAGCGCGACCAGCACGCCGTACGTCAGCAGGAGCGAGAGCAGGTTGCTGATGCCGCTGCCCACCCGCCGCAAGAACCCGAACCCGGGACCGGCGCGCCTGCCGGCATCTCGGGCGAGATCTTGCCACACGTCGTCGTCGACCTCGTAGCGGATCCCCCATCTCCGCTCCTCGCCGTCGCGCCGCTGGAGCTCTGCCACCGTGCGTTCCAGCTCCGCGATCCGCGCCCGGAGGGCGGCGACGGTGTCTCCCGCCGGCGATGACGCCGCGATCCGGCGCTCCGCCGCGGCTGCTTGCCGGAGTGCCTCCTCCAGCGCACGGTCCAGCCGGCGACCCGCCTCGCTGCCCGAAGGGGCGCTCCACTCGACGAGCAGCTCCGGCAGCCGGTCATCGCTCGCGTCCAGCGCGTCCTCCAGAAGGTCACGCCACGCCACGTCCAGCGGGTCGCCGCGCCGGTACCGGCCGACCTCCTCGTCGTTCACGTGCACCCGCCCATCGCGGAGCGCAATGGTGAGCGTCTCTCCGCCCGCGAGCTCGAGGGAGAGGAACGCCTCGTCCCGCGAGAGGGAGACCTGGCTAGACAGGATGACGGCCTCGCGCGCGGGCGCTTGCGCGCGGGCGTCGGAGGCGATCGCGCCGCTCGCAAGCAGCACTGCCAGCACGAGAGGCGCGGTGCGCCGGGCGAGCGGATCAGACCACGAAGGACGAATGGAACGACACATGGCGGACTTTCCGGGTGGAGGGCCGGAACAGGTTCCTGTAGAGGACCCAGGCGGAAACGAAGGTCATGGTGGCCATCACGGCGGCGGCCAGTCCCAGCTCGGTCGGACCGGCGGCCAGGATCCGCTCGACGACTGCCGCGATCCTGACGGCGATGGTCGTCTCCAGGGCGGCTCTGGCCGCATCGCCCGCGAAGGACAGGACGAGCTCCGTGGCCCGGTCCCGCAGGAAGACCAGCAGAGCCTGGGTGTCCAGCCCGGGTCGCGTCAGCACCCACAGCAGCAGCGCGGTCACGACGACGGCAGGCAGCGCGACGCACGCCGCGACGAGGGCCCAGCCCATCGTCGTCCGCGGCTGGACGCGGGTGAGTGCCGCCGCTGCACGGGCCGACCACGAGGGAGGGACGCGCACGCCCGCGAGCACCCTGTCCGCGAATCCGGGCGAGGGCGCGAGGTGCGGCAGTGCAGCCAGGGCCGCGAACAGGGCGCGCCACTCCTCGACCTCCGCCCGGCAACGCTGACAAGCCAGGAGGTGTCGCTCGAGGGTGGCGCGCTCCGCTTCCGGCAATCCGCCTTCGACTAGCGCCTCGAGCCGGTCCGGCGTTGGGTGAAGCTGGGTTTCACTCACACGGGTTGCTCCAGACTAGCCGTGTTCGTCTCGGTCGGGTGTCGGCCGCGGCGGCCCGGCTCGCCGTCGTTCGGCTCTGGCCATCCGTACGGCGGCCGCCGCGGCCGGGTTTCACACCCGCAGGTGCACCAATCGTTGGCGCAACTCGTTCCGTCCGCGATGGATGTATGTCTTCACCGTGCCGAGAGGCACGCCCATGATCTCCGCGATCTCTTCGTACGGCCGGCCCTCGACGTGCCAAAGCAGGATCGCGGTGCGATACTCCGCGCGAAGCGTGGCGATCGCCGCCTCGATCTCCCGGCCGAGCTCGCGGTTCGACGCGTAGGCCTCCGGGTCCTCGTCCGCGGCCACCGCCGTCAGCGTGGTCGCGCTCACCTCCGACGCGTCGCGGGCGTGCGGGGAGCCATCCAGCGAGAGGACCTCCGGCCCTTTCCGCCGCAACTGGTCCAGCGCCGTGTTGTGCGCGATCTTGAAGATCCAGGAGCTGAACTTGTACGAGGGGTCGTAGCGGTCCAGCGCGTTGAGGACCTTGATGAAGGTCTCCTGCGCCAGGTCCTCGGCCTGCTCGCGGTCGCGGACCAACCGGTAGATCAGCGAGAAGACCGGCCGCTCATAACGGCCGATCAGCTCACGATAGGCGGCTTCGCGGCCCTCGCGGGCGCGAGCGACGACCTCCTGGTCGGTCAGCGTCGAGTAGTCCACGTCTCCGGCCGGCGCGCACACGACGTGATTCCGGGTCCGACCGTACGGCCGGGCCGGCCGTTCGGTTTCAATCCCGCCGGTCGCGCCATCTTGATGACCGCGGGGGCCGCGGGTAGCTTGGGGCCCCTCTAGTCTACGCAATTGACGCGAGTTGCGCGATGTCGGGCGGCCAAACGCCGGCCCCGGCGGCGCCGCCCGAGCGG
>DATCLK010000282.1:0-7354 GCA_036563975.1 Longimicrobiales bacterium | reverse complement strand
CGCCATCAACCAGTACTTCGCCAACAAGGGCTACATCGTCCTCTCGGTGAACTACCGGAGCGGCATCGGCTACGGGAAGCAGTTCCGCATGGCGCGGAACGTGGGGCGGAACGGGATGGCGGAGTACCAGGACATCTACGCAGCGGGGAAGTACCTGGCGAGCCGGCCGGACGTGGATCCGCAGCGCATCGGCGTGTGGGGGCTCTCCTACGGCGGGATCCTCACTGCGCAGGCGCTCGCGCGGAATTCGGACCTGTTCGCCGCGGGCGTGGACATCGCCGGCGTGCACATGTGGGGCGACCCGGCGGACACCGCCGCCGTCACGTACAAGTCCTCATCCGCGCCGCTGGTGGCGAACTGGCGCTCGCCCGTGCTGCTCGTGCACGGCGATGACGACCGCAATGTCGCGTTCTCCCAGACCGTCGGGCTGGTCCAGCTCCTGCGCGCGCACGACGTGCCGTTCGAGCTGATCGTGTTCCCGGACGAGGTGCACGATTTCCTGATCCACGAGCGCTGGATGCTGACGTTCAACGCGGCGGACGACTTCTTCGACCGCACACTGATCCGCAAGGAGCCGGTGCGGGCAGTGGAGGCGGGCGGATCGCAGTAGGCGCGGGCCGTGCCGCAGCGCGGGTGTCGGGCCGCGCGACGCGCTCCGGCAGGAGGGTGTCACGCGGCCCGGCGCGTTTAGCGGCGGGAGGACGGCGCGATCGGCGGGGTCGCGCGGAGCAGGGCTGCCAGGAGGCGGACCTCAGCCGCGGCGCCGAGCGCGGCGAGCGACCCGCGGCTCCGTCACAGCACCGGCTTCGCCACCATCGCCCAGACGGTCGAGAGCAGCAGGGCGATGTTGACGCCGGCCAGCATCATGAGCCGGCGCCGCAGCCCCTGTAGCCGCGCGTCCTCCGTCCCGGCCGCCGAGAGCCGCCCGATCTCCTGCCCGGTGCGCCGGGTCAGCGTGCCGATCCCGATCGAGCAGAAGACGCCCGCGAGTCCCCACACCACCCAGAACGGCGGCCGCCCGCCGAGCAGCCCCACCATCGCCAGACCGCTCACCAGCGTCGTCAGCGCCGCGGGCATCATGAGCATCTGTCCGAAGAACGGTTGCTCGCGCGCGAGCGCCTGTGCGACAGGGCCGCCGTGCACGCGGGCCATCCGCCTCGTCACCACGGTCAGCATGATCACGCCGCCCACCCAGACGATGGCAGCCGCGACGTGAATGAACTCCAGCAGGCTGTACGCCGTCACGTCTCCGCCCTCCACGCTCGAGCGGCCCCGGCCGGGCACGCTGCCGGGCCGCGTGTTACATTGGCGCCGGCCGTCCGCCGCGGGGCCGTCCGCCGTGCGGGTCGGGACCGGGTATTGGGCCGGCGGGTAGGTTATACACTATGTAGAAACAGACTGTCAAGACAGAGGGTCTACAAGCCGGATGAGGCCGAGGGAAACGCAACCGGATCGTGCCGGCCAGGCGGATGCCGACACCCGGACACGCATCCTCGAGGCGGCCCGGGAGCTCGCGATCGAAGCCGGGTTCCGGCGTTTCTCCGTCGGCAAGGTGGCCGAGCGCGCAGGCGTCTCCCGGATGACGGTCTACTACCAGTTCGGCGCGCGCGACGAGCTGCTCAGAGCGCTTTTCGACCACATGGCCGCCCGGGGTCGGCTCGACCGCTTGCCCGACGTCTTCGAGCAACCGGACCCGCTCGACGCGCTCGCGCAGTTCATCGAGGTGTTCTGCGACTTCTGGGCGACGGACCCGGCCGGCATGCGACGGATGCGCGCGTGGGCGAGCGTGGAGGGTGGAGGGGAGACCGCGCGTGAACGGGACCGCTGGCGTCGGCAGGGGCTGCGCGAGATCGTGACGCGCATCCGCGAACGGCACGGCGTGCCCGCCGAGGAAGGAATGGACGACGTCGTCTCCCTCCTCTACGCGCTGACCAGCTTCGAGAGCTACGAGTACCTGGCGGAGGGCGCGCGCAGCGCCGCGGAAGTCGCGGCGCTGATGAAGCGCGCGGCGCGCGAGATCGTCGGGGTGGGCGGCTGAGCGGGCCGGAGCGGCGGCCGGGACGGTGGAGGCAGTTCGCGGTCTGCGTGGCCGGGCCGGCTGACGCGCAGCGAGGCGCGCGCGGTTGGGCCCGCCGAAGCACTGCGCGGCCCGCGTGGCCGGGCCAGCCCATGTTCCGCCCGGCCCTCGTGGTTGGGGCCGTCGAGGCATTCCGCGGCCCGCGTGGTCGGGCCCTTGCGGAGGGGCGCTGTGCGCCTCGCGCGCCAGGCCGCCCGGGCGGGCCCGATCAGGCGCTGCCGGCCGGCTTCCGCAGCAGCGCGATCTCGAACAGCGACCCGAACGCCGCGGGCTCTCGGTGCACGATCTCGAGACCCGTGCCCGCCACGAGCGGGCCGAGTTGCCGGGTGATCTCGGTGGCGACGATGCGGGTCACGACGTTCGCGGCGCGCCGCAGGAGCGAGGGGCGGCGCCCTTCGGGAGCGAACTTGTCCAGGACGATGGCGCGGCCGCCCGGCCCCAGCACGCGGGCCGCCTCCTCGATCACCCGCCGGCCGTCCGGCGCGACCGCCACGATCAGGTGCAGGATCACCGCGTCGAAGAACGCGTCCGGGTAACCGAGCGCCTGCGCGTCCCCGACGCGCGCCTCGAGCTCGCGGCCGAGCGCAGCCGCGCGACGGCGGGTCCGCTCCACCATGGCGGGAGTGATGTCCACGGCGTGCAGCTCCACGCCTCGCGGGATGAACGGCAGGTCGGCGCCCGTGCCGCAGCCGGAGATCAGCACGCGCTCGCCAGGCCGCAGGTCGAGGAGCGCAATGGAGCGCCGGCGCGGGCCCGAGAAGCGCACCACCGCATCGTACAGCGGCGCGATGAGCGTGTAGCGGATCCGGTTCCAACGGTTGGTGTCGAAGATCACGGCCTCGGCCTCCAGGCGCGCGGGGAGACCTGGCGCACGCCGGGCACGGCGAAGCCATCAGCCGGCGGTCGCCTTCGCTCGCAGCCGAGCGAGAGGCTGCCGCGCCGGCGCGCAGGGGCTCGACCCGGCGCGAGCCGCGCCCTCATGCGCGCGCCGGCCGGCGCGCCAGGGCCTTGCGGCTCGCCTCCAGTTCCGCTTCGATGCTGCTGCACACCAGCTCGCAGAGCTCGAAGATCGTCGGGTCGGCGATGCGGTAGTAGACGTTCAGGCCCTCCTTGCGGCGACTCACCATCCGGTGCCGGAACAGGAGGTTGAGGTGCTTGGAGACGTTCGCCTGGCTCGCGCCCGTCTCCGCGACGAGCTCGGACACGGACTTCTCGCCGCCCCGGAGCGCGTCGAGGATCCGGAGCCGCATGGGCTCGGCGAGGAGCTTGAAGCGGGCGGCCACGAGCTCGAGGGCCTCGTCGCTGAACCGGCGTCGCATGGTTCACGTCTCCATCGCTAGATTCCGATATCGAAATATAATCACGCTGGCGCGTATGACCAACGCGCGCCGCCGGGTGGGCCAGCGACCGAGACGGCCGACCTCACGCGTGCGCCGGGCACCGCGACCAGCACAACGCGGGACATGAACACGCTACGGCGGATGGTGGCGACGTTCTCGCGCTGAGGAGGGCTCGCGCGCGACATGGTCATCGTCTACACGCTGCTCGCGCTCGTCCTCCTGCGCGTTGCCGTGATCCTCGGCGCGGCGCTGTTGCTGATCGCGCCGGTTTCCGCGTGCCCCGCCTGCTTCCGGCCGAGCATGCCGATCCGCCGCGTGTGGCTCGCGCCGGTCGCGTCATGGTTCGAGTGGCGCTGGTGCCCGCACTGCGGGTGGCAGGGTCCGGCGAGGCGGGTGCGGAAGTGAGCGGGCTCACGGGCCGGCGCACGGCGCGAGCGCATCGCAGTGAACGGTGGCGTGCTCTCCGCGCCGGCGCGGCCCGTCACGCCCGGGAGAATGGGGGTGGGCCGCCTCAGGTCGGGCTTCTCTGGCTTGCGGCCGCCGCCAGATAGGAGCGCAGGTCGCCCCGGCCGCGCTGCGGCGCCACGACGTCGTTGGTGGACGCCGCCGCCACGAACCGCAGCAGCTCCGCGACTCGCGGGTTCAACGGCCGCACCGTCGCGGCCGCCGCGCCGAACACCCCGGCGGACACGCTGGTGAGCCGCGGCTCGCGGCCCAGCGCCTCGAACGCCAGCTCGACCGCGCGCCGGCGCGTGAGCACGTCGGGGCCGCCCGCATCGATCACCGTTCCCGGCTCCGCATCGAGCGCCTCGACGCACAGCTCGGCGACGTCCCGCTCGTGGATCGGGTCCGTCCGCGCCTCGCCCGACCCGATCACGAGGCCCCGTCCCCTGCGGGCCATCGCGAGGTACTCGAGGAAGACGTAGAAGAAACCGGTCGGCCGCACCTCCGCGTACGCGAGTCCCGAGCGCGCGAGCCGCTCCGCGAACGCTTCGTGCGCCGCGACGCATGCCGTGCGCGAGAGCGCCGGCGTCGAATAGACCGACACGTACACGAACCGCCCGACGCCCTCCGCCCGCGCGGCCTCGAGGAGGTTCGCGTTGCCCGCCAGGTCCGTCGCCCGGTCGGGTGCCCGATCTCGCATGTTCCTCATGTCCAGCGAGCCGCCTGCGCACGACATCACGGCATCCACGCCGCGGCAGGCGCCGGTGGGCGTCGCTGCGCGCCGGAGGTCGGCCTGGACGACGTCGTCCACCGCCAGCCCCTGCGCGCGAAGGACCTCCGGCCGTCACGTCAGCGCGCGCACCGCAACGCCCCGGCTCCGGAGGATGTGCACGACCTCCCGCCCGAGCCGGCCGCTCGCGCCCGCAACGAGGATCGTCGGCATCGCGTCTCCGCTCCGTTCCGCGCCCCATCCGAACCCGTCGCCATGCGCCGGGAGCGCCTCGGGCGCATGGCCTCGGAGGCGACCTCGATCCACTGCTGCTGCTGCTGCTGCTGCTGCGCCGCCACACGCACCAGCAGATCGTAGGGCGGCGCGCTCAGCCCGTAAAGGAACGCATTCCACGCGTTCGACGCGACGCTCTGAGCCAGACCTCCGCTCGTCACCGGCCATGGGGCCGGCGTTCGAGCGCGAGCGCTCGGTGATCCGGCATCCGCGGTCTTCATGGGCGGTGTCATCCCGTATCAGAACCGAGGCGTCATCCTTGGCGTGGTGCTCACGAGCGTTCCGTGTGATGGTGCTGCCGGAATGGAACGGGGTCGTGGAGCGCCGGCGATTGAGCAGGTTCCGGCGCGTGGGCGTGGCTTGACGTCGTCGCATGGGAAACTATATTGCCATATAGTTGTAAAGTAGGCCGAATGATCAGCCTACGCCGGGCGACTCGCCCGCGCGCAGAACGCCATGAAGCACGGAGGAGGGGTCTAGAGATGACCGTCACGCCCAACGGAACGCTGCCCCCACTGGTTCAGCCCGCGCGCATCCGCCAGCTCCTGGCCGAGGGCGCGCCGCTGCGGCTGCTGGACGTGCGCACGCCGGCGGAGTTCGAGGCCGTGCACATCCGCGGCGCGTACAACGTCCCGCTGGACACGCTGGCCGAGCACCGCGAAGAGCTGCGGCTGCACGTCCGGGAGCCGATCGTCCTGGTCTGCCGTTCGGGCCAGCGGGCGCGGCAGGCCGAGCAGGCGCTGCGGGAGATCGGGATGGAGAACCTGCACATCCTGGACGGCGGGATGAACGCGTGGGAAGCGGCGGAGCTGCCGGTGGAGCGGGGTCGGCAGCGGCTGTCGCTCGAGCGGCAGGTGCTGATCGCGGCCGGGGCGCTGGCGGCGACGGGCGGGATCCTCGCGCTGCTGGTGAACCCGCTGTTCGCGCTGGTGCCGGCGTTCATCGGGAGCGGGCTGGTGCTCGCGGGAGTGACGGACTTCTGCCCGATGGCGCTGTTGCTCGCGAAGCTGCCGTACAACCGCGTCGCCGCGTGCGACGTGAACGCGGTGATCACTGCGTTGAAGAACGGTGAGCCGGCGCCGGCGCTGGCCACGGCACACGGCGCCGCGCGAGCCGCGCAGGGCGGGCCGGGCGGAATGGCCGGGCCCGGCGCCTGCTGCGCCTGATGGCGGGGCGGATGGGCCTGCTGGGGGTGGCGCTCGGGCTGCCGGTCGGGCTCGCGCTGGGCCTGCTGGGCGGTGGAGGCTCGATCCTGACGGTGCCGATCTTCGTCTATATGTTGGGGTTCGGCGCCAAGGAGGCGATCGCGATGAGCCTGGCCGTGGTGGGCGTGACGAGCCTGTTCGGCGCGGCCGGCCACTGGCGCACAGGGAACGTGAACCTCCGCGTCGCGCTGGTCTTCGGTGCGGTCGCGATGCTGGGGACGTATCGTGGCGCGCGGCTCGCCGTGTTCTTCAGCGCCGCCGCGCAGCTCGCGCTGTTCGCGGTCGTGCTGCTGGTCGCTGCGGTGTTCATGTTCCGGGGCCGCTCGCCGGCGTCCCGCATGGAGGACGACGCCGCGCCCGTCGCGGCCGGGATGCGCTTCGGGCTCATCGCGCTCCAGGGGATCGCGGTTGGCGCGTTGACCGGGCTGGTCGGCGTGGGCGGCGGGTTCCTCATCGTCCCCGCGCTGGTGCTGCTCGGCGGGCTGCCGATGAAGCAAGCGGTGGGCACCTCGCTGGTCGTCATCGCGTTGAAGTCGGTCGCGGGCTTCTACGGCTACCTCGGGCAGGTCGAGGTGCCATGGGCGTTCACGGGGTTGTTCACGGCCGTCACGGTGACGGGGATCCTGATCGGGATGCCCCTCGTCCGCTACGTCCCGCAGGAGACGCTGCGGCGGGCGTTCGCGGTGTTCCTCGTCCTCATGGGCGGTTTCATCCTGTATCAGAACCGGGGCGTGATCCTTCCCGCACCCGCTGCGGGCGCCGCGGTTCCCGGCGTGGTGCCGGACTGAGCGGCTGATGGATCACGTGCCACGACTCGGGGACGGATCATGTACCTGAAGAGGTTCTACGACGAGAAGCTCGCGCAGGCGAGCTACCTGGTTGGCTGCGCCGCCACGGGCGAGGCGCTGGTGGTGGACGCCAACCGGGACGTCCAGCAATACATCGATGAGGCCGACGCGCACGGCATGCGCATCACGCACGTGACCGAGACGCACATCCATGCGGACTACGTCTCGGGCAGCCGCGAGCTGGCCGCGCGCACCGGCGCGAAGCTCTACCTCTCGGACGAGGGTGGCGAGGATTGGAAGTACGCCTTCGCGGAGGAGGCCGGCGCCGTGCTGCTCGAGGACGGCGACAGCTTCATGGTCGGCAACATCCGCATCGATGTGATGCACACGCCCGGCCACACGCCGGAGCACATCTCGTTCCTGGTCACGGACACCGCGGCCGCGGACCGGCCGATGGGCGTGTTCACGGGCGACTTCGTCTTCGTCGGCGACGTCGG
>DATCLK010000281.1:0-12289 GCA_036563975.1 Longimicrobiales bacterium | reverse complement strand
CTCCCGCGCCTGCTCGAGCTTGCTGCCCGGGTCCTTGCCGGCGACGACGTAGTCCGTCTCCTTGCTCACCGAGCCGTGTGCCTCGCCGCCCAGCGACTCGACGAGCGACTCCGCCTCGCTGCGCGTGAACCGCTCCAGCTTGCCCGTGAAGACGAAGCTCTTGCCGCGCAGACCGCGGCCGCGTGGCGCCTTCGGCGGCACGGGCTCGATGCCCTGCGCGAGCAGCGCGTCGATCGCGCGCTGATTGCGCGGGTTCGCGAAGAAGTCGTGGATGCCTGCGGCCAGTGCCGGGCCGACGCCGGGCACCCGGCGGAGCTCGTCCACGCTCGCGCTGCGGAGCCGGTCGAGCGAGCGGAAGTGCAGCGCGAGGTCGCGCGCGGCGGCCTCGCCGACGCCGGGGATGCCGAGGGCGAACAGGAAGCGGCGCAGCTCGACCTTCTTCGAACGTTGGATCGCGTCCACCAGCTTGCGGGCGGAGCGGATGGTGAAGTGCGGCAGCCGGGCGACGTCCTCAGGGCGGAGCTCGTAGAGGTCGTCCAGCTCGCGGACGAGGCCATTGTCCACGAGCGCCTCGGCGGTCGAGGGGCCGATGCCGCCCACGTCCATTGCCTCCCGCGAGGCGAAGTGCCGGATCCGCTCGCGGAGCTGCGCGGGGCAACCGAAGCGGTTCGGGCAGCGGGTGAGCGGGCCCTCCCGCTCGAGCGCCGCGCCGCACGACGGGCAGTGGTCGGGGAAGCGGTACGGCCTGCCGCGCCGGCGGCCCGGCTCGGGGACTCGCTCGATGACCTCGGGGATCACGTCGCCGGCGCGGTGAATGCGCACGAGATCGCCGGGCCGGATGTCTCGCCGGCGGATCTCCTCGCGGTTGTGCAGGGTGGCGCGCGCGATGGTGACGCCGCCGACCTCGACGGGATCGAGCAACGCGACGGGCGTGATCAGGCCGGTGCGGCCGACCTGGACGATGATGTCGCGGACGCGGCTGACCTGGTGCCGCGGCTCGAACTTGTAGGCGAGGGCCCAGCGCGGGTGGCGGGTCGTCGCCCCCAGCTTCCGGCGCAGGTCGAGCCGGTCCACCTTGATCACGATCCCGTCGATCTCGTAGCCCAGCGCCTCACGGCGGCGTTCGAGGTCCGCGTGGTACGCGAGGATGCCGTCGACGTCCTCCGCGAAGCGGACGGGGTCCACCACGCGCAGCCCCCAGCCGCGCAGCGCGCGGAGCACGTCGTCGTCGCTCTCGAATGCCGCGCCCCGCACCGCGAGGATCTCGTAGGCGATGAAGTCGAGCGAACGCTGGGCGGTGATGCGCGCATCGAGCTGGCGCAGCGATCCCGCCGCCGCGTTGCGCGGGTTGGCGAACGGCTCCTTGCCGTTTTCGAGCAGGCGGCGGTTCAGGTTCTCGAACGCGTCCCGATCCATCATCACCTCGCCGCGTACGGCCAGCAGGCGCGGCGGCCTCCGGCCGTCGAGCCGCAGCCGGAGCGGAACGGACGGGATCGTCCGCGCGTTCGCCGTCACGTCCTCGCCTCGCACGCCGTCGCCGCGCGTGACGGCACGGGAGAGCACACCGTTCTCGTAGACCAGCTCGATCCCCGCGCCGTCCAGCTTGGGCTCGAGGATGAAGCGCGCATCGCGGGAGGCGTCGCGGCGCACGCGGGCCACGAAGCGCGCGACGTCTTCCCGCTGCCGCGTCGCCTCGAGACTGGTCATGGGCGCCGTGTGCTCGACGGTCCTGAACTGCGAGGCCGGCTCGCCGGCAACGCGCTGCGTGGGCGAGTCGGGCGTCACCAGATCGGGGAAGCGTTCCTCGATGCGCTTCAGCGCATCGAAGAGGCGGTCGTACTCCTCGTCGGAGATCTCGGGTCGGTCCAGGACGTAGTAGAGGTAGTCGTGGCGGCGGATCTCGTCCCGCAGCCGCGCGGCCAGGCGGCGGGCCTCGGTCCTGGAGAGCGAGCCGATCGCCGCCTGGGTCGAGATGTCGGGTCGTCTGGCCCGTCGGGTGGCCATGCGCCATCCTGAATGTGTCCGGGGGAGGGCGCGCCTCCTCTGCGCTCCGACCCCGGCCGGCGCATCCGGCGGGAGCTGGCCCTCCCGCCGCGGCGCCGTGGTCCCGGATTCGCGTGCGCAGGAACGATACCACACGCCAACCGGTCAGGACAGGCCCATGCTGGAGCTGACGGAGAACGCACGGCGCGTCCTGGAAGCGCGCTACCTGCGGCGCGACGCCGAGCGGCGGATCATCGAGACGCCGGAACAGCTCTTCGAGCGCGTGGCGCGCGCCGTGGCCCATGCGGAGCTGCTGCTCGGCAACGCTGCGCAGGCCGCGCACTGGGAGGCGGAGTTCCACGACCTGCTCACGCGCCTCGACTTCCTGCCCAACACGCCCACGCTGATGAACGCGGGCACGCCGCTCGGTCAGCTCGCCGCGTGTTTCGTGCTCCCGGTGGGCGACAGCATGGAGGAGATCTTCGAGGCGCTGAAGCAGATGGCGCTGATCCAGCGCACGGGCGGCGGCACCGGCTTCTCCTTCTCCCGGCTCCGGCCCCGCGGCGCGACGCTGCTCTCCACCGGCGGGACCACCCCCGGGCCGATCGCCTTCATGAAGGTGTTCGACTGCGCGACGGAGAACGTCAAGCTGGGCGGCCGCCGCCGCGGCGCGAACATGGGCATCCTGCGCGTGGACCACCCGGACATCCTCGAGTTCATCGGCGCCAAGCTCGGCGGCCGCGCGCTGCGCAACTTCAACATCTCCGTCGGCATGACGGATGCGTTCATGGAGGCAGCGGCGCTGGGCAAGGCCTACGAGCTGCGCGACCCGCGCACGGGAGCCCCTGCCGGCAAGCTGGACGCGGCCGACGTGTTCGAGCGCATCGTGGATGCCGCGTGGCGCACGGGCGACCCGGGGCTCGTCTTCCTCGACGCGATGAACCGCGCGAACCCGACGCCGCACGTGGGCGAGATCGAGGCGACGAACCCGTGCGGCGAGATCCCGCTGCTCCCCTACGAGTCGTGCAACCTCGGATCCATCAACCTCGGGCACATGGTACGGGAGCGGGACGGCCGGCCGGAGCTGGATCGCGAGAAGTTGCGCGCGACCGTGCGCACCGCCGTCCGCTTCCTCGACGACGTCATCGAGGTCGGCCGCTTCCCCGTCCCCGAGACCGAGGCCATCACGCGCGCCAACCGCAAGATCGGCCTCGGCGTGATGGGCTTCGCCGACCTGCTGATCCGGCTCGGCATCTCCTACGACTCGGATGACGCGGTCCGCGTGGCGGACGAGGTGATGGCGCTCATCGCCGGCGAGGCGCGCGACGCATCCGCGATGCTGGCGGCCGAGCGCGGCGTCTTCCCGAACTGGAAGGGCAGCGTCCACGAGCGGGAGGGCCGGCCGTTGCGCAACGCGACGCAGACCGCGATCGCCCCCACGGGCACGATCAGCATCATCGCCGGCGCCAGCCCCAGCATCGAGCCGCTCTTCGCCCTCGCCTACCGCCGCAGCCACGTGCTCGAGGAAGAGACGCTGCACGAGATCAACCCGCTGTTCCTGCGCGCCATCGAGGACCTGGGACTGGACGCGGACACGCTGGTCCCAGCCGTCATCGAGACCGGCAGCCTGAGGAACGCGCCCGGCGTGCCGGAGGAGCTGAAGCGCATCTTCGTGACCGCGCTCGAGATCCCGCCGGACCGGCACCTGGACATCCAGGCCGCGTTCCAGCGACACGTGGACAATTCGGTGTCGAAGACGGTGAACCTGCCCGAGCATGCGACGCCGGACGACGTGGCCCGCATCTACCGCCGCGCGTGGGAGCTGGGGCTCAAGGGCATCACGATCTACCGCTACGGGAGCAAGGGCGCGCAGGTGCTGGAGATCGGCCGCGGCGACCGGCCCGCCCAGTACGACCACGGCGCGCCCTGCGACCCCGGCGAGTCCCGCGTTTGATGTCCGCCGTGAACGCTCCGTCGACGACGGCGCGACCCGCGCCCTACGTGCGCGCCGCCGGCCTCCCGGCGCTGCGCCGCGGAGTTGGAGGGCGACGTCGTCGCCTTTCAATGCTCGCGTGCCTCCTCCTCCCGCTCGGCTGCAGCATCCCCCGCTGGCCGGCCCACGGCCCCATCACCTCACCGTTCGGCTTGCGGCTGGATGGGATCTGGCCGGAGATCCACCGCGGCGTGGACATCTCGCTGCCCGAGGGCACGCCCGTCACCGCGATGAAGCGCGGCCGCGTGCGGCACGCCGGGCCAATGGGCGCGTACGGGCTGACCGTCATCATCGAGCACGGGCCCGCGCTGGTCACGCTGTACGCGCACCTGTCCGAGGTGCGCGTGCGCGCGGGTGAGGAGGTGCAGGGGAGACAGGTGATCGGGCTGTCCGGCCGCACCGGCAACGCCACCGGCCCGCACCTCCACTTCGAGGTGCACCGCTGGGGCCGGCACGAGGACCCCGTCCCGCTGCTGGGCGGGCCGCCGTAGGCGGAACGGCCAGAACCGTCGGCGCAACGGCGGGAGCACGAAACACAGCGGCGGCCCCGCGGAGTCCCCGCGAGGCCGCCGCCCGGCGTACTACCGCGGTACGCTCACCGGATGCAGTGCGCTCACCGGAAGCGCACCAGCTCCGCGTCGTTGCGGCCGAGGTAGCGGACGTCCACGCGCACCCGGTCGCCGCGGCGCAGGCGGTCGAACCGGCGCGCGGCGTCGCGAGACAGCCGGCTCGGCACGAGGACCCGCACGTCCCCCGAGCGCCCCTGGTCCAGCGTGAAGTAGCCGCGGCGCGTGTCCACGTGCCGCACGACGCCGGAGATGCGCTGCACGCTGCCGATGGCCACCGGGCCGCGACGCGCGTAGTCCCGGATCACGTCCACGCGCTCCGCACGCAGCATCCCGCGCCTGTCGTACCGCACCTCCATGCGCACCCGGTCCCCGCGGTCCAGCACCGAGACCGACGAGCGCACCGGGCCGTACATCACCCGCGTGCGGCTGTCGTACCGCGCCACCACGTTGCCGCCCCGCTGATCGCGGACCTGGATGAGGTTCCGGCGCGTGTCCACCGACCGGACCTCGCCCACCACGACCCGGCTCGATGCCGTCGGCCACGGCGCCGACGACGCGCTCGCCGTCGAGCACGCGCCCGCCGCCCCCGCTAGAAGCGTCAGGACCAGCAACGTCGCTTGAGTCTTACGAGCGTTCAGAAGCATCGGCACCCCCGGCTCAGGGAAATGACGGTGCAGGAGCGAGGGGCAACCCGGGTGCCAGGTCGTAAATGACGTGATGAAGCCAACTTACGCGCTATGCTGCCCCCTGGGGAAAACGGATGTGTGTGGCCCGGAGAGGACACTCCGGCCGCGCGGCTGCACGGTCGGCCACGGCGGAGCCCCGCGTGGGGTTGCCGCGGGCGGCGACGGCCCGCGGGTCACGCCGCAGCGGGCACGGTCCAGCGCGGCACGGCGAGGGTGTCCCGGTCGCTGAGGATGCGGAGCGGGTTCTCGGAGAGGAGGAGGCGGGCCTGCTCCGCGGCCCCGCGGGCGACGAGGCGGTGGCCGACCTCGGCGGGGGAGACGGGGCGCGCGTCCGCGTGGTGGTCGGTGGAGATGAGGTCGATCAGCCCTTCCTGGAGCAGCCGCCAGGCGAGCTCCTCGATGGCCTCGCCGTAGCCGCCCAGGATGCTGCCGCCGTTGAGCTGGAGCAGCGCGCCGCCATCCTTCCAGGCGCGGATCTCCGCGATGTCCACCGGGCTGCCGTTGCGGCGGTAGCGCTCGGGGTGCGCGACGATCGGGTGTCGGCCGGCGGCGCGGGTGGCGCGGACGACGCCGGCCGGGTCATCGCCCAGGTCGAAGCCGAACTCGATCAGCGCGTAGCGCGTCCCGCCGATGCCGAGGCTGGCTGCGGCGAAGGCGGCTTCGGCGGTGCCGGGGTCCGGGACGAGGATCTCCTGTCCGAACTGGAGCTGCGGCACATCCGTGCGGCCCGCGCAGGCGGTCACGAGCTCTTGGAAGGCGACCTGGAGGCGCTCCAGCCGCTCGATGAGGGCGCCGGGCTCGTGGACGAGCCGGGCATCCAGGTGCGGGCTGACGGCGAGCCGGCGGACGCCGTCGCGGGCGAGGGCCTGCAGGTGGTTGATGGATTCCTGGATGCTGCGGGCGCCGTCGTCCACGGCGGGCACCAGGTGGTTGTGCAGATCTGCGAGCTCTGAGGCGTTGAATTCGGGCATTGTGTAAAGGCGGCTTGTCGGTCGCCGGCAGAGTCTCCTGCCGGTGTTGCGAGAAGCATACCCCGGACGCGGCGGTTCCGGTCTGCCCGGGCGCCGGGTCGAGCACGTTTACGTTTACGAGCACGAGTACGAGTACGTGTACGTGTACGTGATACGCGATACGCGCTCGTAAACGTACTCGTACTCGTAAACGTGCTCGTGCTCGTACACGTACTCGTCACTGGCTGGCCACTCCGCGCATCACCTCTTCCTGGGCGAGGGTGGCGCCGGCGAGGACGGGGCGGCGCTGGATCCAGCGGGCGTCGAGGAAGGCGGCGATTTCGGCGCGCGTGCGTTCGGGCGACCAATCCAGCAGCTCTGCCATGAGGTGTGCCGCCGCGGCCGCGCAGTCCAGCCCATCGCACGATCCAGCGCCGAGGTGCGTGTGTCGGCGCAGGTCTTCGAGCGTGCGGCACCCTTCCTCGAGGACGGCGTGCCGGATCTCCGCGGCGGTGACGGCCTCGGCGCGGCAGATCGGTGCCAGGTCTTCCGGCGACGCGCCGCCGAGCACGTCTCGGGCGCGGCTGCCGAGCCGGCGCCATACTCGCTCGAGGGCCGCCGCCGGCAGCGGGATGCCGGTCGCGAGCGCGCGGAAGTCCGGCGCTTCCTCGGCGCCCGGCAGCGGCCGGGTGCCCGTGACGCACGGGACGTGCGGGTGGCCCAATTTTTCCAGGACGATGTCCGTCGCCTCTTCGGCGAAGATGCGGTAGGAGGCGAGCTTGCCGCCGGCCATGGAGAGGAGTCCGGGCGCGCCGTCCCGGGCCTCGTGGTCGATGACCTCGTGGCGCCGGGACAGGTCGTCCGCGTCCAGGCCCCACTCGAAGAGCGTGTTGCGGACGCCTGCCCAGGCGCGGAGCGGACGCCAGCGACGTGCCTGGGGCAGGGCACGCGCGGCGGCTTCGACAACGTACTCGACCTCGTCGCGCGTGACCTCGGCGTCCACGCGGCTGGGGTCGCCGTAGTAATCGTCATCGGTGGTCCCGAGGATCGTTTCGGCGCCGTGCGGGACCAGGAAGAGAGTGCGGCCATCGATGCCTTCCAGGATCAGCCCGAAGTTGCCGATGCGCCGCTCAAAGGTGACGTGAATCCCTTTTCCCGGCCGGAGTGGCACGGTGGCGCCGGCGAGCGCAGCGACGCGCCCGGCCCACGGCCCCGCGGCGTTCAGCACGAGCCGGGCCTCGATGTCCCGGGCGCCGCCGCCCAGCCGGTCGCGGACGCGCGCGCCGCGCACGGCCCGGCCGGAGAACAGGAACTCCTCCACCTCCGTGTGGGGGAAGATGTCGGCGCCGGCGGCGCGCGCGTCCAGCGCGTTCAGCGCAGCGAGCCGGAACACATCCACGCCCCACTCGTCGAGGGTGAAGGCGCCGGTCACGTCCGGCGCGAGCCCGGGCTCGATGCGGCGCGCCTCGGCCGCGGACAGCCGCGCGTGGCGCAGCCCGCCTTTCGCGCGCGCGTGCGGGTCGTAAGCGGCGAGGAACGCATCCATCGCCTCCGTTCGGAGTCGCCGGGCATCGAAGAGGGGCCACAGGAACGGGATACGGAACATCAGCTGCGGCGCGATGCGTCGGATGCGGCCCGCATCCTCCGAGGACGTGCGGGTCGTGGGCACGTCGTAGAGCAGGTAGCGGATCCCGCCGTGCACCATGCGCGTGGATGCGCCCGTCGTGCCGGCGCCCCAGTCCTCTCGCTCGACGAGGGCCACGCGCAGCCCACGCAGCGCCGCGTCTCGCGCCACACCCGCGCCGTTGATCCCGCCGCCGATGACGAGGAGGTCGTACATCGCCCGATCCTGCAAATGCTTATGTGCGTCGGCCTCCGCGTCCGCCTCTGGGCCGCGGGCCGCTCGGGGATCACGCCTGGGGGCGCCGGCCCCGGCGGCGCCGCGGGAGGCCGCAGGACGTGCGACCCGCTGGAGCTCGGCCGCGACGTCCGTCTCGGGGGATCCGTCGCGGCCGCGAGAGGTCGCAGGACGTGTCACCCGGCCGGGCAGGCCGCGCCGGGGCTCCGAGCCGCTCACGCGGGCGTCGGTCCCGGGCTCAACCATAGGCGGCGCGGACCTTTCCGTCCACGGAGGCAGCCATTATGTTAGGCGGCGGTCGCTCCTCTCACAGCTTCCGCGCCATGTCTCGATCGCTCCTTCTGTCCGGCATCCTGCTGGTCCTCGCCGGGAGCAGTACCGAGATCGTTGGCCAGTCGACCCTCGCCCGTGCGGAATTGCAGCGCGGGGTGGATGCGTACGTTCGGGGCGACACCGCCGCGGCGCTCGAGCTGCTGGACCGCGCCATTGCGCTCGACCCGCACCTCGCCGAGGCGCATTTCCATCGCGGGCAGATCCTCGCCCGTCGCTCCAGCGCGCGCTCCACGGACTTCGAGGATCGCAAGGAGGCACAGGCCTCCCTCGAGACCGCCCTCCGGTACGATCCGGACAACCCCATGTACCTGCTCGAGCTGGGGAAGCTGATGCTGAAGCAGCAGATCCGGCTCGACGCGGAGCGCGTCTTCAAACGCGCGCTGGACGCAGCCGCGCGGGCGGACGCCGCGACCCTGGCCGAGGTCCATTACCAGCTCGGCCTCATGCGTGAGACGCAGTGGCTGCGCTTCAGCCTCCGGCACAACCTGCCTCCCCGGGTTGCGCAGCTCAGTGCCGACGTCGCGTTCGAGGACGCCCGCTACGTCTGGAACATGCTCGACGCCTCGAACGCCCCGCCCGATGGCGGGGCCGAGGACCGCGAGCGAATGCTGCATCATTTCCGTGCGGCGATCCGGGCGAACCCGGCGCACGTGGGCGCGAACACGCACCTGCTCGCCTACCTCTACGACGAAGCGCCCATCGAAGAGTACGTCGCACAAGCCCGCCAGTTCGTGCGCGCAGCGCCCTCCGCCCCCGAGGCCTACCTCGCGCTCGGCCTGGGCCTGCACCGCGCCGGCAACACCGATGAGGCGCAGGGCGCGTTCGAGTACGCGCTGAGCCTGATGACTCCCGAGGACCGCGCGGACTTCGAGAACATCGCGCGGATCATGACGAAGGACCTGGAGGAGCGGTATGCGTCGCTCTCGCCCGAGGAGCAGGCCGAGTTCCGGAGCCGCTTCTGGAGGCACGCCGATCCGCTGTTCCTGACGCCCGCGAACGAGTTCCGCCTCGAGTACATGGCACGCATGACCTACGCGGACATCCGCTTCGGCGTGCCGGAATACGGCGTGCGCGGCTGGGAGACAGATCGGGGACTGATCTACGTGCGCTACGGCGAGCCCGCACGCAAGGCCACCTTCGCGCCGTCTACTTCGTCCAATGGTGATCCTTTTGCGATCGGCCAGGTCACCACGGTGTGGTCGTACGGCCGCCGCGGACCCGTGTTCGTGTTCCGCCAGAACCCTGGCTACCGCAATGCCAGGTTCGCCAACGACTTCCGGTTCTACGCGGAGGACTACCGCAGCGTCCGGCCGGCTGTCATGGCCTCGCCGTCGATCCCGAATCCGTTCGAGCTGCCGATCCAGGTGGCTCGGTTCCGCGGGCCTGGCGGCGCCCTGGACATCGAGGTGCACTCGCTCGTGCCGCTCGACCGACTCGGCGAGCGCGCGGCCGTGGTGAACGGCAAGGTCGAGCTGGGGCTGTTCGTGCAGGACGAAGACGCCCGGGAGATCAAGCGCGAGACGCGCGCCGAGCTCGTCGAGTTCCGCAGCGACTCGGCCGCCCCGGAGTGGATCGAGAGCTGGCGCATGACGCTGCCGAACAAGCAGCGCTTCCTGGTCGGCGTGGAAGCACGCGAGCCCGTCACGTGGCGCGCGGCCGCCGGCCGGGCCCTCGTCGAAGCCAGGAGCTTCCCGCCGGGCGAGCTCGCCGTCTCCGACATGCTCCTCGCCCGCGAGGTCGAGCCGCTCCGGGCGGAGCCCGTCGGGCGCGCGGACTTCCGGATCGCGCCGAACCCGGCAATGCGGTACCGGCCCGGCGACCCGGTGGCGCTCTACTTCGAGATCTACAACCTGCTCCCGGATGCCGACCAGTTCGCGTCGTATGAGGTCGAGCTCGTTGTCACGATCGAAGAGATCGAGCGCGAGGGCCCGGCCCTCGCACGGATCATCGGCGAGCTCGCGGACAAGTGGGGCCTGACCCAGGAAGGCGCGGACGCCGCACAGCTCCGCTTCCGCAAAGAGGCGCACGTCCGGGCACGTGACATGGTGCCCGAGTTCTTCACGATCCAGTTCCCGGATGCGCCGGCCGGGCGCTACCGCCTGGCGCTGACGGTGCGGGACCGCAACGCGGACCGCACGGCCACGACGGAGAGGGAGTTCCGGATCGGCGTCCCCCCAACGGAGGAGGCGAGATGAGGCCGAGCTGGCTCTGCATCCCGCTCGCGTGCGCCGTGCTGGTGTCCACAAACGTGCCCGCGTTCGCGCAGGCGGCGGGGGGCGCGCCGCCCGGCCAGGCGGAGGAAGAGTTGCCGACGGTCAAGGGACACCGCCGCTTCCTCCTCGCTGCGCTCGGGATCGCGATCGGGACCCTCCCCGCCCTGGCCGTTCCGGGGCGGTCCAGCGACGGGAGCGGCTTCTGCTCGTCCCGGTCCTGCACCATGGCCCTGGGCGCGGCGATGGGCGGCTCGGCCGGGTTCCTGATCGGCCGGGACCTGGATCGGTCGGCTGCGCTCCGCGAGGCCCGCGGCCCGACGCTCCACCTCCCCCTGCAGACGATCGAGCTGGACCTGACCCCCGAGGCGGTCGACGCCTACGAGGGCGGCGCCATCGTCATCGGCCGCGAGGGGATCGCGACGGTCGGGCAGGACCGCACCGTCCGCAGACGCGGCGGGGCGATCCGCGGCGTCTCCGCGGCGGCCGCCTTGCCCGCCCATGACGCGGTGCTCGCCGTCACCGGGACCGGCGTGTACTCCTTCGACCTCACCGGCTCGCAGGAGGCCGGCCGGATGGTGCTGCCGGAGGGCGGCGCGACGCTCGAGCCGATCGCCGCCGACCAGGTCGTGCTGGCCGGCAGTGACCTCGTGCGCCGGCTCCGGCTCTCCGGCAGGGGCTCGCTGGTCAGGCTGGCCGAGGAGTCCCGCGGCCCCGGCATGGGGCTCTCGACCGCCCTTGCCTATTCCCCGCAGGCCGGGATCCTCTGGTCCCTGGCAGGGGACCGCCTCGTGGCCAAGACGCCCGAGTTCCGCGAGGTCGGCAGCGTCGTCCTGCCGGCCGCCGGCCGCTCGCTCTCCATCAGCGGCGAGCGCGCCATCGTCGCCGCGGGGCCCAACGGCCTCTTCACCGTGGACATCCGGGAGCCGGCCAATCCCCGGCTGCTCGGCCAGCTCCGGGGGATCGGTTTCGCCTTTGACGCGGTACTCCAGGGCGACACGGCCTACATCGCGGCCGGCCGGGAGGGGCTGCTGGTCGTGGATGTGGCGGACCCGGGAGCCCCGCGCGTCCTGGGCGTGACACGGGGCCTGGGATTCGTGGGCAGCGTGGCGCTTGCGCCGGACGGACGCCTCTACGCAACGGACCGCGAGGGCGAGCGCCTGTTTCTGCTGGAACTGCAAACGAGCGGGTCGGGCCCGGGCGGCGAGCGCTGAGCGCCCCGGGCATGGCCCGCAGCGGATCGATTGAATGGGACGCGAGCAGCCCATCCTGCGCGCCCATGAGCATTGGCGCCGATACGGGCGTATCTCCAGACGAGCGCTGCTCGTCTCGGTGCTGTTCCACGCCCTTCTGTTCCTGATCTTCCGTGGCAGCGGCGTGCCGCCCTCCCCGTTCGCGGCCGCCGGCCCGCGCGCGGGAGATGACCGCGCCGCAGCGCGCGGCGGCGGCGGCATGCAGGCGGTCGCGATCGTCGTGCCGCCCGAGCCCGAGCCGATCCCGCGGCCGCCGGCCCCTGTCCCGGTACCGGACATCACCGTCGAGGTCGAAGAGCTGCCCGAGCCGCAGATCCAGCCCGTGACGCTCGCGGAGGCGCCGGGCTTCGGCGGGCCCGAGAGAGGGCCGGATTCCGGGCCCGGTCTCGATGGCGGCACGGGCCGCGGCGACGGCGGCACCGCGGCCAGCGGCCGCTTCCGCGTGATCCCGCCC
>DATCLK010000280.1:0-1659 GCA_036563975.1 Longimicrobiales bacterium | reverse complement strand
TCTCCCTGGGGCTGAAGGTCGACGCCGATGCGGTTCCCGCCGACGTGCTGGCGGCGGTGCTGAGCGATCCGGCCCTGCTGGCCGATCCGGCGATCACCCGTGCGCTGCTCGCGCTGGATGCCGTGGTCGGCGTCGTCGCCGACGTCGAGGGCGACCGCATCACGCGGATCGGGATCACGTGCGCGCTGTGCCATTCGACGGTGGACGACGCCGTTGCGCCCGGGATCGGCCACCGTCTGGACGGCTGGCCGAACCGGGACCTGGCGGTGGGGACCATCGTCTCGCTCGCGCCGGGGCTGCCCGACGAGCTCCGGCCGGTCTACGCTGCGTGGGCGCCCGGCACGTTCGATCCCCGCTTCAACATCGATGGCATCAGCGATCCGGTGCTGATCCCGCCCGCGTACGGGCTAGCCGGCGTGGGGCTCGAGACGTACACGGGCGAGGGCCCGATCTCGTACTGGAACAACTACGTCGCCGTGCTGGAGATGCACGGCCACGGCTCGTTCTTCGACCCGCGGCTGGGCGTGCGCGTCACGGTGCCGCCTTCGGAGGACGAGGTGAAGCCGAAGCTCCCGGCGCTCCGCGCCTACCAGCACACGCTCGAGGCGCCGGCGCCGCCGCCCGGCAGCTTCGATGCGGCCGCGGCGGCGCGGGGGGCCAAGCTCTTCCGAACGGCCGCCCGCTGCGCGGACTGCCACGCCGGCCCGCGCCTCGGCGGTGGCGGCAACCTGCACGCCGCGGCCGAGACCGGGATGGACCCGGCGTACGCCGCGCGCAGCACGACGGGCAAGTACCGCGCGACGCCGCTGCGCGGGCTGTGGCAGCACCCGCCGTACTTCCACGACGGCAGCGCGGCGACGCTGGCCGACGTCGTCGAGCACTACGACGCGGTGCTCGGCCTCGGCCTCAGCGCCGCGCAGAAGGCGGACCTGGTCGAGTACCTGAAGTCGCTGTGAGGCTGCGGGCGGCGCCCTCCGGCCTCGGAAGAATGGGGCCGGAGGCAGGGGGTGCTGCCGACCCCGTGACGGCGCCCGGACAGACGACGCACGAGCTCTCCCTCACCTCCGTGGACGGGGTCGCCCGCGAGGTCGAGCGCCTGCTCCGCGCGGCGTACGGCCAGAACGGGTGAGCGACCGGCGTCTGCTCTCCTCTTGACGTCTACAGGAGAGGCGGCGCATCCTTCCTGTCGATGCCGATAACACGGCCGGCAGCGCTGCCGCCGGGCAGCGCCCGGGTGCCGTCCAGAGCACATGGGCGGCTGCCGCCGCGTCCGATTCGCCCCCGGGCGCCCGCGCGAGCCGGCCGCCAATCCCTCGAGGCCGGAGCCGATCCGTGTCCCCACGCCCGCAGACCGACGCCCTCCGCGGCTCGATCGACCTGCTGATCCTGAAGACGCTCTCCCTCGGCCCCATGCACGGGTGGGGGATCAGCCAGCACATCCAGCAGGTGTCCACGGGCGTGCTGGAGCTGAACCAGGGCTCGCTGTACCCGGCGCTCCAGCGGCTGGAGAAGGAAGGCCTGATCAAGAGCGCCTGGGGCACGACGGAGAACAACCGGCGCGCGCGCTACTACGAGATCACCGCGGCCGGCCGGCGCGCGCTGGGCGAGGAGATCGAGAGCTGGCGCCGCTTCGCGGCGGCGCTGGAGACGGTGCTGCGC
>DATCLK010000279.1:0-5247 GCA_036563975.1 Longimicrobiales bacterium | reverse complement strand
CTTGCGGGCCCGAACCCGCTGTGACGAGTGGACAACCAGAAGATCTACGGTGGCCTTTCGCTTATCGCTACTTCGCCACCGCCGCCGCCCCAGCCCCACAACCCGAGACGGCGAAACTACAGAAAATTACGCACACTCCCGTGAAGTGGGATTCCGGGTCGTTCGGGTTGACCGGGCGAGTTTACCGGCCGGTTGTCGGGGCCGGGTCGTGAGCCGCCTCGCGCCGGCACGGCGAGTCAGGTGCAGCACCTGCCTCGCACGGACAACGCGGAGTGCTCGGAGTCCTCGGAGTATGCCGAGTATGCGGAGCACGTGCGTACGCGGAGTACCCGAGTACGCGGAGAATGCGGAGCACGCGGAGTGCGCGATGCACGACGATCCGCCCAACCGTCGCCCTCGCCCACGCCCTCGCCCTTGCCCGGCTTTCACCTCAAGGCATGAGCGAGTCAGGGAGGGGAGACTCACGATGAACACGCGCGGCCTGACGCTCATGGAGCTCGTCGTTGCGCTGGCGATCACCGGGCTGATCATGGCTGCCGGCTACGGCGCGCTCGGATCGCTCATCGACCAGCGCGCGCGTGCGACGGAGGCGATGGACGCGGCGCTGCGGGCGGCGGCCGTGCGATCGGTGCTCGAGGCGTGGGTCGCGGGCGCGCGGCTGTCGGCGGAAGAGAGCGGTGCGGTGTTCCGCGGGCTGGACGGCGTCTTCGACCATCTGCCTGACGACGATCTGACGTTCGTGACGACCGCGTCGAGGCCGCTGGGGGAAGGCGAGGCAATGGTGCGGCTGTACGTGGACCGCGATGAGGACACGCCGGAGCGCGGGCTCGTGGCGGTGTTCTCGGAGCCGCGCGGGACGCGCACGGTGCGGCTGGAGGTCGAGCCGCGCGTGGCGGGGCTCGAGCTACGGTACGTGTCGCACCTGGTGCGCGGGCGGCGTACGCTGCCGAGCTCGATCTCGACGACGGTGCTGCCGGCAGGCGTCGAGTTGACGCTCGTGCCGGCGCGCGGGGACAGCCTGCCGGCGCTGCTGCGGCGGCCGCTCGTCGTGCCGCTTGCGAGCGGACGGTGAACAATGCGCGCCGATCGCCGCGGCTTCGCGCTGGTCGCCGCGCTGTGGCTGCTGGTCGCCATGTCCAGCGTGCTGTTTGGGATGGGTTTGGGCGCGCGCAACCGGCGGCTGGCGGCCGCGAACCGTGTCGAAGAAGCACGGGCGCGCGCGGCGGCGGAGGCGGGGCTCGCGCATGCGCACGCGCGAGCCGGGCGTGCGCTGCGTGAGGAGGGCGTGCCGCTTGGCTCCGGCGCGGCCGTCCGGCCGCTCGACCCGTGGGCTGAAGGCGCGGTGCTGCTGCCGGACAGCGTCGTGCTGGACGAGGCGAGGTACCGCGTGCGGGTACGGGACACCGGCACGATGCTGAACGTGAACCGCGTGGACGAGGAGGAGCTCAGACGGCTGCTCGTCGCGCTGGGCGTGGATGCGGGGCGCGCGGACCGGATCGCGCAATCCATCGCGGATTGGCGAGACGCGGACGACCTGCACCGCCCGCGCGGCGCCGAGCGCGAGCGAGCTGCGCCGGCTCGCGCGGGCCGCCGGCATGCGCACGCTGCGCGAGGACGGGCTACGGCTGGTGCGCGAGGGAGTGACGACCCTGGATGAGGTGTTGCGGGTGACACGGGGGTAGGACGCGAGAGGCGGCGCCCCACCAGCCCCCGCCAACTGTTTCCTCCCGCCGCTGGACAGGCCCGCCGCCGCGCCGTTATCGTTGACCAGACCCCCGCGGCATTGCCGGGAACGCCTCTCCCATCCCGGCGCCGATTCTCCCCGGAACCGTTACAGTGCTTTGCGCGGATGTGCCGCACGTGCGGCACGGCGCGCGGGCGAGCGCCCCGGCTGGCGCGCTGCTGTGTCTGGGTGCGGCCCGATGATCTCGCGGGCGCGACCACGCGGCTGCGCCGGCGAACGCTCGGGCGGCACGCGCCGCCGGCCGGACCGAGTCGGGCGGGCGAGCGCCTGGAGGCGCGAGCGAATGCCCGGATGCACGCGGCACCGGCCAGATAGAATGTCGCCCGCGCGAGCGCCCCGGCCGGCACGCGGCGCCGGCCGGGTGACGTCGCGCAAGCGACCGCCCGGAGGCGCGGGCGATTGCCCCGGCCGGCCCGCAATGGCGGCCGGTCGCGGTCGGGCGCGACCGCCCGGAGGCGCGAGCGACTGCCCGCATGCACGCGGCCCCTGCCGGGCGACGTCGCGCGAGCCAGCGCCCGGAGGCGCGTGGTGTCGGCGGGACGACGTCGCGCGGCGGCCCGCTGCGCTCCGATACGTCCAGCGCACGAGGTGAGGGCAGATGATCGTCATCGGACGGGTTGCGACGCTGATCGCGGTGGTGGGCACGTTCACGGCGATCGCGATGGTGCTGGGGACGAGTGTTCCCGCGATGCGCACGCTCGTCGACCGGGCGGCCTTCGGGTCGGTGCTCGCGACGCTGTTTGCCGCGACGCCGGTGGCGTGCCTCGTCGGCTGGGCGCTCGCCCTGTATCACTGGGGCGTTCATTATCCCGGCAGCGCGAAGCGGCGGTGGGGGGTGGTCCTGATCCTCGGCGTCTTCCCCGGCTCGTGGCTCTACTGGATGGGCGCTGAGCTGCGTCAGGCGCCGGAGAGTGTGTCGAGGAAGGTGCTGCGCGCCGCGGGGTGGTTCGCGCCGGGGCTGGCGGCGGCGCTGGTGGTGGCGCATTTCGCGCGCCAGCTCGCGCCGGATGCGGCGCAGCCGGACGCGCAGCCCGCGCACGCGCTCGCCGCCGAGCAGACGGTTGCGCGGAACGTCGCGCAGACCATCGACATCGGGCCGTTCGGCGAGGCGGTCGTCGCGTTCGACACGGCGAATGGCTGGCGGTTCGACTACCGCTCCAGGGGCTCGCTCCGGTTCTCGTTCGGTCGGCAAGGCGGAATCGGGGCGAGCGGCGGCGCGGGTGACGCCGGCGGCGGAGCCGCCGGCGCGCAAGGCCGGACGGCGACGCAGGAAGGCCGGTAGCGGGACCGTCCGCTCGAAGGACTCGTCGCGCCGGGCGCGATGTTGGCCTTTGTGGCCTTCGGCGTGCTCGTGGCGGTCCACCTGCTGCTGCACCACCTGTTGCTGCGGCGCCTGCGCCGGGTGCATACGCAGGCGTGGGCGGATCTCGGGCGCCCCACGCTGATCATGAATCATGAACAACTCCATCGCGACCGGGCTGGCCGTGGGGCGGTTCATCGAGAGCGGGCGCCACACCGCGCTCGCCGATCCGACGCTCGATCGCGTCGTCCGGCTTTGGAAGGCGATCTCGCGGATCGCGATCGTCGTCGCCGTCCTCTACATCGGCCTCTTCGCGGTGCTGCTCGTGAGGTGATCGCCTCGGTGCGCCCGCCATCTCTGACGTCATCGCCTCCGTCCCACCGCACCGTAGTTGACCCTGCCCACTCTCCCGCCTAATTTCCGGCCCCGTTCTCGCAACGGGAGTAAACGCAGCAGGATAGCCCCGGGATGGAGGCGTGATGCAGCTCTGCACGAAGATCTTCATCGGCCTGCTGGCGGGCATCGTGGTCGGATTGATCGCGAACCTCGCGGGGCACATCTGGCTCCAGAACGGCCTGGTCGCGCTCCGTTCGGTGGGCACGGCGTTCATCAGGCTGATCACGATGCTGGTCGTGCCACTGGTCGTGGCGAGTCTGCTGGTGGGGACGCCCTCCCTCGGGGACATCGGCAAGCTGGGGCGCATCGGCGGCAAGACGATCGCGTCCTACCTGATCACCACCGCGATCGCGGTCGTCATCGGGCTGATCCTATCGGACATCGTGCGGCCGGGCTCGCGGATCGACCCCGCGACGCGAGACTCGCTGGCGGCGCAGTTCGCGGGCGAGGCGGCGGTGTGCGTGGCGCTGGCGGAGGCGCCAGTGGAGCAGCCGGAGACGCCGGCAGGGCGGGGATAGTCTGGGGCGCGGAGGAGCGGGAGCGCTGCGGGGACGGGGAGCGCCGCGCAACCGGCGGCGGCGCGGCGGGTACGTTTGAGCGGACACGGGTGCGCGTTTGCGACGTCAGACGAGGGGGTCATCCGATGAAGGATAGCTTCGGCAGCAGGGCGAAGTTGACGGTGGGTGGGCGCGAGGTCGAGCTGTTCCGGCTGGACGCGCTGGAGCGCGCGGGGCTGCCGGTCGCGCGGCTGCCGTATTCGCTGAAGATCCTGCTGGAAAATTTGCTGCGCCACGAGGACGGGCGCGTGGTGACCGCGCAGGACATCGAGGCGCTGGCGCGGTGGGACGCACGGGCCGAGCCGTCCCGCGAGATCGCGTTCATGCCGGCGCGCGTGCTGCTCCAGGACTTCACGGGCGTGCCGGCGGTCGTGGACCTGGCCGCGATGCGGGACGCGATGCGGCGGATGGGTGGCGACCCGAAGCGGATCAACCCGCTCCAGCCGGTGGAGCTGGTGATCGACCACTCGGTGCAGGTGGACGAATTCGGGACGCGCATCGCCTTCGAGACGAACGCGGAGATGGAGTTCCGCCGCAACCGCGAGCGGTACGCGTTCCTGCGCTGGGGCCAGACGGCGTTCGACAACTTCCGCGTCGTCCCGCCGGAGACCGGGATCGTGCACCAGGTGAACCTCGAATACCTGGCGCGGGTCGTGTTCGGTCTCGAGGAGGACGACGTCGCGTCGTCGTCCTCCGCCGCCAACGGAGCGCGCCTCGCCTACCCCGACACGCTCGTCGGCACCGACTCGCACACCACGATGGTGAACGGCCTCGGCGTGCTGGGCTGGGGCGTGGGCGGGATCGAGGCGGAGGCGGCCATGCTCGGCCAGCCGGTCTCGATGCTGATCCCCGAGGTCGTCGGCTTCAAGCTGTACGGCGAGCTGGCCGAGGGCGCGACGGCGACGGACCTGGTCCTCACGGTCACACAGATGCTGCGCAAGAAGGGCGTGGTCGGCCAGTTCGTCGAGTTCTACGGGCCGGGCGTGTCGAGTCTCTCGGTGGCGGATCGCGCGACCATCGGCAACATGTCACCCGAGTACGGGGCCACGTGCTCGATCTTCCCCGTCGACGAGGCGACGCTGGACTACCTGCGGCTGACGGGGCGTTCTGAGGAGCGGGTCGCGCTGGTCGAGGCGTACATGAAGGAGCAGGGGCTGTTCCACACGGCGGACTCGCCCGAGCCGGTGTTCAGCGACACGCTGGAGCTGGACCTGGGCACGGTCGAGCCGAGTCTGGCCGGGCCGCGCCGG
>DATCLK010000278.1:0-2670 GCA_036563975.1 Longimicrobiales bacterium | reverse complement strand
TGCGGCGGCTCGCCGGGCCGTCCGGGACGGCCCGCAGTGGCCGGCTCCTCGGCTCGACCCGGCCGCCGCCGACGGCCGTGATCAATCCGCCGCCCGTTTCCGGTATGGAGGAGTGGGGTCGTCCAGAGTCCCGCGCCACGCCCCGCGGAAGGGGTGCGGCGGCGTACGCGGGTCCGGCCCCTCCACCCCCGGGGATCTGCCATGGCGGGACCGAGACGGTGCCCTGCTCCCGGGGCGAGATCGCCGTGACGGAGGCGAACCCGTGAGACGCGGGATGGCTGAAGGCGAAAAGGATCGCGTCGTCGCTGCGGGCCAGCCGCATAGCCCCGCGGGCAAGGGCCGCGCGCCCTACGTCCAGCCGCGGCTCGAGCGGCTCGGCAACTGGAGGGCGCTCACGCTCCAGCAGAGCGTTCCGGTCGCCCCGTGAACCCACGGCACGACGCTGGAAAGAAATCCGTCGAGAGGCGCTCCGGCGCCCCTCGTTCGACGAGACCCGGCTGCGAGAGTTCTGGAGAGATCATGCAGACGACAGCGACCCTCGAAGGACAGACGCACGGCCGCCGGTCGCCCACCTTGGTGCTGATCGGGCTCGCACTGCTCTTCCTGCCTGCCGCCTGGGGGCGTGCCGAGCCGCTGTCGCCGACGCGCGTCGATCCCGAGGCGCGCGGCAACGTCCTCGGGATCGTTTCGCCCTACGAGCGGCCGTAGGGCGCCCCGGCGCGCCGGCGTCGCGATCACGCGCCCCGCGCGCCGGGAAGCCGGAACGAGGGGCTCACCACGGTGGAGGCGGCCCTGGCGGCGTCTTCCCGAGCCGCAGATGGTAGAGGGGTAGCCGCGCGGCCACCGACCCGATCCACGCCGCCGCGGTCTGCCGAGCCGCGGCACCCAGCGGCACGCCCACGGCCTCCCACAACGCCCGCACGGCGTCGCGCGCCGGCAGGGGCTCCCAGCCGGTGTCGCCTCCCGCGACGCGCTGCAGCAGCGCGATGCCCGCGAGGGTGCCGCGCCGCGCGGCCTCGGCGGCGCCCCGCTGGCCGTCGCCGGGCAGGCCGTGGCGAGCGAGATCGTCGTAGCGCAGGAGCAGCTTGCCGTCCGGCTCCGCGACCCACGGGGCGCCCCTCAGATCCGGGAAGAACGCCTCGATCGCGGCGCGCCGCAGCCGGACGCCGCGGTCCCAGCCGTACAGCACGAACGCGTCCGGATCGATCCAGCAGAGATCCTCGGCCACCGGGGTCCACCCCGCGCGGGCGAGGTGCAACAGCGTGGTGCTCTTCCCCGCCTCGCGGCCGCCGAGGAAGACGATGGCCAGCGCCGATGCAGCCGGATCATCCGCGGCGCGCGGCGCCGCCGGCGGCCGCAACGCCACGGTGCCCGGCGGCGGAGCCGCCACCGCCGCGTGCAGCGGCAGGAGCCCGCTCGCGCGCAGCGCCTCGCAGATGGCGATGTAAAGCGCGGTGAACAGTTGCGCGTCGCGCGTCGAGGCCCCCCACGCGTGAATCCTGGCCTGCTCCGGCTCGATCGTGAGCCGCACGCCCGTGGCGCCGCCGCCCCGCCACTCCCACCGCCCTCCGGAGCTGCGCCACGTCAGCTCCCCGCCCGGCACCAACGCCCGCACGGGCTCGCCTTCTTCCAGGGCAGGCGCAGCGTCGGCCGCCGTCCATTCGAGCCCGATCGCGAACGGCCGCTCGGGCAACGCCTGCTCCGGGCGCCACCACTGCTCGAGTAGCCAGCCCCGAAGCGGCTCCGGCACACCGCGGCCGACGAACGAACGCCCGAGGATCGGAAACGCGAGGTCCTCAACCACCGGCGGCATCACCGCAGACCTCGATCAGTCCGGCATCGAGGAGCTCGGTGAGGAGCCGGCGCACGTCTGCCTGCGCGGCCGCGCGCGAGACGTCGTAGGCGGCAACCAGCGCCTCGACCAGCGGCTCCTCGCCCGTCGCGGGGAGCGTGCGCCAGATGCAACGCCCCGTCTCGTTCAGGCTGAACATCTCCTGCGTCTCGGGATCGAGCAGGACCAGCTCGTTCCCGAGATCCGTCTCGATCACGCGGGAGACCCGCGTGTAGGTTCCAGCCACCATCGGCCTCCGAAACACCTTGGTGACGACTTCGTTCCCCGTTGCCGCTCGTCCGGACGGGGCGCCGCGCACGGCCGGTGCCGGGTCGGAGCCGCCGAAGGACGTACGCATCGGCGACCCCATGGAGCCGCCTGAACGGGGTCGTTCCGGCACGGCATTTGCCGACCACCGCCACAGCCCGATATCTTGAACGCGAGCCCCACGCTTTGCAAGCCAGCGGAGGCGGACGGGACCGTGTCGCGATCGGGGTGGTAGGCCAGCCCACGTCCGACGCCTGAGCGGTCGCCTGCCGCACGGCGACCCACCGCCAGCGCCTGCCGCGAGCTTGCCGAATGGCGCGTTGCGGGCGCCGGCGCTGTGGTCCGCCCGCTACGTTCCATTCGACCCTGCGGCTCCACCGCCGAGGTTGCCGAGATGACCACGGTGATGCCCCCGGGGGCTGGCCCCCACGGGGAGTGTGCGTAATTTTCTGTAGTTTCGCCGTCTCGGGTTGTGGGGCTGGGGCGGCGGCGGTGGCGAAGTAGCGATAAGCGAAAGGCCACCGTAGATCTTCTGGTTGTCCACTCGTCACAGCGGGTTCGGGCCCGCAAGA
>DATCLK010000277.1:0-1833 GCA_036563975.1 Longimicrobiales bacterium | reverse complement strand
CTCCGCCGCCGGAACCCCGTAGCGCAGAGCGAGCTCGTTGATCCTCAGCCTGCCCGGGCCACTCAGCCACCGTTCAACGGCCTCACGAGAACGACCCGGGATGCCGAACAGGAGTGCCTGATCGCTGTCGAGGAAGGCGTTTACGAGATCCGCCACGGCGTTTTTTCCGAACGGCATCTGGACGCCGTAGGTCTCGTAGACGAGATCCACGACGAGCGGGGTGTAGTAATCCGGCAAGCCGGCGGCGCGGACCGCATTCGCCGCCTCCTGCGCCACGACGTGGCGATCGGCGGCCGTCGGGAGCCTGCCGGCGGCCCGAAGCCGCTCGAAGACCTGCTGCGCAACCGGCCAGGCGCGCTGCCGCTCCGCGCGCCTGATCTGAGACTCGGTAGGCTCGTCCCGCCTTGCCGCGCCCGCGCGGATCGCTGCGGCGATCGCGGAGCGAAGACCCGCAAGGTCTGGCTGGTCGCCGGTGAGATACCTTGTGGGATCGACACCGACCTTGAGCGCCTCGTTCGCGAGCGCGCCCGCGGCGAGCGCGGTGGTCAGGCGCGAAAGATCGGCCGGGGTCTGAGCATCGGAGAGGTACGGCGTCGGATCGATGCCGTACTGCACGGCGTTCTCGAGCATCGCGTCAACGAACCGCCGGAGCCGCTCGCTCTGCTCGACGTCGGAAGGAAGGGGGATCCACGCGCCCGGCCGGTCGGGCCGGTCTTCGAGGATCTGGACGTAGCGCCGCTGGGGCGTGGCCGGTTGCGGAGCGCCCGCCGCACTCGGAGCGCCCAGCGCGCCTGGCGCGCCCGGCGTGCCCTGCGCGGCGCTGACCGTCGGGCTTTCCACCGTCGGCATCGGCCCGCGGCCGCCACCGAGAGAGGCGAGCCAGGCATTGAAGCGCGCCTCATCGTACGCCTGCTGCCGGGCCCGTTCCTCGTCCTGGCGCTTCTGTTCCTCCATGTAGCGCCGAACGGCCAGGTAATTCTGAGCGCCGCGACTTATGCCTTCAGCCAGGGCCTCGCCCACGCGGCCCCAGCCAGGATCGATCGGAGGCAAATAGAACGGGTTGGCCATCGTCTCTCTCGCGCTCCCGCGGCATGACGCCTATTTTGCCATTCCTCCGTCGCGCCAACGCTTTAGACCACCGCTGGCGCCGGCGAGGCCCCGCGCAACGCCGCCTCGAGGCGGTTCACCTTCGCGTCCAACTCCCTCACCGCCTGCGTGAGGAGCCCGACCATGCTCGTGTCCGTGGTGCCGTAGTTCACGGCGAGCATTCCGGTCTGGGGGTCCATCACCGCAGCCGGTGGATAGGCCGCCGCAACGTCCTGGGCCATCACGCCCGCGTCAGGGCCCATCCTCCCCGTGAGCGCCTGGCCCAGACGGTTCCACTCCCACGTCTGCCCCGGGATTTGCCGAACGGCCGCGAGCGCGCCCTCGATCGGCCGCGCGCCAACCTTGAGCCTCTCGTCTGACGACATGATGATCGCAGGAATAATCCGGCCCGCGGCTTCCATAGCTCCGCCAAGGATATTGCCCCACATCGACCGCTTACTGGCCCGATCGGCCAACGCTTGCTGATAGCGCGTCGCCCAGTCGCCGAAGTAGCCCTGCAGGGCGGTGTCCCGCTGCCGGCCGGCGTAATCCGCCATCTGACCGAGCCGTTGGAGGTTGAGGCCCGCGGCCTGGAGCGCGCCCTGAGCGAGGACGTCGTTCAGGCGGTCGGCCATCGTCGTGAAGAGCCGGTCCTCATCCTCCGTCGCGAACCCGCTCGACAGCCGGCCCATCCCGACCTGCTGGCCGCGCAGCGCGGCGAGGTTCTCGGCGAAGTCGCGGCGGAAC
>DATCLK010000276.1:0-3092 GCA_036563975.1 Longimicrobiales bacterium | reverse complement strand
CCATCCACGACACGCTCACGTTCCTGGCCCGGGTCGCTCCCGAGCACCGGCGGCTGCTCAAGACCACCAACAGCATGGAGCATGATCACGCTGAAGTCCGCCGGCGGAGCCGGGTCGTACGCATCTTCCCGAACGAGGCATCGCTGATCCGCCTCTTGGGAGCGCTGGCGATCGAGAGAAACGAGCAGTGGCTCGAGCGCAGATACATGGTCTTCAAGCCGGAGACAAAGCAAGAAGCCGTCACGCACGCAGCGTGACCCCTAGGACGCCAGAAGATCGATTCTACAGAAAATTCGCCACTTGACCCGTAGTCGATCCGCTGCACCACTTCGCCCGTGCTCGCATCCACCACCAGCCGCACACTCCCGACCTGATCCGCCACGATACGATACGTCGCGCCGCCCTTCACCATGTAGTCCGGCACGTTCAGCCGGCTGCCGTACACGAACCTCGCCACCACCGCCCCCGTGCTGTCCAGCTCCGCTACAGGGTTGATCCGGTCCCCGTACAGCCACGCCCGCACGAGCACACCGTTCACCTTCTTCCCCACTCGCCGGTTCTGCCCGTCGATCACGGACTCGATCACCATCCCGTCCGGCAGCACCTGGCGGGTTAGCCGGCCCGCCGGATCGTGGTCGAAGCGTTCCGTGCGCAGGCGCGGGCCGGTCACCGAGGCGAGGAAGCCGCCCGCGTCGTAACCGAACCTCACCGTGCCACCACCCCGCGCGGTGCTGTCGGGGCGGCCAGCGGCGCCGTAGGCATAATGGACCCCGAGGAGGCCGCTGATGCGGTCCGGGACCAGGCGCCCGGTGCCGGCCATTTCGCTCCCACACCGGTCGCCCTCCCACACCCCGGTCGCGCTCCCACGCAGGCCGCGCTCCCCCGCCAGCCGCGCCCCCACCCGCAGCCGGCCCGCCTCCCCGTCCACGCGCCCCCGTCCCCCGCCCGGGCGGAGGGGCGCTGGGCGGCACCCTTGCCCTTGCGCTCGCCCTCGCCACCGCCCTCGCCCTGGCCCCTCCACAGCCCGACCCCTTCACGCTCGCCGCCCCACGTGATACCTTCCGGTGCCCCGGTAACCAGCAACGATCTCGAAATGCGCCGACTGCTGCTCCTGATCCTGCTGATCGCGGCCCAGGCGTGCGACCGCCCCGCCCGTGACGCGGGCGCGGCCAGCGCCGCCGCCGAAGTCGACTCCCTCGCCGCGCGCCCGCCCGCGGCCTACGAGCGCCGCATGCTCTTCCTCGCCGGGCCGGAGGCGCGGCCCGTCGTCGCGCTGTTCGACTTCGCCACGCTCCACGGCGGCGCCGGCCTCCGCCGCGCCGCCCGCGCGTGGGTCGGCCGCACAGATGGCTGGGATTCCGTCTTCGCCGCCACGTGGCATGCCGAGCCCATGCGCGTGCCGTGGCTGCTCGTGCCGCACGGCGCCTTCCGCTTGCTCGTGGGCGACGGCGGCGAGATCGAGGCGCTCGTGTACCGCGGCGACCGCGAGGTGCGCCTCGTCCCCGCGCCTCACTTCGCATCGTGGAGCCGCGGCCGCGGCGCGCAGCTCCTCCTGCGCGGCGCGGATCTCGTGCGACAGGGCACGTCCACGCCCGGCGTGGTGCTGGACATTCAGCTCGGCCGCGAGCTCCCGCGCACGCGGCCTGCCGACCGCGTGGTCGCGTCCGGCCCGGCAGACACGACGCGGTCCGCCCACGCCGCGCTCGCGACCCCTGCCGCACCCTCGGACACGGCGTCCTCAGATACGGCCTCCGCCACGTACGACGAGGTTTACGTCACGGACGGCGAGGAGCTGCACGTCGTGGTGACGGGCGCACCCGGGGCCGGCGACCTGCTGTGGGTCGTCGCAGGGCCGGAGGAGCGCATCGTCGAAGGCGTGCGGCTCGAGGGCGGTGCAACGCGAGGGGGCCGCACGCGCGCGACCTGGCGGATCGCCGCGCCGGACGCCGCGCTCCGGGGCGAGCTGCGCGCGGTCGGTTCGCCGCTCGAGCTCGAGTCGGGCGACGCCCTCACCCCCGCGCCCGTCGCGCTCTTCCTCGTGCGCGGGTGGATCGAGCTGCGCGGCGTGCGGCGCCCGGTGTACGGCCTCCTGCGTCGCGGCCAGGGGTGATCGCGGAGGCGGTCCAGTTCGCGCTCACGGTGCTGTTCGGCTCGCTCGCGGGCGGGATCACGAACAGCATCGCGATCTGGATGCTGTTCCATCCGTACGAGCCGCCGCGCCTGTTCGGCCGCCGCATCACCTCGCTGCAGGGCGCGATCCCCAAGAACAAGGCCCGCCTCGCCGCAGCCGTCGGCCGCACGGTCGGCACCCGGCTGCTCACGGGCGAAGACCTCGCACGCACGGTCGCGGAGCCTAGCTTCCGCGAGGCGTTCGACGAGCGGCTGCGCCGCTTCCTCGAAGCGGTCCTCGCGCGCGAGCGCGGCCCGCTCGCCGCCGAGCTCGCGCCCGGACTCGCGGCCGAGCTGCGCCGGCTGCTCGAGGAGGCCGCGGCCACGCTGCTCGCGCGCTTCGACGCCTACCTCGAGTCCGACGAGTTCCGCGCCGCCGCGCTGCGCTGGGCCGACTCGTTCATCGCGGAGTTCGGCAGCCAGCCGATCTCGGACGTGCTCACGCCGGAGCGCGAGGCCGCCCTGGCGGAGCGTGCGGACCAGTGGATCGCACAGCTCGTCGGGGGTGAGGGCTTCGAGCGCACGGTGCGCGAGTACCTGGACCGCTCCGCGGAACGGCTGCTCGACCCCTCGCGCACGTTCCAGGACATCCTGCCCATCGGCCTCGTCGCCGCGGTCGAGCGCGCGATCGCCTCCTATCTGCCCATCGCGCTCGAGCGCCTGGGCGGCTTGCTCGAGGACCCGGGCGCACGCGCGCGCGTCGAGCGCGTGCTGCACGAGATCCTCGATCGCTTCATGAAGGATCTGAAGTTCCACCAGCGCATCGTCGCCGCGCTCATCATCACGCCGGAGACGATCGACCGCGTGCTCGAGGCGATCGAGGCGGAGGGCGCGAACAAGATCTCGGAGCTGCTCCAGGACCCGGACGTGCGGGACGCGATGGCGCGGAGCGTGAACGACGCGATCGTCGACTTCCTGCGCCG
>DATCLK010000275.1:0-2800 GCA_036563975.1 Longimicrobiales bacterium | reverse complement strand
GCGAACCCCTCCTCCGGCTTCTCCCGCAACGGCAAGCTCGTCTCGAGGAGGATGGCCGCGATGGCACGCTCTCCCCTTCCCTCGACGGGCTGCGAGAAGTATAGGTAGCTGAAGAGTGGCCATTCGGCGTACGCGGTGCCTTCGGGCGAGCCTCGCAGATCGTAGGGGATCGCGCCGCGGTGGTCGCCCGCCCACGCCACCAGGTCGCCCGCTTCCCGGAAGATCGCGAGTGCGGCCACGCCGGTGCGCCTGCGTACCGCCTCCAGCTCCGCGAAGCGATCCGCCACGGAAACGGTCTCGGCCGCTGTTCGGGCTGCCAGCTCCGCGGCGCGGCGCCCGCGGGAGAGCAATGCACTCATGCGGCGGTCGAGTTGGGCGGCGAGACGGGCCTCGCGCGCCTCGACCAGGCGGTCCCAATCGGCAGTGATGCGCGAGAGTCGGTGGGCGGTGAGCGATCCGGCCGCGAGCGCGAACACCAGAGTGGCGAGCGCCACATAGACCTCGGTCTTCACGGCCGTGACGCGACCCCGCCGCTCGGGCGTGCCTGCTTCAGCCGATGGCCGCCGCGCACGTCGGGCGAGCATGCTCGCGAGAATCGCTGGCGCGGCGGCAGCAACCAGGTAGGCCGCGTCGAGCGTGCGGGACCAGAGCACCGCCAGCACGACGGCGCCGAAGCCCAGCGCGCAGGCCGCGCGGAGCCGGGCACCAGCTGCGCCAGGCGCGCCGGCGCCTCCGTCAGGCACGGTCGGACCGGCGCTCGCCGCCTGCTTCACGGCGACTTCGACCACTCCACCTCCAGTCCGGGATTCAGCACGTGGAAGACTCGCGCCCTACCCTCGCGCTACACGAGCTGAGCTGGATCGACGTGGCTGCGCACCTCGCCCGGGACAGCCGCTTGATCGTCCCCGTCGGCGCGCTCGAGCAGCACGGCGCTCACCTTCCCCTCGGCAGCAACCTGCTGATCACGGAACGCCTCGCCAGAGACCTGTCCGAGGAGTTCCAGGTGCTGCTTGCGCCGACGTTCGCCTTCGGCGTTGCCGTGCGCAGCGACCGCGCGTTCGCGGGCACGGCCTCCGTGGAGAAGAAGACGCTGCACCGTTGCATGAACGAGCTACTCTCCGGATGGGAGCATCAGGGCGTCAGTGAGTTCATCATTGTGACTGCCCACAGACACGAGCCCCACCTGGACAGTCTGGCGACGCTGGTGACCCGTCGCGCTCGCGTGCGCGTCGTCGAAGTCTGGGACGTGGACATCTCGGACCTGCTCGAGGCGCAGAGCGGGCCGCTGCACGCCGACGAGGCCGAGACCTCCGTGATGTTGTATCTCTACCCCCGACTCGTTCGGATGGATCGGGCGCGGGACTTCGAGCCCCCGGCCGAGGTGGCGGAGCGCTACGTGCGCGGTCGGCTGCCCGCCCATCCGGCGGGCGGCGCCGGCTCGGTCGGCCGGCCCACGGCCGCGACGGCCGAAAAGGGCCGGCTCATCTATCACCGGATCCTGGATGCCATCCGGCGGGCCGTGTTCCTGGCCCCGAGGGATCTCGAGTCGGACACGCTGTAGCGGTCCCGCTGAAAGCGGCCGCACGCGGCCGGGGTCGCCGGCCGAACACTGGCCCCGCCGGCGGTGTAGCCACAATTCCAGCGAATCCCTTCTCGGAGGAACTGGCCATGCGGCGCTGTTCGCCGGCTCCGGTGTGGTTCGCACGGGCCACGCTGCCGCTCCTGCTGTCCGTCATGTGGTTTCCGCCGACGGCCCTCGGCCAAGCGGCCATCGACGAGGGCGCGTTCCGCCTGCTGATCGGCGGGCGGGAAGTCGGGCGGGAGACCTTCTCCATCCGGAGAGCGGGCACCGGCGCGGATGCCGTCATCATCGCGCAGGGTCGCGTGTCCCTCGACGCCGCTCCGACGCCGGAAGAAGTGGCGACGAAGCTCGAGGTGAGTGGCGCCGCGATGCGGCCGGCCGCCTACGAGCTCGCCGTGCGCGGTGCCGAAACACGGCGCATCCTCGGGCAGATCGTGGGCGGACGGGTCAGCGCACGGATCATCTCGCCTGGCGGGGAGGCGCTGCGGGAGTATCTCGCCAGCGAGGGAGCGGTGCTGGTGGACGAGGGCGTTGCCCACCATTACTATTTCCTCGGCCGGCGTCTGGATGGCGCGCCGTTCCAGGTGCCGCTGCTGGTTCCGCGCCTGAGCCGGCAGGTTTCGGCGCGGGTAGCGCCCGCCGGGGTCGAGACCATCACGATCGGAGCCACGAGTGTGCGCGCCCGCCACGCGGTGGTCGAGGCGCCGGGCAGCCCGACCCGCCACTTCTGGGTGGATGACGCGGGACGCGTGCTGCGCCTGGAGATCCCCGATCGGAGCTATGTGGCTGAACGCATCGCTCCGCCGGCTTGACGCGTCACGAGGCCGGCCCGCCCGGGCCGGCCTCGTCATTGAACGGTCAGGCGCCGCGAGCGTGGCGCGTTCTTCCTTCCCTGCACGCTGAAACCGACCGACTCGCCGCAACGTACGGCGAATGCGTCGATCGCGAACCACGCGCGTCGTGTGAGACCTGGAGGAGCCGTGAACGCAAAGGCACGTCGATTCGCCGGTCGGTCAGGTGGCCTTGTCGCTTTGTGCGCGTCGGTAGGCGATGCGCGCGGGTCTGGTCGGGGCGGGTGGGTTTGGGCGAGGTGGGTGTTGGCGGGGCTCTGGCTGCTGTGGCCGGGGGCTGCGGTGGCCCAGCAAGAGGAGCAGGCGACTGCGGGCCAGCCGGTCACGCTCACGCTGGAGGAGGCGATCCGGATCGCGCGCCAGAGGA
>DATCLK010000274.1:0-8928 GCA_036563975.1 Longimicrobiales bacterium | reverse complement strand
TGGAGCAATCCATGTCGCAAGGCAACGCCGGGTTCGGCACGCTCGCGGTTCATGCCGGACAGACTCCGGACCCCACCACCGGCGCGATCATGCCGCCGGTCTATCAGACATCGACGTACGTGCAGGACGCACTCGGCGCGCCGCGCCGGGGCTATGAGTACGCGCGGGTGCAGAACCCGACCCGTGAAGCGATGGAGGCGAACATCGCCGCGCTCGAGGGCGGCCGACACGGCATCGCGTTCGCGAGCGGCCTGGCCGCGATCGAGGCGATCATCAAGCGTCTTTCCGCCGGCGACCACGTGGTGAGCGAGGAGAACCTGTACGGCGGGACGCATCGCATGTTCACGCACGTGCTCGCGCGCTTCGGCATCGAGTTCACGTTCGTGGACACGGGAGACCCGGACCAGGTGCGCGATGCGCTCCGACCCGCCACGCGCCTGATCTACCTCGAGACGCCGACCAACCCGATGATGCGCGTCGCGGACATCCGCGCGATCGCGGGCATCGCCCGCGATGCCGGCGTGCTCCTGGTCGTGGACAACACATTCGCCTCGCCGTACAACCAGCGCCCGCTCGAGCTGGGGGCGGACATCGTCGTCCACTCGAGCACCAAGTACCTGAACGGCCACTCGGACGTGATCGGCGGGATCGTCGTGACGAACGCCGACGACGTGGCCGCGGACCTCCGGTTCATGCAGAAGGCGACCGGCGCTGTGCCGGGGCCGTGGGACTCGTGGCTCGTGCTGCGCGGGACCAAGACGCTGCACCTGCGCATGGAGGCGCACAACCGCAACGGCATGCGCGTGGCGCAGTACCTGGAGCAGCACCCGGCCGTCGAGCGGGTCTACTACCCTGGCCTGCCCTCGCACCCGCAGCACGAGCTCGCGCGGCGCCAGATGCGCGGCTTCACCGGCATGGTCAGCATGGAGCTCGGCTCGCTCGCGCGGGCCCGCCGTGTGGTGGAGCGGACGCGCATCTTCGCGCTCGCGGAGAGTCTCGGCGGCGTCGAGAGCCTGATCGGGCACCCGGTCACGATGACGCACGCATCGGTGCCGCCCGAGCGGCGCGAGGCGATGGGCGTGACCGAGGGCCTGGTTCGGCTCTCCGTCGGCATCGAGGACCCGGACGACCTGATCGCGGACCTGGAGCAGGCACTCGCCGGGCTGTGAGCCCGGCCG
Organism: Longimicrobiales bacterium; assembly: GCA_036563975.1. Lineage (GTDB taxonomy): Bacteria > Gemmatimonadota > Gemmatimonadetes > Longimicrobiales > RSA9 > RSA9. The sequence continues at coordinate 7,750 of DATCLK010000274.1, read as the reverse complement.
GAGCGCGAGGACCCGGGCTCGCACGGGCCACGCGACGCGCACGGGTCGGCTCGGGCGGCGGCTCGGCATCGACGGCGGAGCTGGAAGACGGTGCCGCCCGGCCACGCGGCCGTGGAGGCGCGGTACGCGACCGTGGAGGCGCGGTACCCGGCCGTCGAGGCGCGGTACCCGGCCGTGGAGACAGGATCCGCGGCCGCGGGGGCCCGATAGGCAGCCGCGGAGGCCCGATACGCAGCCGTGGAGGCCCGATACGCACCCGCGGAGGCCCGATACGCAGCCGCGGAGGCCCGGCACGTGGCGGTCAAGGCGCGGCAGCGACAGCGCGTCCGAGGCGGCGCCCGAGCTTGAAACACGCTGGCGCCCACGACGTACTGGGGTAGTCACACGACGAGCCGGGGCGGCCGCGAGCGGCGCGCCCCGCCCACTCTCTCAACGGGAGCATCGCCATGGCAGACACCGCCGACGCCCCGCGCGCCCGCCGCTTGCTGCGCGAGATCGACCCGTCCACCTGGGAGCACCCCGCGGACCGCGCGGCGCTCCAGGCCCTGCGCAGGATCCCCGTCTTCGACGAGGTCCTCCGCAAGGTGTTCGGCCTGTTCGGCGAGCGACCCATCCGCCTCGCCTTCCAGGCGAACGCCGTGCGCGTCAGCGAGCGCCAGTTCCCCGAGGTCCACCGGCTGTACTGCGACGTGCTCGAGACGCTCGACGCGCCCGAGCGCTACCCGCTCTTCATCTCGCAGACGCCCGTCGTGAACGCGGGCGCCTACGGGATGGACAAGCCGTTCATCATCCTGAACTCCGGCGCGGTCCGGCTGCTCGACGAGGAGAACGAGCTGCGCTTCCTGCTCGGCCACGAGGTGGGGCACATCCTCTCCGGCCACGTGCTCTACCGCACGATGATGGTGATCCTCATCCAGCTCGCGCAGCTCGGCTTCCCCGTCATCGGCATCGCCGCCCGTGCCGTGCTCATGGCGCTCCTGGAGTGGAGCCGCAAGGCGGAGCTCTCCGCGGACCGGGCTGGCCTCCTGGCCATGCAGGATCCCGAGGCCGCGATGCGCAGCATGATGAAGCTGGCCGGCGGCGGCACGAACGAAGAGACCGACCTGGGCGAGTTCCTGGCGCAGGCGGACGAGTACCGCAAGGGCGGCGACCTGGTGGACGCGGTCTTCAAGGTGCTCAACCTGCTCGCCGTGACGCACCCGTTCCACGTGCTGCGCGCCGCCGAGCTGCGCGACTGGGTCGAGAAGGGCGACTACGACCGCATCCTGCGCGGCGAGTACCGGCGCCGGACCGAGGAGCCGCCGCCGTGGCGCGAAGACCTCGCCGCCGCTGTGCGCGCCTACGCCGAGGACGCCGGCTCGCTCTTCGAGCAGTTCAGCGAGGCGGCGAAACGCGTACGCGAGGCCGTGGTCGAGGGGTTCCGGAAGGTGTAGGCGCGAGGCTGGCGTTCGGCGCCGCGGGCGTGTGGCGCTGCACCGCGCGGGCGTCGCCGCGGGCCGCCGGCATCGGCGCCGGATGTCGCGGCCGCGTGTGCCGGCGCATGCCGCCGAGATCGCCGCACGCCGGCGCTGACGTCTCCTGCCCTCCCGCCGCCAGCATCGCGGTCGGACGCCGCATCCCGCCAGCATCGGCGCCCCGTGGTGCCGGCGTCCCTCCGTGCCCCCGCCGGTGTTCCTTGAATGCCGGCTCCGGCGCTGCCACATGCCGCCGGAGGCGGCGCATGCCCCAGCCAATCCCCGCCGCGTGCCGGCCAGCCCCCGCCGTCTGCCGCCGGTATTCACCGGCGGACGGAGGCCTGAGGCCCTCGGCGCCGCCGCCGGACGGCAGGCCAGACCATCGGCACCGGCCGGCGGCCCAGGCCATCGGGACCGGCCGGCGGCCCAGGCCATCGGGACCGGCACGGCGGCCCAGGCCATCGGGACCGGCACGCGGGCTAGCCGATCGGCGGCGGCACGCGCTGCCGAGGGCTCGCTTCCCCAACGAAGCCCGAGATGGTACAACATTGTACCATCTGACTGAGGTCGTTGCGCGTGAGCTCGAGCGGACGAGGGCTGTAACGAAGGGTGAGATGGTACAATCCTGTACCATCTCGGCCCGTGCGGGAATCGCCCTTTGAAGGCTGTGGCAAGCCTGCCCCGCGTGGCCGCAGGCCCGCGGGTCGCCGCAGGCCCCCGGGTCGCCATAGGCCCGCGGGTCGCCACCAGCCCTCGATCGCCACCGGACCCTCGGCCGCTACCGGACCCTCGGTCGGCGCCGGACCTCGGTCGCCACCGGCCCCCCTCGCCACCGGGCCCCGCTAGCCACCGGGCCCCGCTCCCAACCGGCCTCCCGCTCGCAACCGGCCTCCCGCTCGCAGCCGGACCCCCGCTGGGCACCGGCTGCCCGGTCACCAGCCCGCGCCCGGCCCTTCCCCTCGCGCCTCGCCTCCGCTACGTTCCTGCCCACCCGAAGGCAACCCGTACCCGACAACGCCATGAAGATCCTCGTCGTGGGCAACGGCGGCCGCGAGCACGCCCTGCTCTGGAAGCTCCGCCGCGACGCGCCGGACGCCCGCTTCTTCATCACCCGCGGCAACGGCGGCACCGACGCCCTCGCCGCCGCGGTCCCGTTCGATCCGACGGACGTGCCCGCGCTCGCGGGCTGGGCCGAGCGGAACGCCATCGACCTGACGGTCGTGGGCCCGGAGGCGCCGCTGGCCGCCGGCATTGCGGACGAGTTCGCCCGCCGCGGCCTCGCCGTCTTCGGCCCGAGCAGCGCGGCCGCGCGCATCGAGGCCTCCAAGGCATACGCCAAGACGCTCATGCGGCGGGCGGGCGTGCCCACCGCCGCGCACGAGACGTTCACCGACCTCGCCGCGGCGGAGGCGTACATCCGCGGACGCGGCGCACCCATCGTCGTCAAGGCCTCGGGCCTCGCCGCGGGCAAGGGCGCGGTGGTCTGCGACGACGTGGACTCCGCGCTCGCCGCGGCGCGCGCGATGCTCGCCGAGCACGCCTTCGGCGACGCGGGCCGCGAGATCGTCGTCGAGGAGAAGCTCGAGGGCGAGGAAGCATCGGTGTTCGCGCTCACGGACGGCGAGCACGCGCTGCTGTTGCTCCCTTCGCAGGACCACAAGCGGCTGGGCGAGGGAGACACCGGCCCGAACACCGGCGGGATGGGCGCGTACGCGCCTGCGCCTGTCGTGGATGCACCTACGCTGCGACGCATCCACGACGAGATCTTCGCACCCACGCTCGCGGCGCTCCGTGAGGAAGGTCACCCCTTCCGCGGGCTGCTCTACGCGGGGTTGATGCTCACGCGCGAGGGACCGAAGGTCGTGGAGTTCAACGCGCGCTTCGGTGACCCGGAGACGCAGGCCGTGCTGCCGCTGCTCGAGTCCTCGCTGCTCGACCCTGTGCTCGCGATCGCGCGCAGCGAGTCTATTCGCGGCGCCGAGCTGGCCTGGCGGCCGGACTTCGCGCTGACCACCGTGCTGGCCGCGGACGGCTACCCGGGCGCCTACGAGAAGGGCAAGGAGATCCAGATCCCGGCGTGGGTCGAGGAGGCGGAGGACGTCCTGGTGTTCCACGCGGGCACGCGCCGCGAGAATGGGCGGCTCGTGACCGCGGGCGGGCGCGTGCTGGCGGTGACGGGCGTCGCGCCGACGCTCGCGGAGGCGGCCGAGCGCAGCCGCGCGGCCGCAGCGGCCATTGTGTTCGAGGGCAAGCATTACCGGCGCGACATCGGCTGGCGGGAGTTGGAACGCAGTGCCTGAACTGCCGGAAGCCGAGACCATCGCGCGGGACCTGCGCGGCCGCGTCGTCGGGCGCACGGTGACCCACGTGCGCGTCGCGAAGCCGGACATCCTCGCGCCGGGGCTCACGGCGCGGCGACTCGATGCCGCACTGCGCGGCCACGCGATCCGCGAGGTCGGCCGGCGCGGGAAGAACGTCGTGCTCCGGTTCGACGACGGCCGCGTCCTGCTCGTGAACCTCGGGATGACCGGCCGGCTCGTGTTCAGCGGCGCGCCGCGCGCGGGCGAATTGCGGCACGTCGCCGCGCGCCTCGACCTCGACGACAGCCACGCCATCCTCTACGACGACGTCCGCCGCTTCGGCCGCTTCGAGCTCATCCCCGCCGAGGAGTGGCCGGAGCGGGACCGGAAGCTGGGCATCGAGCCGCTCTCCGACGAGCTGACGCCGGAGCGGCTGCACGCGCTCATGCGCGGTTCGCGCGTCGCCGTCCGCAACTGGCTGCTGGACCAGAGCAAGCTGGCGGGCGTCGGCAACATCTACGCGAACGAGGCGCTGTTCCGCGCAGGCATCCGCCCCACGCGCCGCGCCGGCACGCTGACGCGGCGCGAGGCCGCCGCGCTGCGCGACGCGCTGCGCGCCGTGCTCACGGAGGCGATCGCCGCGCGCGGGACCACGGTGAGCGACTACCGGGACGGCGCGGGCGAGGCGGGCGGGTTCGGGCCGCAGCTGCGCGTCTACGGGCGCGAGGGCGAGCCGTGCCCGGTGTGCGGCACGCCGATCAAGCGGGTGGTGATCGGGGGGCGGTCGGCCTTCTACTGCCCACGGTGTCAGAAGTGAGCGAGTACGTTTACGAGCACGAGTACGAGTACGAGTACGAGTACGAGTACGAGTACGGCGATTACGTGCACGTAAACGTAAACGTGCTCGTAAACGCACTCGTACTCGTCCCCGGCTTCACCCCATGAGCAGCAGGACGATTGCCGCGCGGTTGAAGGAGCTGCGCGAGCATGTGCGCGCGAACGCGGAGAACCGGCCGGGCGTGTACCGCATGCTCGGCCCCGCGGGCGAAGTGTTGTACGTGGGCAAGTCGGTGCGCGTGCGGACGCGGCTGCTCTCCTACTTCCGCGCGCCGCGCGGCGAGAAGGCGGCGGAGATCATGGCCCACGCGCACCACGTCGAGTGGGACTACACGCCCAGCGAGTTCGCCGCTCTGCTGCGCGAGTTCGAGCAGATCAGGCGCTGGCGGCCGATCTACAACGTCGAGCACAAGAACGACCGCGCGTACGCGTTCATCCGCATCACGCCCGGGCCCGCGCCCAAGCTCGTGCTCGTCGGCCAGGTCACGGATGGCCGCGACGTCTACTTCGGCCCGTTCCGAGGCCGGCAGCGCGTGCGTGAGGCGTTGCGCGAGCTGTCCGACCTGCTCGAGCTGCGCGACTGCCCGACCTCCGTGCCGATGCGGTTCGCGGATCAGATCGATCTCTTCGAGCGCGACGACACGCCGCGCTGCCTGCGCGGTGAGATCCGCCGCTGCCTCGCCCCTTGCGCGGGGCGCTGCACGCGCGCGGCCTACCAAGCGCGCGTGACCATGGCGCGCCGCTTCCTCCAGGGTGATGCGGACCGGCCGCTCGCCATCCTGCGGGAACGCATGCGAGCAGCCGCCGAGCGCCTCCAGTTCGAGTATGCCGCCGAGCTGCGCGACCGCGCCGAGCGGCTCCAGCAGGTGCGCGATGAGCTGGTCGCGCTGCGCGGCGCCGTGGACTCGCTCACCTTCGCCTACCCCGTGCCCGGCTACGGCGGCGAGGACCGCGTCTACCTGATCCGGCGGGGCAGCGTGCGCGCGGACCTCCCTGCCCCGCGCACGCCTGCGGAATGCGAGGCGCTCGCCGCGCGCGCCGCGGAGATCTACTCCGCGCCCGAGCCGCGCGGCCTCAGCGTCGCCGCAGGCCAGGTCCCCGAGATTCTCTTGATCGCGCGCTGGTTCCGGCTGCGACCCGAGGAGCGCGCGCGCACCGTGCCGGTCGAGGAGGTGCTGGCGGCGAGGCGGACGGCGTGAGGGGGAGGAGGAGCCGTCGCCAGCCGGCGCCACGCATCCCGCCCCGAGGTCCTGTCATCCGCGTTCGTTAGGCCGCGCATGGCCGCGGCTTTCTCCTGGCGATTCCGGCAGTTCGCTGCGCCACTCGCTACCCGGAGCACTACCTGCCTCGACGCGTCGTAGTGCGCCTCCTCGTTGACGCCGAGCCGCCCGGCCTGCCGGCCCCGGCCGCCGCATCCGCGGCGACGCCGTGAAGGAATGAGGTGCTGGCCAGCATCATCGACCGCACGTCCCCCAACCCCGACATCCGACGTTCTACGTGCGCGACCGGCTGAGCTCCGTCCGCAGCGTCCGTAACGAGACCGGCACCACGGTCGCCACTGCCGGCTACAGCGCCTACGGCGAGGAAAAGGCGGGGAGCCCGCCGATCGAGTCGGGCTTCGCGGGCGCGCTGGGCGCCGGGGACCTGGTCCAGTTCCGGCACCGCCATTGTGATCCGGAAACGGGCCAGTTCCTCACGGAGGACCCGATCGGATTCGCCGGCGGCGGGAACCTGTATGCGTACGCCGTCAACAATCCGGTGTCATACCCAGATCCGTTTGGCTTGTCGCCATGTCTGGTCTATCCGCAGGCGTGCGCCGTCGTTGCGGTTATTGCGGGTAGCGCGATCGGATATGCGGCCGCGCAGCTGTTTGCCAACATTCAAGACGATAAGCCCCTCTTGGAGGGTGTTGGCGCAGCAGCGCTTGAGGGGGCCTATGTCGGAACCACAGCGGCGCTGGTGGCCGTCGGGGCCGAAGCCTTGCTTGGTAGGCTTGCCGCAGCGGGCGTTGGGGCGGCTACGGCGGCGCCCGCCGAGGCAGCGACGAATATTACCTTTGGCCACGGAGCCCGTCACCTTGCTGGCACGGGCCTCCGGCAGGCAGACGTCGAGGCTGCTATACGACAGCAGATCTCCGGCCAGGTTGTGCGAGCGTCGGAGACGGGAAGCTTCTGGGGTCGAGTGGTCGTTAACGACTGGACAATCGAATACCGCGCCTTCACCCTGCCGGATCGGATCCACGTCGGCACGTACTATGTGGTACGCAAGTAGATCGGAGGAGGCATGGTACCACGCGCTATGAATGCGCAGGAGCGAGCACTCGTTGAGAAGCTCCTACAGCGCGACTTCCAGGGACGAGATGCGCTCCGTGCCCAGATCGAGAGCGCGCTGGTCGCCTGGACGGAGGAGAACGGGTCACCCGTGATGTCGTTCACGGTCGACGACAAAGCCCCGAGGGCGGAGGTGGAGCTGCGTGTCCCCTTAGAGGCAGAAGGCGTCGCCGAGGATGAAGATGGGGTGACGATTCACCTCCTCCTCCACGTGGTCGACGGTTTCCTACGGGAGCTCGAACTGTTCCGAGAAGACGGGGAACCAATCAAGCGGATGCCGACCGCAGACTCGGTGCATCCAGCCTACGATTAGGCAAGCATAGGGCCGGTGCCATCGAGTGCCACCTTGGAGGCCGCATGTGCGCCTCGACCGGATTGTCGGACCCGCACCGGCCCCGTGCGCGCCGCCGTTCGCTGCGCGAGAGTGGAAGGAAATCTGCCCGGGCGCGACCGAGCGGCTGCTCGGAGGTGGAGCCCAGCTCTCCTCGTGTGCCGCTCAGGGTCCGCGCCCGGACACGTTCCCACACCCCGCGCCCAATCCCCGAGCGCTGACCAAGAGAACCCGTGTTGTCAAATCGCACCCCGGCCGCATGAGCCCGCGTAACTCGACGGCGTCGCAGAAACGGCGAACATGAGCCTGGCCGCCTTGCGCATGATCGCCACGAGCGCTGGGAGCGGCCTTCCGCCGTTACGCCGTCCCCCAATTGGAGTGGACACCTGGGAGAGGTTATGTTGAACCTCTTCGAGGAGGAGGAGAATGGGGGAATTTCGCAGGGGCGCCGATGGGCGCCGGCTGTTCACGACCGCCTTCAAGAAGGAGCAGATCGAC
>DATCLK010000273.1:0-2650 GCA_036563975.1 Longimicrobiales bacterium | reverse complement strand
GCTGGCGGTGTTCAACCTGATGCCCGGCTTCCCGCTCGATGGCGGGCGCCTGTTCCGCGCGGCGGTCTGGAAGGTGACGGGCGATGTGACGAAGGCGACGCGATGGGCCACGGCCGCGGGAGGCGGGCTCGGTTACGCGCTCATCGCGCTGGGCGCGCTGCAGCTCATTGTGGTGGGCAACCTCGTCGGCGGGGTCTGGCTCATGTTCATCGGGTGGTTCCTGCGCTCCGCGGCTGAGGCGAGCCTGGCACAGCACGTCTTGCTCGGCTCGCTCCAGCGTGTGTCCGCGCGAGACCTGATGAGTCCCCGGCCGGAGACGGTGCCGGCCGCGCTCGCGCTGGACGAGTTCGTCGAAGAGTATCTCGTGCGCGGCCGCCACAGCGGGTACCCGGTGATGGACGCCGGCCGGCCCGTGGGACTGATGACGCTCGAGCGGGTCAGGGCGGTGCCGCGCGAGGAGTGCTCGCGGCGCACCGTCGCGGACGCGATGCTGCCGCTGGATGAGGCGTTCACCGTACGGCCGCAGGAGAGCATGGCGAGCGTGCTGGAGAAGCTGGGGCGCGCCGGCCGCGTTCTCGTGACCTGCAACGGCGACGTGGAAGGCGTGATCACGCAGGGCGACCTGGCCCGCTGGTTCCAGCGCATACGGCTGCTGGCGCAGAATTGATGCGGAGGCGGAACCGAGTCGCCCGGCCGGAGCCGGCCGGGTCGGCGGGGGTCATCGCTCCGACCCGCCCGGATCCGCCCGGGTCGGCGGGGCTCACCGCTCCGGCGCCCCGCGGGCCGGCCGTGCGTGGCCGGCGCAGACTCACGCCTCCGCCCCCCTCCACACCCGAGGCAGCCGCACGGTGAAGGTGCTGCCCCGGCCGACCTCGCTCTCCAAGTCGATACCCCCACCGAGGAGCCGGGCCAGCTCGAGACTCACGCTGAGGCCGAGCCCTGCGCCGCCTTTGACGCGGGTGGGGCCCCAGTCGGCCTGCTCGAACGGACGGAAGATCCGCTCACGGTCGGCGACCGCAATGCCGGGTCCTGTGTCCGCGACCTGGAAGACGACGTCGTCGCCCTCAGCGAACAGCCGCAGCCGCACCTCGCCTTTCGGCGTGAACTTGACCGCGTTGGACGGGAGGTTGAGCAGGATCTGACGGATCTTTCCCGGGTCGGACCGCATCTCGAGCGGCTCCCCGGGCGCCTCGACCTGCAGGCGCAGCCCGTCGCGCGCGGCGAGCGGCGCGATCATCTCGGCGACATCGGAGAGGATGGCGACGGCATCGAGCGGCTGCACCTCCACGCGCTCCCGGCCGGCCTCGATGCGGGAGAAGGAGAGGATCTGGTTGATGAGCCCCAGCAGGTGTCGGCCGCTCTCGCGCATCCGCGCGATGTGCTCCCGCTGCCGCTCGTTCAGCGGGCCGACCACCTCGTCCTCCAGGAGCGCGCCGTAGCCGAGGATCGCCGTGAGGGGCGTCCGGAGCTCACGACTCATGACGGCAAGGAAGTTCGACTTCGCCCGGTTCGCCTCCTGCGCTTGCTGTCGCGCCAGGCGCTCCGCCTCGTAGAGGTGGGCCCGGTCGAGAGCATGCGCACAATGATTGGCAAGGGCCATCACGTAATCGCGTTCGGCCGCGCTGAACTCGCGAGCATCATTGAAGGTCAGCGTGAGCGCGCCGATCGTCCGGCCGCGGGCCCGCAGCGGGAGCGCGGCCCATGTCCCCTCGCCCTGGTGGATCGGCGGGATGGTGGGATAACGCGCGGCCGAGTCGGCCAGCGAGTGGAGGAACACCGGCTCGCCGGTGCAGATCGCCTCCCACGCGGGCGTCCACCGCTCCGTCGGGATTCGCAGGTACGGCCGGACCACCTCGGGGTCGTAGCCACGGGTGCGGATCACGACGATCTCCCGGCTGTCTGGACTCAGCTCGACGAGGCCGCCGGCGAAGGCGCCCGTCGCCTCGATCACCTCGTCGACGATCACGTCTACGACCTGGTCGGGCTCGAACGCCGCGGTCAGTGCGGCGGTCACCCGCTGGAGCCGGCGCAGCCGCACTGCCTCGGCCTCCGCGGCGTTGCGTTGCCGCTCGAGCTCCTCGATGGTCCGTTTCAGCTCGATGGTGAGCTGTTGGAGTTCCTGCCTGCTCTGCTCGAGGGCCCGCCGTGCTTCGACCTGCGCCGTCACGTCTCGCGCGATGGTGGACGCGCCGATGACGTTGCCGGCGTCATCCAGGATGGGCGAGATCGTCAGCGAGATGTTGAGTCGCCGCCCGTCCTTCGCCATGCGGATGGTCTCGTAGTGCTCGATGCGCTCGCCGCGGCGGAGCCGCTCCATGATGGCGGGCACATCGTCCTCCAGCCCGGGCGGGACCAGCATCTCGATGGGCCTGCCGATCGCCTCCTGCGCGGTGTAGCCGTAGATCCGCTCGGCACCACGATTCCAGCTCCTGATGATGCCGTCGATGGTCTTGCCGATGATCGCGTCGTCGGAGGACTCGACGATGGCCGCGAGGTAGCGGCGAGAAGCGTCTTCCGAGGCGTGGGGGGGTCAAGTGGCGAATTTTCTGTAGAATCGATCTTCTGGCGTCCTAGGGTCACGCTGCGTGCGTGACGGCTTCTTGCTTTGTCTCCGGCTTGAAGACCATGTATCTGCGCTCGAGCCACTGCT
>DATCLK010000272.1:0-3433 GCA_036563975.1 Longimicrobiales bacterium | reverse complement strand
TCCAGCGCGCCGCCGTGCTCCAGCACGAGCGGCGTCGCCGACTCGTACACGCCGCTCACGCACGGCGGCGCTCCCGCCCCTGTCACGCCGGCCGCCGGCCCGCGCTCCTGCGTCGTGATCCCGTTCATCGAGACTCCCTGTCGGTCGGGGTCCAGAAAAAAGCCCCGGCCCTCTCTTCGGGGGAGGGCCGGGGCTCGTGCGCCGGATCGGTCCGGCTATCTCCTACGCTCCGCTCGCGCACGCGCGCCCCGTCCGCATCTCCCGCGGGAGATCGGCATCATCATGCGCATGCGCATGGCCATGTCGAGGGCGCGCGGCAGCATCATTTCTCGTCTGCTTTGCCTGAATTCGGCTCCAGTAAACTCGAACGCCCGACGGAAGCACATGCCGCCGGGCTCGCTCTTTAGCACTTGTTTAGCGTGGCTGCAAGCGGCGGCAAATCACCACGTCCGTCGGTTGTCGGCACACATGCTAGCCCCACAGCCCCCGCCTGTCAAGGCCGCTCCGCACGCAGCCCCATCGCTCTGCCACGCGACCTGCCACGCAGCGCCGGATCGGCCGCAGGAGTGCTCTCCTCGAAGGGATCGAGGCATCCTCGGCTCGTTCGCCGGCGCGACCTTCCGTCCAGTGATCGCACGGCTCCCACGACGGGGAGAGCCGCGCTCAGCTGGCCGGGGCTCGTCGCGGCGTTCCCTCCGATGCTCGCATGGCCGCCATTCCCCATCGCGTCGCTCACGCATTGCCGGATCAGCGCCGCGGGGGCAGATTGGCCGGCGTCCGAAGGGAACGGGGCGCGAAACCGGGAGGCATGCATGCCTGACTTCAAATACCTGATCATCGGCGGCGGCATGACGGCGGATGCGGCGACCATCGGGATCCGCGAGGTGGACTCGGAAGGCACCATCGGCATCATCTCTGCGGAGTCCGATGCGCCCTACAGCCGCCCGCCGCTGTCCAAGGGCCTCTGGAAGGGCGAGCCGCTCGAGAGCATCTGGCGCAGGACGGACGAGCGAGGCGTCGATCTGCGGCTGGGCCGCACCGCCATCGCCCTCAGTCCCTCCCGCAAGGAGGTGCGGGACGACGCAGGCGAGGTCTACCGCTACGAGAAGCTGCTGCTGGCCACCGGCGGATCGCCGCGGCAGCTCCCGCGCGACCCGGACGGCGTCCTCTACTTCCGCACCCTCGACGACTACCGCCGGCTGCGCAGGTGGACCGAGGGCGGCCAGCGCTTCGCCGTGATCGGCGGCGGGTTCATCGGCTCCGAGATCGCTGCGGCGCTCACGACGAACGGCAAGGAGGTCGTCATGCTGTTCCCCGAGGACGGCATCGGCGGCCGCCTCTTCCCACCCGAGCTGTCCCGCTTCCTCAACGGCTACTACCGCGAGCGCGGCGTGGACGTCCGGCCCGGCACCGGCGTCGCCGACGTGGAGGAGGCCGACACGGGCTACGTCGTCATCACGCACGGCGGCGAGCGCTTCGAAGTCGACGGCGTCGTCGCCGGCCTCGGCATCATCCCCAACACGGGGCTCGCCGAAGCCGCCGGCCTCGAGGTCGCCAACGGCATCGCGGTGGACCGGCAGCTCCGCACCAGTGCTGCCGACATCTACGCCGCGGGCGACGTTGCCTCGTTCTTCAACCCCGCACTCGGCCGCCGCATCCGCGTCGAGCACGAAGACAACGCGAACACCCAGGGCCGCGTGGCCGGCCGCGCCATGGCCGGCGCCCCCGAACCGTACGACCACCTGCCCTTCTTCTACTCGGACCTCTTCGATCTCGGCTACGAGGCGGTCGGCGAGCTGGACTCGGATCTCACCGTCGTCGAGGACTGGAAGGAGCCGTTCCGCGAGGGCGTCGTCTACTACCTCGAGGGCGGCCGCGTGCGCGGCGTGCTGCTCTGGAACACGTGGGGCAAGGTCGACGCCGCGCGCGAGCTGATCGCTGCGCGCGAGCCGTTCCGGCCCGAGGACCTGAAGGGGCGGATCACGAACGGGTGAGGCCGGGCCGGTCGGCCCTGGCTCGATCAGCTCTCAGGCGAGCCGGCCCGGCGGCGGGCGACCGCATGCCTCGAGTGATGCGTGCGCCCGCGCGCCGGTGCCCGCGCACCTGCGCCCGTGCACCCAGCACCCGGACCGCTCGATCCGCACGCCGAGCGCACGCGCGCGAGTCATACATTCGATTCAGCGATCAATCGAGCGCCCGCCACCTCACCCGGCCGCCTCGCCGTACGATCCCGCGGCGCGCCGGTGCGCAGTCCGGATCAGATCCCCAGGATCAGGAACGCCAGGCCCGCTGCACAAACAGAGGCGCCCGCCACACGCACCCAAACCTGGTGCGGCTCTCGAAGCCCCCGCTGTAGAGAGATGCCTAGGAACGCTCCCGCCAGGTGGAGAGCGGCGGTCGCCGTCGCGAAGCCGGCCGCGTACGTCACGCCTCCCACGCCCGCAGGCATCTCCGAGCCGTGGGCGGCGCCGTGGAACGCAGCGAACAGCGCGATGAGCGCCAGCGCGGCGGCACCCGGGACCCTTGCCGCGAGCGCGATCACCAGGCCCAGGACGAAGACGGAGGCGAGGATCCCGGCCTCCACGCCGGGCAGGGCCGCGCCGCTCATCGCGATCGCGCCGGCCCCGACCATCACCGCGACGAAGGTGAGCGGCAGCACCCACACCGCACGACCACCACGCTGGGCCGCCCACAGCCCCACGGCGAACATTGCCAGGAGGTGGTCCCATCCGGACAGCGGATGCTCGAAGCCATGCAGGAACCCGTGGGGAATCACCGTGTCGGGATGGGCTGCCGCCACAGACGGGACAGCGGCCAGCAGAACCGCGGCCGCACCGAGTGAGCGAAGGGCTGCACGCATGGTTCAGTCGACTCCGTGAAAAGAAGAGACCTCAGCACTCGCGCGCGAGCATTCTGTGGCGCGGGGGTCGACCGCGCAACTCCGGGAGTCGACTGGGCAGGGCGACGCGGCCCCGGGTCGCCTCGTCGGGGCGATGCGGCCACAGTCTCCTTGCCAGGGCGACACGGATGCAGCGGCCTTGCCGGGCCGACGCGGCCACAGCCGCCTTGCCGCGGCGACGCGGCTGAGCCGCCCGGCCGGGACGACGCGCCCTGGTGGCCTGGGCGGCGCGACGCGGCCCCGGTCGCCTTGCCGGGGCGAATCGGCCGCAGCCCCGGCCGGGGCGACGCGGCCCAGGTGGCCTTGGCGGCACGACGCGGCCGCACCCGCGTTGTCGGGCCACCGCGGCGCCGGCCGTCTGGCCCGGCGCAAGACGGGCCAGGCCGTCGGCCCCGCCGCAGAACGGCCCCGGTCGCCTGGCAGCGGCAGCACAGCAGGGATCCGGCACTCAGCCGCTGCCCCTGTTGCGGTGCGCGCTTGCTACCGCGCTCGCTGCACCGCCGCCGCCCCCCGCAGCTCCTCGTGCCGGATCAG
>DATCLK010000271.1:0-6657 GCA_036563975.1 Longimicrobiales bacterium | reverse complement strand
GGCTACGAGGTCCACGCCGCGAGCGATGGTGAGGAGGGATTGGCGCGCGCTCGGGAGCTGCAACCCGACATCATCCTGTGCGACGTGCGCATGCCCCGACTGCCCGGAATGGAGTTCCTGAAGCGGTACCGGGAGCAGGGGTGCACCGGCCTGGTCATCGTCATGACCGCCTACGGCAGCACCGAGCTCGCCATCGAGGCGATGAAGGCCGGCGCCTACGACTACCTGCCCAAGCCGTTCAGCGCCGACCAGCTCGTGCTGACCCTCAAGAAGGCGGAGGAACGGGAGGCGCTCCGCCGCGAGGTCGGCCGCCTCCGCAACGAGGTCCGCATCGAGCGACGCTACGGCGAGATCGTCGCCAAGTCCCCCGCGATGCGCGAGGCGCTCGAGATCGCCAGCAAGGTCGCCCGCCACCCCTCGCCCGTCCTCATCACGGGCGAGAGCGGCACCGGCAAAGAGCTCGTCGCGCGCCTCATCCACAACGAGAGCGACCGCGCCAACGCGCCGTTCGTCCCGGTCAACTGCGGCGCCATTCCGGAAAACCTGCTCGAATCCGAGCTGTTCGGTTACGCTCGAGGCGCGTTCACCGGCGCCGACCGCGACCGGCCGGGCCTCTTCGAGGCCGCCAACGGCGGCACGCTGTTCCTGGATGAGATCGGCGACATGCCGATGACGCTCCAGGTCAAGCTGCTCCGCGTCATCCAGGAGGGCGAGGTCCGCCGTCTGGGCGAGAACCGTGCCCGCGCCGTGGACGTGCGGCTCGTCACCGCCACCAACAAGGACCTCGAGGAGGAGATCCGGCAGAACCGGTTCCGCCGCGACCTCTACTACCGCATTGCTGTCGTCCCCATCCACCTGGTTCCCCTGCGCCAGCGGCGCGAGGAGATCCCTCTCCTCGTGCAGCACTTCATCGACATGTACAACCGCAAGCTCCGACTCGACATTCGCGGCATCGAGCCGGACGCGATGAAGCTGCTCCTGGACTACTCGTGGCCGGGCAACGTGCGGGAGCTCGAGAACACCATCGAGCGGGCGCTGGTCCTCTCCAACGGGCCGAAGATCACCGAGAAGGACCTGCCCATGAACATCCGCATGCCGGTGCCTGCTCTCGATGGCTTCGAGCTGCCCGAGGACGAACTGTCCGTCAAGAAGCACAACGCGGCACTCGAGCGGCGCCTGATCCGCAAGGCCCTCGAGCGCACCGGCGGCAACAAGACCCGCGCCGCCCAGCTCCTGGAGCTCAGCTCCCGCGCGTTGCTCTACAAGATCAGGGATTACGGGCTCGAGTAGGGTTCGACGCGGCGCGTGGACCGCTCGTGCGGCGGTGCTGCGACGCCGTGGAGCCAACACACTGCGGGTGGCGCCGCGCCGCGGATCCGCGGTGGCTGCCGGCGCACGCGGGGTCAGGGCGGGGCCGATCGCGCCATCATGACGCGCGCCGTGTCCGAGTCGTCGCAGGGCCCGCGCCCGGCGCTGCAGTGTAGGTCCCGCACCTAGCGGCGTAGCACGCCCCGCATCCAGCGTGGTAGCACGCCCCGCATCCAGCGTGATAGCACGTCCCGCACCCAGCGTGATAGCAGGCCCGGCACCCCGCGTGTGCCCGCACCGCTATCGCATCGCCCCATCGCCCGGGTTAGCGTGGGGCCATGCTCCGCGAATCGGGCCGCTCCGGCTTCACCCTGCTCGAGCTCGCCATCGTGCTGGCGCTCATCACCACTCTCCTCGGCGCCGGCGCCATCGCCTTCACCCGGCTGCTCGACCGCTACGCCGTCCGCGCGGCGCGGGACGCGCTCGCCGCCGGCTTCGCCCACGCGCGCGCCGCCGCCATCGCGCACGGCGGCGCGTCTCTCGTGGTCGACATCCCCGCTGCCCGGTTCCGCATCGACGCCGCGGGCGCCCCGCTGGCCGCACCCCTGGACCTGCGTGCGCAGTACCGCGTCACGCTCAGCGCGGATGGGCTGCCCGCCGATTCGCTGGCCTTCCATTTCGATGCCCTCGGCATCGGTCGCATGACGGGTCGCACCTTGCGCATTCGCCGCGGCCACGCCGAGGCGGGGCTCACGGTGGCCGCGTACGGGAGGATCCGCAGATGGTGACGCGCGGCTTCACGCTCGTCGAGGTGATCGTTTCCCTCACGCTGGTCGGCATCTGCGCGCTCGGCATCACCGCTGCGGCCATCCTCGCCGGCCACACGCTCGGTGCCGCCCACGCCAGGGCCAGCGCGGCCCTGCTCCTCGCTTCCATCGCGGATTCGCTGCTCCTCGAACCGGCGCCAGCGCCCGGTACGCGGGTCGAGGGACGCTACCGCGTGAGCTGGACGGTCGTGCCCGTTCCAGGCGGCTCGCGCATCGAGCTCTCCGCCTCCTACCACGAGGGCCGCGGCAGCCGCAGCGTCCCCCTCGTCCTGCTCCACGCGCCGGCGCCCCGCCGCATCGGAGGCCGTCCGTGAGGGGGTTCTCGCTGCTCGAGCTGCTCCTGGCGGTGGCGCTCGGCGGGCTCGTGGCCGGCGCGCTGTTCGGCCTCCTGCACGGCCAGGAACGGCTGGCCCGCGCCCAGGTCGACAGCGTCACCGCCGCCGAGGCGCTCCGCATCGCCGCAACAACCCTCGGCAGCGAGGTCCGCCTGCTGGCGCCCGCCGAGGACCTGGCGCTCGCCACGCCGGAATCCGTCGCGGTGCGGGCGTTCCGCGCGTTGGGCGTGGTGTGCGGCCGCTCAGGGGGAGAGACCCTCGTGCGTCGGCGTGGCCTGCGCGCCGCCGACCCGGCCAAGGACTCCGTCCTGCTGGTCCGGCCGGACTCCCCCGCGCTGGCCGTCCCGCTCCTCGGCGCCGGCCCTGCGCCGGCCGCCTGCGCCGCCGCGGCCGGTGAGGAGGTCGAGCGGTGGGCGCTCGGCGCCGACGCGCTCCCGCCTGTCGGATCCCTGCTCCTGCTCTACGAGACCGGAACCTACGGGCTCACCGGCGCGGCCCTCCGGTACCGGAGAGGCGAGGGCGGCCGCCAGCCGCTGACGGTCGCGTGGCTGGACGATACGGCGAGTGGGTTCGAGCTGCGGGACGCCGCAGGTGGTCGCGCCGCGAATCCGGCGGAGGCCGCCGCCATCATTGCCCGGGTCACGACGGCGGCCCCCACCGACCGGCGCCCGGGTCGCCGCCACGTGCTGCGCATGTTCCTCGCGCTCCCGAACGGGGCCGTGCGCGGAGACGCGCCGTGACGCCATCCCGGGAGCCCGGTCCCCCGTTGTGCCCGCCACGGGCTCTCCGGCGCCTCCGGCCTGCCGGACGGCGGCGCGCCCGCGGCGCTCGTCCCCTGTTCTGCTCGGCACGGTCGCTGCGGCCCGCCGGACCCGCGGCTTTCCCGGCCGGTCGCCACGGCGTCCGCGCCGCCCCCTCGCGCGGCGGGCCGCCGCCCGGGCCGCCGGCGCCGGTCCGCGGCCGCTGCGTCGCGCCGGCGGATCGCCGCGGGTTCAGCCTCTTGCTCGCCCTGCTCGTGCTCCTGGTCCTCGGCACGCTCGGCACGGGGCTGCTCTTCGTCAGCACGCAAGAAGCGCGGGTCGCCGCCGCCCTCCTGCACACGGTTCGCGCCCGCGCCGGCGCGGAATCCGCCGTGCGCGCGGCGCTGGTGGGCTGGCGGACCTCCGCCTACCGCGCCCTCGAGCCCGGCGCACCCCGCGCCGCCCCCGGGGCCGCCGGCACGCTCGCGCCCGACGTCGCGTACGACGCTCGCGTCGAGCGCCTGGCGGCAGGGCTCTTCCTGATCCGTGGGGAGGCCCGCTCGGGCCCGGAGGCGGGCCCCGGCGCGCGCGCTTCGGTCGGGCTCCTCGTCCGCGGCCTCCTGCCCGCCGACTTCACGCCCGACCTGGCCGCGGCGCTGTCCGCCGCGGGCCCCGTCGAGGTGCTGCCCGGCGGGGTCGTGGATGGCACTGGCGCCGCCCGCCCGCCCGAGGGCCGGGGCCCGGACCTCTGCCCGCCGGACTCCGTGCTCGGGCTCCCGCCCGGCCCCCGGCCGGGCGTCCTCCTCCCCGAGAACACGCCGGCACCGGTCGGCGCGGTGCAGGGCGTGCCGCCGGTCGCCCGCGATCCTGGCCTCGCCAACTTGACCGCGCTCGCCGGGCTCGGCCCCCTGGGGCTCGCCGACCTGGCGGCGCTCGCCGACCGGACGGAGGCCGGCGCCATCGCCGCCGCCCCGCGCACCGCGGCCGGGGAGTGCGACACCAGCGCGCCGGGCAACTGGGGCGACCCCGCTGACCCGGCCGCGCCGTGCGGCGGCTACCTCCCGCTGATCTTCGCGCCCGCGGACCTCGCCCTCTCGGGAGCAGGCCAGGGCGTCCTCGTCGTCCAGGGCGACCTCGCGCTCGAGCCGGGCGCCGCTTTCCACGGCGCCGTGCTCGTCACCGGGCGGATCACGGTGGCCGCGGGCGCGGTCGTGAGCGGTGCCGTCCGGGCCGGCCGCGCCTCCGTCGCCGGCGCCATCCGCTTCGACGCGTGCGCCCTCGGGCGGGCGCTCGGGAGCGCCCCCGGGCTCGACCGGCCGCTCCGGCCGGCGGGCCGGTCCTGGGTGCCCGTCTTCTGAGCCGGCTGGCGGCAAAATTGTCCGGATGCTCGAACTCTTTTCCCGCGATGATGCGCCTGTTTGGCGGCCAACTCGTTGTGGCAGAAGGAGCTAGGTCCGGGCACGGATCTCGTATCCCTCACGCGCGACTGGCCACCCCCGGCGCTGCCTGCGCCAGCCAGGGGCGGCCCAGCCGAAACCCGACAACGACGAGCGACGCAATGCCGCGGCGGACCGCCGGGTTCACCGGCATCGAG
This sequence comes from Longimicrobiales bacterium, assembly GCA_036563975.1. Lineage (GTDB taxonomy): Bacteria > Gemmatimonadota > Gemmatimonadetes > Longimicrobiales > RSA9 > RSA9. The sequence continues at coordinate 1,853 of DATCLK010000271.1, read as the reverse complement.
ATGTTGGTCGTGCTCATCATCGCCGGGATCCTGGTGGCCATGGCGATGCCGGCGCTCGGCCGCGCCTGGGCGCGGCAGGGGGCGCTGAACGCGCGGGACTCGCTCGTCGCGCTGGCGGCGCGGGCCCGCGCCGCCGCCATCGAGCGCGGCGACACGGAGCTGAAGGTCGACGCGCTCACGGATCGGGCATGGATCGAACAGGCCGGCAGCACGATCGACGCCGTGGATTACTCGGGCGAGTTCGACGCGGATGTGACGACCGCCAGTGGGAGAGACGCCCTCTGCGTGCGTTACAACGCGCGCGGGCTGGGACGCTCCTGCGGCCATACGTTGCCGGACAGCGTGGTGTTCACGCGCGGGTCGTACAGTGCCCGGGCGGTGGTGCAGTTCCTCGGACAGGTGACGAAACGATGAAGTCCTGGATTCGAAGCGAGGGCGGGTTCTCGCTCGTCGAGCTGATGATCGCGCTGGTCATCCTGACCGTCGGCCTGCTGTCCCTGGCGGCCGCGACCGGCTACGTCTCGTCCCAGGTGCACGCGGGCGACCTGCGCACGGAGCGCGCCGCGGCGCTGCAGCAGGTCATCGAGAACCTCCGCGCGACGCCGTTCCAGAACCTCGCATCCGTGGACGAATCCCAGGCGATCACCGTCGGCGACTTCCGCTTCTGGTGGACGGTCAACAGGACGGGCTACTTCGCGCAGGTCGACGTCTACAGCAGGGCTGTGCGTGCGCTGCCGGGCGCCCCGAACCACGGTGCCGTCGCCACGGACACCTTCTCCTTCAGCATCGTCATGCCATGAGCAGCATCCGCCGTTCGACTGCCGGCTTCACGTTGGTGGAGCTGCTCGTGGTCGTGGTGATCGGCGCCCTGATCCTGGGCGCGACGTACCAGGTGCTGGCGGTCCAGGAGCGCAGCTACCGCCAGCAGAGCGCCGTCATCAGCACGCAGCAGACGATGCGGGACGCCCTGGCGGTGCTGGAGAGCGAGCTGCGCGAGAACAGTCCTGCGGCCGGCGATCTGCTGATGATGACGCCGGACTCGCTCACGTTCCGTGCGTACCGCGCCGCCGGCTTCCTCTGTGACATCATCCCCGGGCAGCGCATCGTCGTGCAAGAGGTACCCGCGGCCACCCCGGGAGGCGGCACGGCGTTCACGGCCGGGGCCACGCTCCTGTTCTTCATCGAGAACCAGCAGCAGACCGGAACGGATGATGATTGGGGTGCGGTGGTCATCACCGATGCGCCCGACCCCAACGGAACCTGTGCGGCGTGGGGCGGCGGCCGGGGGACTGTCCTTGAGGTCTCCAGCTTCCCCTTCGGCAGCATCGGTAGCACGATCTTCTTCGGAGCGCCCGTGCGGTCGGTCGAGACCCTCACGTACGGCGTGTACGACATCGACGGCGAGCCGGTGCTCGCCCGCCATACCGTCGGGGGCAGTTTGGTTCCGGTGATCGGCCCGCTCGCTCCCAACGGCCAGGGCCCCGTGTTCCGGTACTTCGACGCCAACGGCAACCCGACGACGAATCCGACCGCCGTCGCACGCATCGAGATCGTCGTGCGCGGGCGCACCAGGGGCACCGGCGTTCCGGGACAAACGGATTACAGCGATTCGCTGGTGACGCAGCTTTACTTGCGCAACAACTAGTCGACTGAGGCGAGGCGTGCTGGGCGTTCGAGCAGAAGCGGGAGCTGACATGAGTCGCGTTCAGAGTCGCGAGCAGGGGTTCGCCCTCGCAGCCACCATCCTGGCGCTGGTCCTGGTCGGCGCCCTCGTGACCGGCGGCTTCTTCGCCGCGTCTCAGGAGCACCACATCGGCACCAGCACGCAGTTCAGCACGGAGGCGTTCTATTAC
>DATCLK010000270.1:0-5858 GCA_036563975.1 Longimicrobiales bacterium | reverse complement strand
GGGCGCGGGGCTCACCATGCTCCCGCTCACGCTGGGGATCGTGAGCGGGAGCGTCGGCAGCGGCCAGCTCGCGAGCCGGGTCGGGCACGCGCGGCGGATCCTGCTCGGCAGCCTGCTGCTCCAGATGCTGGCCTTCGCGCTGATGGGCTTCCTGCTGCGCCCGGACACGCCCCACGCCGTCGTGACGGCGCTGATGGTGCTGATCGGGCTGGGGATGGGGCCGGCGCTTCCGCTGTTCACGCTGATGGTGCAGGACGCGGCGGGGCCGGAGAACCTCGGCGTCGCGTCGGCCGGCGCGACGTTCTCGCGGATGCTCGGCCAGGTGATCGGCGTGACGATGTTCGGCGCTCTCTTCGCGGCGCAGCTCGGCATGCCGCTCGCGCCTGGGGCGATGGAGGGTGGCGCGGCGGCCACGGCGAACGGCTCGGCGGCCGTTTCCCCGGAGTACGCCCGGGCGCTGACCGCCGCGCTCGCGGGCCTCTATCGCGCGGGCATCGGCGTGGTCCTGCTTGGCTTCCTGCTGACGCTGCGCATCCCGGAGCAGCGGCCGCGGGGCCGGTAATGAGTCAGCCGCGGCGCCCACGCGCCGCTGGCCCCCTTTGGCCGTGCGCCGCGGCGGCGCCATCCGCGCCCAACGTTCCCGTCGGTTCGCGTGTCAGGGAAGAGCAGGGCGACGTCGCCGTTTCCGCACCACGCGAGCTTCGGGCGTCCGGCCGGGCTCCCCACCAGCGCTCCTCCCGATCGCGCAGCCGAGCCCGCGTCGGGCGCCCGTTTTGCTCCGACCCGCCGCTCGGGTGCGGGCCGCGCCCCGGGAGCGCGAAACGGTTGCACGGCCGCGAGGCACACCGGGAGGAGACGGAGGCGCTCCGCGAGCGGCACCTCGGGGCTGCGAAAAAGTTGCGCTGTCGCGTCCGCACCGCGAAAGGGTTGCGCAATCGCGCGTCAAGCCCCATTCATACGCCCCCGCGCGCGAGGAGGCGCGTAGCGCGAACGTCACCCGTGACCGGCCATGCGTGGAGCCACGGCAGCGACCCTCGTCGCCCTCATCCTCTGTCTCCCCTCGACCGGCAGTCCCCAGAGCTTGCGGGGCTCGGCCGCGTCCCTCGACCGGCAGAACATCCAGGCGAAGCAGCACGGCTACACCTTCCTCGAGCGGCCGGAAGACGTGCGGCGGTTCGTCGAGCTGGGATACCTGGTGCCCGTGCAGCCCAGTTCGGCGCTCGAGCTGGCCAAGGTCTCGTTCCCGTACGCCCGGCCCGAGGTGAAGCTGTTCCTGGAGCGGTTGGGGAGACAGTACGAGGCCGCGTGTGGCGAGAAGCTCGTCGTCACCAGCCTGGTGCGCCCGATCACGCGCCAGCCGCGCAATGCAGCGGATCGATCGGTGCACCCCACCGGCATGGCCATCGACCTCAGGCGCAGCCAGCGGGCCTCGTGCCGCCGCTGGCTCGAGCGGGTGCTGCTCCAGCTCGAGGGGCGCCGCGTACTCGAGGCGACGCGCGAGCGGAGGCCGCCGCACTACCATATCGCGCTGTTCCCCAAGCCGTACCTCCAGTACGTCGCGGCGCTCACGGGCTCCGACGCTGCGAGCCTGCTCGCGGCGGTCAACGCGGCGCCGGCCCCTCGCACGGCGGGAGGCGCGCGGGACGAGACGCGCCTCGCGGCGGCGTCCGCAGTGGGCCCGGACGGGGATGTCACGGCGGTGAACGCGACAGGGCTGGAAGACGCGGCGGAGGGCGTCGCATTCGAGCGCCCGGAGGCGGACGAGGGCGGCGATGTGGTGCTCTACCGCGTGCAGCGGGGTGACAGTCTCTGGTCCATCGCGCGCCGCTTCGGCACCACCGTGGCGCGCCTCAAGGAAGAGAACGGGCTGACCTCGTCGAAGCTCATGCCGGAGCAGGTGCTCCGCGTCCCCGTCGAGGGCTGACGCGGGTCCGGCGACTGCCCTGCTGCGGCTCCGGGCGCCGTGCAGTATTGCGGGCCCGCCGGCCGTGCAGTGCTGCGGGTCCAGCGGCTGGCCCCTGCGGGTCCGGCCGCCGTGCAGTTTGCCGGCCTCTTGGCGGTGCCGTGTTGGAGCCCGCCGGCCGCGCAGTGCCGCGGGTCCGGCGAGCGCGCAGTCCTGCGGGCCCGCGGCGGGGCGCGCAGCGGCACGCGCGCGGCGCGCTCCGGCGGAGTCCTAGCGTGCGCCGGCCTGGAGGCGGCGGAGCCCCCGCACTGGCCGCGCGTGCGGCGGCACGACCTCTAGCCGGTCCTCCACCGCGTTCACGCCTTTCACCCGCCCGGCGATCGCGAGCGCCCGTTCCCGCTCCTCTTCGCTCCGGATCTGCCCGAGGAGGACGATGCGGCCCTCCTCGACCTCCTGGGCATCGATCGCGCGCCGGCCGAGCACCCGATCCGCCCAGATCGCATCCAGCACGCGATCCTCGATGCGCGTGCGCCGGCGCCCCTCCCAGGCCTCGCGTACCAGCTTGCGGCCGCGCCGCGAGGCCAGGAGCCCCGTGGCGACCGCGCCGAACCCGATCACGCCCGCGATCCCGATCTTTAACGCCGCAGCGGCGATGCTGCGTCCGCCCTCTCGTCCCATCCTGCGCTCCCTCTCCGACCTCCGAGCCCGCGTGATGACTGCAGACACGTCCACCAACGCATACCAACGCTCATTAACGATGGAGACGCGGGCGCGAAAGCTCCAGGGGGAATCCTGCCGGCGCGGCTGCCGGGCGCGGACCGGCCGCGGCGGGCGCGTGCGACTGGGGGATCGCAGGCGGCGCGGGTGCGGACGCATCTCGATGCGCCGCCCGTCCGCCCATATTATGCTGACGCCTCGCGGGGCGCGGCCGGAACCCTCGACGCGGGGGAAGCACCGTGCGGAACGGGAGGCCTGATCTACGAGAATGACGCCACCGTGCCGACGGCCAATGCCGCGCTCCAACAACGGGGCGACGACGCGGACCGGCTGAAGGCCTCGGGCTGCCGCGGCTCAGGCCCTGCGGCCCCACCGCCGGCGCCGGCACCGCCGCCGGCCGGCGGGTGTACCCTCGCGCAACGGAGGCGATGCGCATGAGCTATCGCGCGCTGTACGTCTACCTGCCACTGCTCGCACTGGCGCTGGCACTGGCGTGGGTCGTAGGGCAGCGTGTGCTGGACCCGGGCCGCCGGCCGGTGACGGTCGAGGCCGCGGAGGCGGCGCCGGCGGCGGCGTCCGCCGGCGAGCTCGAGGCGACGACGTCGCCCGCAGCGCTCGCGGCGGCCGAGAACCCACGGGATCTCGAGATCTTCCGGCAGAAGCTCGCGTTCGCCCGCGCGGAGCGGCTGGACACCCTGCCCATCGGCGAGATCATCGCGCGGCTCGGCTTCACGTTCGTCGGCACGGACTACGTGCCCCACACGCTGGAGGTCCCGGGCCCGGAGCGGCTCGTCGTGAACCTGCGCGAGCTGGACTGTGTGACGTTCGTCGAGAACGTGCTCGCGCTCTCCCGGCTCGTGCGGGCGGGCTCGACGGACTTCGACGACTTCCGCGCCGAGCTGACCCGCATCCGCTACCGCGGCGGCGTGCTGGACGGCTACCCCAGCCGGCTGCACTACTTCAGCGAGTGGATCGCGGACAACGAGCGCAAGGGGCTGGTGCGAGACATCACGCGCGAGCTGGGCGGCGTGCCGGATCCGGAGCCGATCCGCTTCATGAGCACCCACGTGGATGCGTACCGGCAGCTCTCGGACCCGGCGAACCTCGAGGCGATCCGCCGCATCGAGGAAGAGCTGAGCGCGCGTACCCGTTACTACATCCCCGAGGACCGCATCGCGGAGGTGGCGCCACGCATCCGGAACGGCGACATCATCGCGGCGACCAGCACGCTCGAGGGGCTGGACATCGCGCACACGGGCGTGGCGTTCTGGAAGGACGGCGAGCTGTACCTGCTGCACGCGCCGCTGGTCGGTCGGGCCGTCGAGATCAGCGCCGTCCCGCTGGCCGAGCGGATCAAGCGCATCGAGACGCAGGACGGCATCATGGTGGCGCGGCCACTGTGAGCGGCACCCGCGAGCGGCCCGGTCGTGCGCGGCGCCGGTCCCTCGAAGCCGGGCGCCCGATGGTTCGCCGGTGCGCGCCTGCGGCCGGCGGCAGGAGGCCAGGCCCGTCCCCGGAACATCTGCCCGCGGTCTCCGCTACATCACCCGGGCGGCGGCTCGACGTCCACCGCCGCCGCCCGTTTGCAGGCCGGACACACAAGCAGCAGGCGTCGCCGCACGTAGGCCACGTCCCGGCGTGGCCGGACCTCGTGGCTGGCGAGCGCATGGCCACAGGCGGGGCAGGCGAGCGGCTCACCGCGTCGTGCCGCCTCCGCCAGCGTGCGCCGCTCCGCCGCGCTGTATCCTCCTGCGCTCACTGGCCGGCACCCCGTGCGGCGGGTGCGGCCGGCCTCAACGAAACCGGTGGTTCGCGAGTCATATATTATTGATGCGCGGATGTTGCCGCGGCGCGGCGCCGCGGCCCGATGCGACCATAGCCGGCGCACGGTCGCGCGACGCCGCGGTCGTCCGCCGGAGAGATTCCTGCCCATGCAGCTTCCACTCCGTGGCGGCCTGCCGGTCGCTGTAGCGCTCGCCGTCTGGCTGGCGCCGGCGGCCGGCTCCGCTCAGCAGGCGGTCCGCACCGTCACCCTGGAAGAGGCGATCCGGCTCGCGCTGGAGCGTGACCCCGCCGCCGTCAGCGCCGAGGAGGCGATCACCAGGGCGCGGGCGGACCAGCTCGAGGTGCGTGGCGCCTGGCTCCCCTCGGTCACGGTCAACTCGAGCTACAGCAACTCCAGCAACCAGCGCTTCGACCAGTCCACGGGCCGGCTGGTGTCCCAGAGCTACTCGGCCCAGGCCCAGGCCAGCTACGAGCTGTTCGACGGCGGCCGGCGACTGGCGGAGCTCCGGAGCGCCGGCGCCGCGCTCGAGGCGGCGGATGCGGCGTACCGCGCGCAGCGGTTCCAGACCGTGCTGGCCACCACCGAGGCGTTCTACACCGCGGCCGCGGCCTCGGAGCTGGTGCGCGCCGCGGCGCAGCGCGTGGAGCGGGCGCGCCAGCAACTGGCGTTCGCCCAGACTCGCCTCGAGGTCGGCACCGCCACGCGCTCGGACGTGCTGCGGGCGGAGCTCGAATTGGGCCGCGCCGAGCTGGCGCTCGTCGAAGCCGAGGCCGCCGAGCGGGATGCGCGGCTGCGACTGGGCCGGCAGGTCGGGATCGCCGGCGAGGTCGAGCCGGCGGGGGGCGCGCTGCCGGAGACCGCGCCCCCGCGTCCGCCCGTGGAGGAGCTGGTCGCGGAGGCCATCGCGCGCTCGCCGGCCGTGGTGGCCGCGCAGGCGAGCCACGAGGCGGCGCGCGCGAACCGCCTTGCCGCGTACACGGCGTACCTGCCGTCCGTGCGCGCCACCGCCGGCTACGACTGGTTCGCCTTCCAGTTCCCGCCGGACGAGCGGAGCTGGAGCGTGCGGGTCTTCATGTCCCTGCCGGTATTCAACGGCTTCCAGCGCGAGGCGACGGTGTCGAGGGCGGCGGCGACCGAGCGGATCGCGGAGGCGCGGGCACGCGACGCGGCGCTCGAGGCGCGCGTGGCGGCGGAGGCGGCTGCGCGCCAGATCGATGCGGCCGAGCGCCGCGTCGCGATCGCCCGTCGCGGCGTCGAGCTGGCGCGCGAGGACCTGCGCGTGCAGGAGGAACGCTACCAGATCGGCAACGCGACCATCCTGGATCTCCAGGCGTCCCAGGTCGCGCTGACCGAGGCGGAGATCGAGTGGGTGCGCGCTCGCCAGGAGCTGGGGATCTCGGTCGCCCGGCTCGAGGCCGTGCTCGGCCGCTCACTCGAACGATGACGAATCAC
>DATCLK010000269.1:0-15428 GCA_036563975.1 Longimicrobiales bacterium | reverse complement strand
CGTGGCCATGGAGCTCGAGCGCATCGCGCTCGAAGACGAGTACTTCGTCTCGCGCAGGCTCTACCCGAACGTGGACTTCTATTCGGGCATCATCTATCAGGCGATGGGCTTCCCGGTCGAGATGTTCCCCGTGCTCTTCGCCATCCCGCGCACGGCCGGGTGGCTGGCCCAGTGGCAGGAGATGCTCACGGACCCGGAGCAGAGGATCGCGCGGCCGCGCCAGATCTACACGGGCGCGGACCAGCGGGACTACGTGCCCATGGGGGAGCGGGCGTAGCCCGCCACCCCGCCACAGGGCGGCACCCCGGGGCGGGAGGGCCTTGCCCCCGCCTCCTCCGGTGCGCCTGGCGAGGCTAGATTCGGGTCGATCCCGTTGGGTGGCGGGAACGCACCCGGGATGTCGTCCACGGGTCGGCTGGCGCGGCTGCGTCGCCCCCATTTGCTCCCCGGAGGGCCTGTATGGCGTTTCGGCTCTCGGTGTTGCGGCCCGCGCTCGGCCTCGCGATCGCGCTCGGCATCGCCGCGTGCGACGACCCCATCAAGCCCCGCACGCCTGGCCTCATCGAGCCGCTCACGCCAAGCCTGATCCCGGCCAACGCCGGCTCCAGCGTGCCGCTCGCGGTCAGGATCACCGACCGGAGCGGCACGCCGCTGCCTGGCATCCGTGTGGACTGGTCCGTGGTCTCGGGCGGCGGCACGATCTCCGGCGGAGCGAGCGACCAGGATGGCCGCGCCGACGCCGTCTGGGTGCTCGGCCCGCTGGCCGGCGAGCAACACGCGCGGGCGGTGGTGGACGGGGCGGGGAGCGTGCTCTTCACCGCGGACGTACAGCCAGGCGAGGCGCCGGTCATTGCCTCCATCGAGCCGGCCGTGCTGCGGCCGGGAAGCGCCGCCACCATCACGGGCAGCGGCTTCAGCCCGACGCCGGCCGGGAACACCGTCACGGTGAACGGTGCGCCGGCCACAGTGACCGACGCATCGCCCACCCGACTCACCATCACGGTCCCTTCGCGCAGCCTGTTGCCGTGCGAGCCGACGCGGCCGGTGCCCGTCCGGGTGACGGTGGCCGGCGTGGCCGGCGCGCTGGACCACCCTCTCGAGGTCGCCATCCGGCGCTCGCTCGACCCCGGCGAATCCGTTGCCATCCTGGACGAGGAGGAGGTCCGCTGCAACGAGCTGCCCAACGACGGCGGGCGCTACGTGATCGGCGTGCTCAACACGAGCACGGCGCTCGCATCCCAGAGCGCGTTCCGGCTGCGTGGCACGAGCGCGGCGACGGCGGCGCAACGACCGGCCGTCGCGGGCGTCGCTGCGGCCCCGGCGACGCTCGCCGCATCGCCGGCGCGCCCGCAACCCATCGTCGGCGCATCGCCGGATCCGGTACTCCGGGAGCTGCAGCGGCGCGCGGAAGCGCATGAGGAGGTGCTCGAGCGGAATCTCGACCTGCTGCGCCGCCTCGGCCCGCGCACGGCCGCGCCGCAGGGCGCTTACGCCCTGGCGAGCGCGCGCGTTGCGGCAACGGCCCCTTCGGCACCGCCGCCCGACGTGGGAGACACGATCCGGTTCCGCGTGCCGAACCTCGACGCGCAGGACCTGTGCACCAGCTTCGTGGAGGTCGTGGGCCGCGTCGTCTACTCGGGGACCCGCGCCGTCGTGTTCGAGGACCGCAACGCCCCGCTGGCCGGGCGGCTGGATTCGCTCTACGTGAAGCTGGGCGAGGAGTACGACGGCGTGATGCACGCCCTCATCACGCAGTACTTCGGGGACCCGTTGAGGCGGGACGCCGTGACCGACGACAACGGGCGCGTCTACATGCTGTTCACCGAGGTGGTGAACGACTTCGCCGGCAACGTGTTCGCGTTCGTCTTCTCCGGCGACCTCTTCCCGCGCCAGGACTGTAACCAGAGCAACGTGGCGGAGATCTTCTACGGGGCCGTGCCGACGCAGCTCAGCAGCGATCCCTTCGACATCGACGTCAGCTCGACCGCCTGGTACCGGTTCACCCGGGGCGTGCTGATGCACGAGGTGAAGCACATCGCGTCCTTCGCAGAGCGGATCTCGCGGGGCGGCCGGCCGGAGGACGTCTGGTTGGAGGAGAGCACGGCGCGCATCGCCGAAGAGCTGCTCATGCGCTCCATCTTCGGCTTCACCTGGAAGGGCAACACCGGATTTGACCAGGGAATGCGCTGCGCGATCCAGCCGAACGACCCCGCATGCGCGGGCATGCCGTACGGCATGTGGCCCGCGTTCGTCGACCTGGGGAACTACATGGAGGAGAACGAGACGCGCACGCCGCTCGGCCCCGTGCGGCAGGGGGACGCGTCGTTCTACGGCAGCGCCTGGGCGCTCGTTCGGTGGGCGGTGGACCACTACGCGGCGGACGAGGCGGCCTTCCTCCGTGCGCTGACGCAGGAGCCGAACCTCGTGGGCCCCGCGAACCTCTCGGCCCGGGCGGGCCGGCCCTTCGCGGAGCTGCTGGCGGATTTCATGCTGGCGCTGGCGCTGGACGACCGACCGGGCTTCACGCCGCAGCGGCCGCAGCTCCGGATGCCGAGCTGGCACCTGACGGACATGTTCGCTGAGCTGAACAGGTCGCAGCCGCAAGCGTTCCCTCGGCCGTACCCGCTGGCTCCGCGCAACGTCTCGTTCGGAGACTTCGCGGTGGACGTGCCGGCATTGCGCGCGGGCACGGCCTCGATCTTCGAGCTCTCCGGACCACAGGCCGCGCCGCAGCTCCTGGAGGTGACCACGCAGGGCGGCGGCCCGCCCCCCGCCACGCTCCGGCTCCACATCGTGAGGGTCGAGTGAGGGGCGTGCGGCGAGCATCTCACGACGACACGTCGCCGAACGCGTCGCCGGCTCCGCAGCGCGAGGAGCCGGTGCGGTGCGTGGAAGGGGCGGCCCCGGCCGCCGCCGCGACCAAGCAGAGAGTGCGCGGCCGTGAGCGGCCGCGGAGCGGCTCCCCGGCCAGCGACCGCCTCCGGCTGGGACTGGCTGCCGCCGCGCTCGCGGCGATGGCGGCCTTCGGCTGCAACGGCGGCAGGTCGGCGGGGGAGCCGCCCGGCGCGTCCCGCGCTGCTGCGGTGGTGCCGGACACGCTGCGCGGGACCGTCGCGATCGTGGGCGCGGAGCCGCTCGCGCGTGTGGTGCTCCGGCCAGCCGGCGGCGGCGCGGAGGTCGAGCTGGTCGGCCCGCAGCGGGAGGCGCTCGCCCGGGTCGCCGGGGCGGAGGTGGTGGCCGTGGGCCGGCCCGCCCCCGGCACGACCCCGGGCCCGGCGCTGGAGGCCGTGTCGTTCACGGTGACGGCCGTTGACGGCCAGCCCGCGGTGGACGGGCGGCTCGAGCGTGAGGCCGGCGGGCTCGTGCTCGTGACGCCGGACGGCCGCCGCGTCCGGCTGGTCCGGCCGCCTGCCGCGCTCGAGGCGTGGGTCGGCGCCCGCGTGTGGGTCGCGGGTCCGCTGGACCGCGAGCCGCAGGCGTTCGGGATGATCGAGCCGCGGGCGTGAGGAGCGCGCGGCGGGCCTGCCGTGCGAGTGCAATGATCGCCCGTCTGCAACGATCGCCCGTCATTGAATCGCACGCGTGAGCGGCTCCGCAGAGCCTCGGGGCCAGCCGCCCGGGCCCGCCCCGCCTGTACGCAGCGCCCGGCGCGCTCCCGCCGCTCGGGACGGCGGGAGTCGGCGGCAACAAGGACCCGGTCGCGCCCGCCCGAAGCGCGCGACACGCCCCCGCCGCTTGCGGCGAACCGGGCCGCGTGCGACAATGCCCGAAAAGCTGACACGCTCCCGAACACCGTTGGATCCCCATGATGAAGGCACAGACGGCGCTTCGTCAGAGGCAACGCACCGCGTTCCCCGACCTGCTCGACACGAGGACGCGCGTGACGCCCGGCCTCGCGGCCGGCCCGTTGCGCGAGAGGGGGGCGGTGCAATGAGCGGCGCGGACCGGATCCGCGGCCGCGCGGTGCTGGTGACCGGCGCGAGCGCGGGCATCGGCGAGGCGTGCGCACGGCGGTTCGCCGCCGCGGGCGCAGACCTGGTGCTGTGGGCCAGGCGCGTGGACCGGCTGGAGGCGCTCGCCGCCGACCTCGAGGCACGGCACGGCGTGTCGGTCCGCTTCGCCGCCGTGGACGTGCGGGACCGCGCCGCCGTCTTCCGCGAGGCGGAGGCACTCGTCTCCAACGACTGGGTGCCCGACGTCCTCGTGAACAACGCCGGCCTCGCCGTGGGCCTGAGCCCGCTGCATGAGGGCGACCCGGACGACTGGGAGCGGATGATCGACACCAACGTCAAGGGCCTGCTCTACGTCACGCGCGCGTTCCTGCCCCACATGGTGGAGCGCGGCCGCGGCCACGTGGTCAACATCGGCAGCATCGCCGGCCACCAGGTCTACCCCAAGGGCAACGTGTACACGGCGACCAAGCACGCGGTGCGTGCGCTGAACCAGGCGCTCGCGCTGGACCTGGTCGGGACGCCGATCCGCGTCTCGAGCATCGATCCGGGCATGGTCGAGACGGAGTTCTCGCTGGTCCGCTTCAAGGGCGACCGCGAGCGCGCGCGCAGCGTATACCAGGGTTTCCAGCCCCTCACGGCAGACGACGTCGCAGACGCCGTGCTCTACGTGGTCAACGCCCCGCCGCACGTCAACGTATTCGAGATGGTGATCCTCCCCACTGCGCAGCGGAGCGCGACCGTGTTGCACAGGGCATAGCGGGATGCCGCGCGCCCGCCGCTTCCCACTGCACACCCGAATCTCGATGCGGCAACCGACACACGCCCTGGATGAATCCTGCCCGGACCCGCGGCACGGGGCGGCGCGCGAAGCGCTGCGCGCCCCGGCAGCACGGGCCCGTGCCGGTGCGACCGCCGGCGCGGAGGGGCCGCAATGAGCCGGCCCACGCGCCTCGCGCTGGTGCTCCTCCTCTGCGGGCTGGCGCCGACCCAGCCGGCGGCGGTGCGTGCGCCGCGAGCCGGCGCAGGATCGCCGGCGTGCGCGGAGGCAGGGCTCGTACCCGGCGAGCCCGCAGCCGACCTCTATTGCATCGCGCTGTTGCCGACGGAAGCGGCGCCTGCGGCGTCCGGGATCGCGGAGCTGCGGTGGGTGCCCACGCCGTTCGGCACGGCCGTGACGCGCGATGGCGAGCACGTGCACCGCGTGCGCGTGACCGTGCGCGGGCTGCCGGAGCCGTCATCGCTCGGCCCGTACACGACGTACATCGCCTGGGCGACGACGCCGGTCCTCGATCCCGTGGTCAAGCTGGGCGTCGTCGATGCCGAGGGCAGGGCAGAAGGCCTCGTCGCGTTCAACAAGTTTCTGGTGCTGGTCACGGCCGAGGCCTCGCCGGACGTCGAGGAGCGCGCCGGCCGCCTCGTGCTGCGCGGCCAGTCGGCGAGCATGCTCATGCAGCCGCACGACCTGCCCTTCATCCTCGCCGCCGCCGCGGCGGGCGGGGACAGCGCAGCGCACGCGCCCGGCGGCCACGCGCACGCGCACGGCGAGGCGAAGGCGGCCGGCGCGCCTGGGGACGGCTGGATCGCGCCGCCCATGCACCCGAAGGTCTCGATGCCCGAGGCGCTGATGCGGTTCCGACCGGCCGTCGCGCCCTTCCTCCCGTCCGCCGACCCCGCGACCCTGGCCGATGCGGTCCCGCGCCAGCTCGTGCGCCTCCGTGACGGGGACACGCTTCGGCTCGAAGCCGGGCTCGTGCGGCGCCGCGTCCGCGCCCGCACCCTGGTCATGTACGGCTTCAACGGCCAGTACCCGGGGCCGCTCATCTACGTCGATCAGGGGACGAGCATCGTCGTCGAGTTCACAAACCGGCTGGACATGCCGACCGCCGTGCACTGGCACGGCATCCGGCTCGACAACCGCTACGACGGCGTGCCGCACGTCACGCAGGACCCCGTCCCGCCCGGCGGCAGCTTCACGTACGTGGTGCGCTTCCCCGACGCGGGCATCTACTGGTACCATCCGCACCACCGCGAGGACGTTCAGCAGGACCTCGGGCTCTACGGCAACCTGCTCGTTCGCTCGCCAGAGCCGGACTACTACGGCCCCGCGCACCGCGAGGAGGTCCTCATGCTGGACGACCTGCTGCTCGCGGACGAGGGGCTCGTCCCGTACGGCCGCGAGCACGCCACGCACGCGCTCATGGGCCGCTTCGGCAACCTGCTGCTCGTCAACGGCGAGCCGCACTACGAGCTGAGCGTGAAGAAGGGCGAGGTCGTGCGGTTCTTCCTGACCAACGTGGCGAACACACGCACGTTCAACGTCTCGTTCACCGGCGCGCGCATGAAGGTCGTCGCCTCCGACGTGAGCCGCTACGAGCGCGAGGAGTGGGTCGAGAGCGTCGTCATCGCGCCCGCGGAGCGCTACGTCGTGGATGTACGCTTCGAGACGCCGGGCACGTCCGCGCTCGAGAACCGGATCCAGTCGATCGACCACCTCTTCGGCTACTTCTTCCCGGAGGTCGACACGCTGGGCCTGGTGCGCGTGGCCGAAGAGCCCGCCGTGCCGGACCACGGTGCCGCGTTCTCCCGCCTGCGCGCGTACCGGGAGGTCAGCGCGGAGATCGAGCCGTACCGCCGCTACTTCGACGCGCCGGTCGACAAGGACCTCGTGCTCACCCTCGAGCTCGGCGAGCTGCCGTTCCCCATGGGCCCGCTCGTGCGCATGGACTCGCTCTACTTCAACCCGGTAGAGTGGAGCGGCACCATGCCCGAGATGAACTGGATCGCGACGACGCGCGAGGTGAAGTGGGTGTTGCGCGATCCGGCGACGGGCCGCGAGAACATGGACATCGCCTGGCGTTTCCGCGTTGGCGACGTCATGAAGCTGCGGCTCACCAACAACCGCTTCGCCGCTCACGCGATGCAGCACCCGATCCACATCCACGGGCAGCGCTTCCTGGTCCTCTCGGTGAACGGCGTGCCGAACGAGAACCTGGTCTGGAAGGACACCGTGCTGCTGCCCGTGGGTGCGACGGCGGAGCTGCTGCTCGAGCTGACCAACCCCGGCCGGTGGATGTTGCACTGCCACGTCGCGGAGCACCTGGAGGCCGGGATGATGATGGTGTTCGAGGTCGAGCCGGCGGACGGAGGCCGGTGACACCGGCCTGGGCGGCCGCCCCGGGCAGGCGCCGCGCGGAGGGCGCCGCCAGCGCGCCGGCACCCGTGACACCGGCTCGGGCAACGGCCGCTCGGGGCAATAATAGGAGAACGTTGGCCCGCGCCCGCCCACGCGCGTGATCGAGCGCCGCTCGGGCCTGCCACCGATCTCGCCCTCAACCTGCCCGCGGCTGGTCACGGGATCGAACGAGACCGGACGATCGCGCCCCGCGCCCTTACCTCGCGGCCGGCCTCCACACGGGCGAACCCGCGGGGGCGCGGTCCGGCCGGACGGCCTCGGCCGCCGCCTCGCGCTCCGCGCCCGGCCTCGCGGCCGGGCGCGCCCCGGGTTGGGCGAGCGGATCGGGGAAGGGCCGGCCGACCAGGCCAGCGACGACCATCGCGCGTACCGCGCGCCAGGCGAGGGCGAGGTCGTAGCGGAGTCCCGCGCGCTGCGGATACGAAGCTTCGAACCTGCGCTTCGCCGGGAGCAGCCACTCCGTGTACGCGCGCTCCGGGTCGTGTGCCGCGAGCAGCGCGGCCTCGCGCGTGTAGAGGTAGATCGTGCCGGGGCTGATCAGACCCGGCCGGACGCGCAGCGCCCGGCGCTGTGCGGGCGTGTAATGGCGCCGCACGGTCTCAGGGTCGTCGGGCCGCGGTCCCACCACGGACATGTCCCCGCGGATCACGTTGAGGAGCTGCGGCAGCTCGTCCAGCTGGCTGCAGCGCACGAGCGCGCCGAGCCAGAACTTGCGCGCGTCGCCAGGCGCGGTGCCGCTCCCGCCGGGCGGGCCGGTCACGCGGGTGGTCCTCAGCTTGAGCAGCTCGAAGACACGACCGCGCAGGCCCACGCGGGGCAGCCGGGTGAACACGGGCCCGGGATTGGCCACGCGGATGGCGAGCGCCGCCAGCGCGAGCAGTGGAGCGAAGAGCAGCAGCACCAGGGCGGCAAAGGCGAGGTCGAAGGCACGCTTCGCTGTCCCGCCCCGGGGGCGCGGCCGGGGTGGCGGCAACAGCGGGACCATCGGCGTGGAGCGGGCTGCGGGCGGGGGCGCGGGCGAGTGGCGCGGCGCGGGAGGCATCTGCGCCGGCGGTGGTTTCGGCGCCACGGGCGAGTTCCGCGCCAGGGGTGGCGTGTGCGCCACGGGAGGCGCCTGCGTCACGGGCGGTGCCTGTGCCACGGGCGGTGCCTGTGCCACGGGCGGAGTCTGTGCCACGGGCGGAGTCTGCAGCACGGGCGAAGTCTGCGCCGCGACTGCAGCCTGCGGTGCAGGTGAAGTCTGGGGAGTGGCGGTCCTTCGCGCCGCCCGGCGGCGGGCGGCGGAGGAGCGGCTGGCGTTACGCCGACGCGCCATCGCTCACTGCGTGCTGGGGGTCGCGAAGACCCCGGCCGGCTCGATCCGGCGAGGGGTGTCGCAGGCGCGTCCGCGGAGTCGCAGGTGGTGCGGGTCGACCCGGGCGTCGTTCACCTGGCCGCCGCGATCGCCGGGTCGCCTCGTGGAGCTCGGGTCCGCCGCGTCCGACCCCACGCGTCCGGGAAGAGTGAGCGTGCCCGCGCGCTCGGTCGCGGCGGGCGTCGCGGCGAGCATCATGGGCATGGTGCCGACCTCCCCAGGCCCGGCCAGGGTTGGCTGGAAACGAGCGTGGCCTTGCGGCCACTCGCGTGCGGGTGCGACTCCACCTCACGCGCAAAGGATCGCCGGCTGGCTGTGCAAATGTCTCTCCACCGCGGGCCCGAACCGCGTGGTCGCGCGGCTCTGGCGGGGTCCAGCGACCAGGCGGCCCCGGCCCTGGCGGCGCAGCGCCGTCGTGCAGCCACGCGCCTTGACACGACGCCGGTGTCCGCGAGATTGCCCCTTCACCGCGCCGGCCGAAGTCTCGCGGCGCGGGACGCTCCACGGGGCGCACCGCGCCACGGCTGTTCCGGCGCCGCCCCTGCCCAGCCCGTTTCCGGCACAGAGGAGTGCGCGATGAGAGTCACGCTGAGCGCCACAATCGCCCTCGTCCTCGCCTCTGCCCACGCCGTTGCGGCGCAAGCGCGGCCGCAGCTTTCGGAGGAGGTGAGACGCTACGTCGCCGTGGACGCGCCTGTCGTCGCCCTCACGAACGTTCGCGTCGTGGATGGCACGGGCGCGCCGCCCGCCGAGGGCCAGACCATCATCATCGAGAACGGCCGCATCGCCGCGGTCGGGCCAGCCGCGCGGGTGCGCCCGCCGGCCGGCGCGCACACGATGGACCTCAGCGGCCACACGGTGATCCCGGGCCTCGTCGGGATGCACAACCACACGTTCTACACGACGACGGCTCGGAGCGTCCAGCTCTCCTACAGCGCACCCCGCCTGTACCTCGCCAGCGGCGTGACCACCATCCGCACGACCGGCGCCGCATCGCCCTACGCCGAGCTGAACCTCAAGCGCGCGATCCAGCAGGGCAGGGAGCCGGGGCCGCGCATGTTCGTGACCGGGCCGTACCTCAACGGGCCCAGCAGCAGCACCCACATGACGCAGGTCAACGCGCCGGAGGACGCACGGCGCGTCGTCGCCTACTGGGCGGAAGAGGGCGCGAGCTGGTTCAAGGCATACACGCAGATCAGCCGCACAGAGCTGAAGGCCGCGATCGAGGAGGCGCATCGCCGCGGCCTCAAGGTCACGGGGCACCTCTGCTCGGTCTCGTTCCGCGAGGCCGTCGCGCTGGGCATCGACAACCTCGAGCACGGGCTGTTCACCAACAGCGACTGGGATCCCAGCAAACAGCCGGACGTCTGCCCGGCCGGCATGCGCGGCACCCTCGCCAACGTCGATGTGAACAGCCCGGAGGTGCAGCAGACGATTCGCGAGATGGTCGAGAACGGCGTCGCCATGACGTCAACGCTCGCCGTCTACGAGCTCGCCGTCCCGAACCGCCCGCCGCTCGAGCAGCGCGTGCTCGATGCGATGTCGCCCGAGACGCGCGAGGAGTACCTGCGCACGCGGGAGCAAATCGCGCGCAACGCCGCCACATCCGTCATGCCCCAGGTGTTCCGCAAGGCGCAGGAGTTCGAGGTCGCGTTCGTGCGGGCGGGGGGCCTGCTCGGCGCGGGCGTGGACCCCACGGGCATCGGCGGCGCGCTGCCCGGCTTCGGCGACCAGCGCAACTACGAGCTCCTGATCGAAGCCGGCTTCACGCCCGTCGAGGCGATCCAGATCATGAGCCTCAACGGCGCGAAGATCCTCGGCATCGACGACGAGCTGGGCTCGATCGCGCAGGGCAAGAGGGCGGACCTCGTCGTGATCCGCGGCAACCCCGTCGCGACGCCGGCCGAGATCCGCAACGTGACCATCGTCTTCAAGGACGGGATCGGCTACGATTCCGCGAAGCTGATCGAGGCCGTCAAGGGTCAGGTGGGCGTGCGGTGATCCAGGAGGCGGCCGGCCCGGTCCCCCTGCGGGAGCCGGCCGCCTACACCCACGTCGCGCGGTGGGCCACGGCGGTCATCGAGGTCGCCGGGATCGCCGCCATCGTGATCGGCGCGGCGGTCGCCACCGTCGCCTTCGCGCGCGAGCTCGCCGCGAAGGCCGTGCTCGACGACGCGTACCGCCGGTACCGCGTCGGCCTCGGCCGCTCCATCCTGCTCGGTCTCGAATTCCTCATCGCCGCGGACATCATCCGCACCGTCGCCATCCAGCCCAGCTTCCGCAGCGTCGGCGTCCTCGCGATCGTCGTCCTGATCCGGACCTTCCTCAGCTTCACGCTTTCGGCCGAGATCGAGGGGCGCTTGCCGTGGCGGCGGCGTGGCCAGCCGCACTGACGTTTTATGGATTCCCGCGCCAGCGCACGATGCGGAACGTCGCGAGCACGTCGTCCCCCGCGGGCACATCCAGGCGGAATTGCTCGCTCAGCGCGGTGCAGGCGCTGACGTCGCTCGAGACCCGCACATGTTGGCCGGAATCCGCGTCCCGAAAGGCCACGATCTGCGTCGCGCCGTCCACCGTGCTACCCCGCCGCGCGCTCGGTCCGCGTCCGATCCGGGGCCGCTCGGGCGTTCTTACGGCTGCAGTGCTGGTCCGCGGATGGGGAACGCGGATGCCAATGCGAAGCGGAAAGGCACCTCTCTCACGACTGCTCGTCGCAGCCCTCGCCGTGGGCGCGGCCGCGACGCCCCTCGCCGCGCAGCGCGCCGCCCGCGGTTCCGCCGGCGCGCAAGAGCACCGGCCGCCGCCGTGGACGGCTTTCCTCGCCGGGTCCGTCGCGCTCGCGCTCATCCCCGAGCCGTTCGCATCCAGTTGTCTGGACGACGGGCAGGGCGGCGCCGGCGTGCAGGCGTCCATCGGCGTGCGCTCGGCCGGGGGCTGGGACTTCCGCGCCCGCTACACGGGGATCCGCGAAGTCGCCATCGAGGAGTGCGTGGTCGTGCCGCGGACCGGGCCGGACGGGGTCCATCGCCGCCGCACCTACGAAGACGAGCTGTGGGGCCAGGGGATTCGCACGCTCGACCTGCAGGTAGGGTTCACTCCACCCCCACTCCGTTTCCTTCGCCTCGCCGCCGGCGTGGGCATCGAAGCGGACCGCGGCATCCCGTTCGTCCTCGGCGGTGCGGGACTACATCTCGGATCGCGCGTGCAATTCGTGGCGGGCGTCGACGTCCTGCTGCTCCGCACCCCGTACATTCTCATCGAAGAAGAGTGGCAGGACGCCCGGATCGTCCGCAGCGCGCAGGTGGGCGAGGGTGACGTGTGGCGGCGGAGCTGGGTGTTCCACCTCGGGGCCCAACTGCCGGTCGGGCGGCGGTAGGTAGGGCGACCCACCGCCGCTCCCATTCCGCCGCCGACTACTTCCCGCTGGCCACCTCGCCGCCGGACGGCCCGCCGAAGTAGATGTGCAGACTGAGCGCCGACGTCCCGGTGCTCAACCTGAAATCCGTCCTGCTGTCGGACGGCAGACCCGGCGTCTCGACCTCGCTCGACATGTAGCTCAGGCCGATTCCGGTGTACCCGCCGATGCTGACCGACCGCACCGGGAACCACTCCACGCCCAGCCCGCCGAACGCGCCGGTACTCCAGCTGGACAGATCGTTGGCTCCCTGCGAAGACTCGGCGAACCCGAGGCTCACCTCGCCGTAGAGGAACGGCGTCACCGGCCCGAGGCCGCGCGTGTAACGCTTGATGGCCGGCGCGAGCTCCAGCTCCCAGCTCCCCACGTCTGGCGTGTCGGAGTCTCGCATGTCGAGCTCAACATTCAGCCCCAGGTTCGTCCGCTGCGAGAGCATGGTCCAGATCCCGAACGACGTGCCCCCACCGCCCGGCAGCCCGAACGAGATCGAGCGACGGCCCTTCTGGAGCGCGTTCTCGCTCCCCGCCTGCTGTGCCGCGGCCGGCGCAGCCACCGCCGCCAGCACCATCGCCGATACGACCGCCACCTTCAGCCTCATGACCTTCCCTCCTCGAAAGTCCTGCTGCGTTGCATCCTGTGCCTCCCGGCACGGGCCGTTGCCCCTGCCGGGCCGTGCCAAGGAAGCGCGCTTGCCGCCCACGCCGCCTTCAGCCCCGCGCCCGGCGCGCCTGCCGGGGTCCGCGGGTCCGTGGATCCCGAGCTCCAACGGGACGCCGCCTTGGCCGCCGTGGTTCTCCTCGAGACCTGCGGCACCGGCGTGCGTCCCCGCACCGGGCGGTGGCGGGGGGCCGCCGCTGATCGGTGGACACTTTACTGCCAGCGGACTGGAAAGGATCCGCGGCGCGCAGCGCAGCGCACCCGGCGGATCGCCACGCGATTCCGGCAGCCGTGACCCGGCCCCTGGCCGCCAACCCCGGTGACGCCCTATCATCCCGGCCATGCCCACTGTCCGCGCCGCCGTCATCCCCGCGCCTGGCCTCTCCGCCGAGGTGCGTGAGTTCCCGGAGCCGGACCTCGAGCCGGATTCCGCGCTGCTCGACGTCGAGCTCAGCGAGGTCTGCGGCACCGACGTGCATCTGCGCGCCGGCCGCCTCGCCGGCGTGCCGTACCCGCTGATCCCCGGCCACGTCACGGCCGGCCGGCTCGCCAGGATCCGCGGCACGCTGAGAGACGTGCACGGCCGTGTGCTCCGCGAGGGCGACCGCGTCACGTTCCTGGACGTGCACCGTACCTGCAACGCGTGCTGGTACTGCCTCGTCGCAAAGGCGACGACACGCTGCCCCAACCGGAAAGTGTACGGCATCACCTACGGCGCCGCGGACGGCCTCGCCGGCGGCTGGGCCGAGAAGTTGTACCTCAAGCCGGGCACGCGCGTGATCCCGCTGGACGGCGTGGACGCCCGCGCGTTCATGGCCGGCGGCTGCGCGCTGCCCACCGCGATCCACGCGGTCGAGCGCGCGGGCATTATGCTGGGCGACGTCGTGCTGGTCCTGGGCACCGGCCCCGTCGGTCTCTCCGCGATCGCGCTCGCGCGTATGAGCGGCGCACTGCGCGTGCTCGCGATCGGCGCGCCCGCCCTGCGCGTCGAAGCGGCTCGCGCGATGGGCGCCGACGACGTGCTGGACCTCGAACGCGCTGCGCCCGAGGAGCGGCGCGTCTGGGTGCTCGAGCGCACGGAGGGCCGTGGCGCGGACGTCACGATCGAGGCCGCCGGAACGCCCGAGGCCGCCGTCCAGGCCATGCGCTTCACACGCGACGCCGGCCGCGTCGTGATCGTCGGCCAGTACACGGACCACGGCGACGTGCCGTTCAACCCGCACGCCGACCTCAACCGCAAGCACCTGGACGTGCGCGGTTCGTGGGGCTCCGACTACTCGCATTTCCACCGCGCGGTGCGCATCATGGCCGACGCCGAGCGCGCGCGGCCATGGACCCGGCTGGCGCTGGTGAGCTACGGGCTCGCCGCCGCGAACCGGGCCCTGGACGACGTCGCCCGGGGCAAGGTGATCAAGGCGCTGATCGATCCGCGCGCAGACGCGAACGGAGACGCAGCATGACGACGTCGAAGCCGCGAACACCGCGCGCCCATCGCCTCGCCGTCGGCCTCGCACTCGCGGCCCTTGCGGTACTTCCGGGCCGGGGAGGGGAGCTCTACGCGCAAGATTCGCCCGTTGCGAAATCCCCCGCCCCCGCCCTCGCCCCCGCCCGGGCGCAGACCACCGTCCTGATCGTCAGGCACGCCGAGCGGGCGGACGGAGGCGCGGGCGAGCGCGATCCGGCGCTGAGCGAAGCCGGCATCCAGCGCGCGCACGCGCTGGCCGAGGTCGCGGCAGATGCCGGCATCACGGCGATCATTGCCACGCAGTACCAGCGCACGCGCCTCACGGCGTTGCCGCTGGCCGAGCACCTGGGCGTGCCGGTCAGCGTGGTGGAGGTGGGGGAGGGCGGGATCGCCGCGCACGTCGCGGCCGTCGCCCAGGAGATCCGCTCCAAACACGCAGGCGGCGTCGTCCTCGTCGTCAGCCACAGCAACGTCGTCCCGCTGATCGTTCGCGAGCTCACCGGCCTCGAGGCGCCTGAGATCGCCGACGACGAGTACGACCACCTCTTCATCGTGACGCTCACGCCGGATGCGGCGCCGCGACTCATCCGTGCGCGCTATGGCGAACCCACGCGCACGCCGACTCCCGCGATGCTCGAGACCCGAAACCGGTAGGGAAGCCAGTCATGCTCGATCCGTCTCCGATCCATCGCATCTCCAGACGCCTGATCTCCAGCACGCTGCTGGCCGCTGCGCTGCTCGCGGCGGGGTGCCGAACCACCGCGGAGGCACCCGTCCCCACACCCGCGGATACGCGCGACCCCGCGCGCATCGCGACGGACGCTCCCAAGGCGGTCCGCTCGAGGGGCGGCGTCGTCGTCTCCGCGACGGGGATCGCCAGCCGCATCGGCCGCGATGTGCTCGCCTCTGGCGGGAACGCCGTGGATGCGGCGATCGCGACCGGCTTCGCGCTCGCCGTCACGCATCCCACAGCGGGCAACATCGGCGGCGGCGGCTTCATGGTGATCCGTTTCCCGGACGGCCGCACGACCACCTTCAACTTCCGCGAGAAGGCCCCGCTCCGCGCGCACCCGGAGATGTTCCTGGACTCGGCGGGTAAGTACTCGTCGCGCATCCATCACGACAGCCACCTCGCGGTGGGCGTACCCGGCACCGTGGCGGGCTTTGCGCTGGCGCACGAACGCTACGGCTCCAAGCCATGGCGGGAGCTGGTCGAGCCTGCCGTCCGCCTCGCGCGCGATGGCTTCCCTGTCATGCCCGGCCTCGCCCGCTCGCTCAGGGCCGTGCTGCCCTCGATGCAACGCTATCCCGCCAGCGTCGCCGCCTTCTCGAAGAACGGCACGCCCTACGAGCCCGGTGAGATCTGGAAGCAGCCGGACCTCGCACGCACC
>DATCLK010000268.1:0-2714 GCA_036563975.1 Longimicrobiales bacterium | reverse complement strand
TCGTACGGCATCGCGTACCCGAACGGCAGCCCGTATCGGACGGTGAAGACCGCGATGGAGCACGCGCTGCGTCGCACGCCGGACGGAGACGGGATTGCCGCGATCCGGCCGTGGCTCCAGGACTTCACGCTGGGATCGCCGCGCTACGACGCGGCGCACGTGCGCGCCCAGATCCAGGCGGTGTACGACGTCGGCCTGACCGAGTGGATCCTGTGGAACCCCGGGAGCCGGTACACCGCGGCGGCGCTGGCGCCGGAAGGCGGCCCGGCGCCCGAGCTGCCGATCCCGGACCCGCCGGCCGCGGACAGCGTAGTGCGCGCCCGGCAGGACACGCCGGCGCACCCCGACACCGTGATCAAGCTG
Organism: Longimicrobiales bacterium; assembly: GCA_036563975.1. Taxonomy (GTDB): domain Bacteria; phylum Gemmatimonadota; class Gemmatimonadetes; order Longimicrobiales; family RSA9; genus RSA9. Next base: position 2,351 of record DATCLK010000268.1, on the reverse strand, counting down.
CTGGGCGAGCCCGTGAGGCCGCCGGCGCGGCCCGACACCATGATCGAACTGCTGCGCAAGCCCGTCGTGAGGCCGCCCGTGCGGGACACGCTGCGGCGGTGAAGCGCCTCTGGCGGCGGGCGCGGAGGGCGATGATTCGGAGCCGGCGAGGTTGGTCTCGCCGGCTTCGCTGTTCATCGGCCATCCCGCACGCGCCGGTTGCCGGGCTCGCGCCGGCCAATGCGACGCTCAGGCGGCGGCGCGCTCGCCCTTCTCGAGGTGCTTGAAGAGGAAGCCCTGGGCGAGGTGGACGCCGAGCTGGCGGATCGTCTCGAGCTCCTCGGGGCGCTCGACGCCCTCCGCGACGACCTGCGCGCCCTGGCCTTCCGCGAAGCTCACCATCGTCTCGACCAGGTTCTGCTTGAGGAAGTTCGAGTCGATGTCCGAGATGAGCGAGATGTCCAGCTTGATGTAATCCGGCGCGAGGTTGGCGATGGAGCCGAGGCCGGCGTAGCCGCTGCCCGCGTCGTCCACGGCCAGGCGGAAACCGAGTGCGCGGAACGCGGCCAGGTGCTCCTGGAAGCGGGGGTAGTCGGTGATCGCGACCCGCTCCGTGATCTCGAGCACAATGCGGCGTGGGTCCACGACGCCGAGGTCCTGGGGCCCGAGCTCGCGGAAGGTCGGGTCCTCGAAGTCGTGGGGATCGACGTTGAGGAACAGGAACTCGTCCGGCGCGAGCCGGTCCCGGATGCCCTCGATGGCGAGGCGGCGGAGCAACCTGCCGACCTCCCAGATGAGGTTGGTCTCCTGCGCGATCTGGAAGACGAGCTCGGGGGAGCGGAGGTCGGGGTATTCGCCGCGGGCGAGGGCTTCGTAGCCGTAGACGTTCTGGGTCTGCGTGACGACGATGGGGTGGTACTCCATGTGGACGGCGCCTTCGCGCAGCATGGTGCGGAGGCGCTCGGCCTTGCGTTCCCGCTCCCGCTCCCCGACATCGAGCGCCGTACGCGCGGCCTTGCGGATGGCGCGGTAGACGAGGCGTTCCAGCCGGATCCCGGGATCGCGGCGCATGGTGGCGGTCCCGATGTAGAGGCCGGCTAGGGAGGCCAGCTCGCGTCCGTGCTTCTCCGCGAGGCGCTGGTGGACCAACCGCTCGATCTCGTGCGACAGTGCGCCGGCGGCGGCCTCGCCGGGCGCCGTCGCGGCTCGCGCGCGCGTGATGAGGATGAAGTCCTCATCGCCCGCGTGGTCCAGCGTCAGCACGTGCTCGCCCGCCTCTTTGTCCTGGAAGAACTCGCGCACGGCGTCCGCGACGGTGCCGATCACCTCGTCGAGCTTCTCCGGGCCGTAGACGTCCTCGATCCGCTCGAGCCAGACGAAATGGAGGTAGCGAAGCATGAGCTCGTCGCCGGCCTCGAGCCACTCGCGAACGCGGGGTATGAGGACCGGGAGGGTCGGCAGGCCCGTGGCTGCGTCATGGAGCAGCTCGCGGTAGCGGACGAACGCGGCGGCCTCGGCCTCGCTGCGCCTCCCGGCGGCAGTGCGGACGCGCCGCTCGGCGTTGACGAGGCGCATTCCGATCTCCTGCGGCGAGGCCGGGAGCAGGATCCATTCGTCCGGCTCGACCAGCGCGGCGGCCCTGCACGCCTCGGGGGAGTGGCAGCCCAGCACGAGCGCGGCGCCGACCTCGCGCGCGGCCTGGCGCTGGCGGGCGAGGTCTTCGGTGTCGCGAAGCTCGAGGAAGATCACGTTGGCGCCGGTTCGCACCGCGTCGCGGGAGAGGTCACCCGTCTCGGGGCCGGCATGCACGAGCTCGGCCCCGATCCTCGCCGCTGCATCCGCCAGCGCCTGCCGCGTGGCCGCGCTGCGTGTGCGCGCCAGGACTTTCACGCAGACCGCCGGCTCGCCTCGAGGTTGCGCTCGACTTTGCGGCCCAGATCTTCGAGGCGCATGGGTTTGACGATGTAGTCATCGGCGCCGGCACGCAGGCCACGCTGCTTGTCCGTGAAGTCGCTGCGCGCGGTGAGCATGACGACGCGGGTGTCGCTGAACTCGGGGTGGTTCTTGATGGTCCGGGCGACCTCCCAGCCGTCGATGCCCGGCATCATGACATCGAGCAGGACGAGGTCGGGACGCACCTCTTCGAGCCGGGCGAGCGCCTCCGTGCCATCCGCCGCGGTGGCGACGTCGTAGCCGCGGGACTCGAGGTAGGCCTGGACGATGTCCAGCGCGTCGGGGTCGTCGTCGACCACGAGGATGCGCGGCGCGGCCATCGGCTACTCCTGCTGACGCAATGCCCGTGGACGGCGGGCCCCGGCCGCCACCCAGAGGAGCGGGCCGAGGAAGGGCAGCAGCACGACGAGGAAGATCCA
>DATCLK010000267.1:0-7190 GCA_036563975.1 Longimicrobiales bacterium | reverse complement strand
CCGCATCCCGCGCGAGGATCAGGAAGTTGCCGCCGCCGATGGCCTTCTGCACGCCGAACGTCTCCTCGACGAGGAACTCGCCCTCCATCACGGGGATCCGCCAGTAGCGCCGCCCTTCCAGAACCTTGCTGGACTGGTGCCGGTCGCCGAAGTGACGCAGCACGCCGCCGACCTGGATCCGCTCCTCCGCCTCGGGCAGACCGTCGAAGCACGCGGTGGTCGGGCAGGTGAGCACCGTCTGCCCGATCCGCTCGACCATGCGCTTGGCCACGCCCTCCGCATCGAACGCGAAGAGCAGGACACTAACCCCGTCGCGGCCGTCCGGCGTGGCATCCGGGTCGAGCTCCTGCTCGATCCCGGCCTCCACCTTGCACCCGATCACCGAGGTCGCGAAGCCGGTCATGGCGCGGGCGGCCTCCAGCGCCCACCGGCGCGAGCGCGCCGTGATCACGGCCCGACTCGCCCACATGCGGAACGCCTCGGCGAACGTGTCGCGGATCTCGACGCCGTTGATCTCCACGCTCCCCCCGACTCAGCGCTCCAGGGTCGCGACGCGGGCCAGATCACGGACCTCGGCCTCGTCCACGCGATAGTCCTCGAGGCCGAGGGTGCCGTGCTCCTCGAAATGCCTCCGCAGCAGGCGCTCGATGTCCGGGTCGTATTTCGGCTCCACCTGGAGCGTGCTGCCGTAGACCTCGCCGCGGAGCTCGCCGTCCTCCACCACCAGCTCCCCGCCTTTGAAGACGTAGCGCGGCGTGCTGAACATCGCCTCCACGTCCTCGGCCGGCGCGTAGATCGTGATGTCCGCATCCGCGCCCGGGCCCAGGTGCCCCTTGTGCTCGAGCCCCAGCAGGCGTGCGGGGCCGGCCCGCGTGATGATCGCGATCTCGTAGAGGGTGTACTCGCGGTCGAGCCCGTCCGCCAGCGCGGTCCCTTCCAGCGCGCGCGGGTTGACCCTGCGGAGCTGCTCGTCCCGGAACGCGCGGTCGATCAGCAGCCGGATCAGGCGGGGATAGGAGAGGAACGACCCGCCGTTGGGATGGTCCGTGGAGAGCACGACCCGCCACGGGTCCCGCGCCAGCAGGAAGAACTCCAGCCCCACCGCCCACTGGAGCGCGTGCACGTAGCTCTTCTCGCTGTACTCGTACGGCACGATGCCGCAGCCGCTCTCGAGCTCGACGTCCATGGCCACCCACTTGCGACCGCTGAGCCGGTGCAGCAGGTGCGCGACGCGCGTATCGGCGGTCATGGCGGTGGCGGCGCCGAACATGACCTGCCCCACGTCCACGCTCAGGTTCGGGTGCGCGTCCACGTACTCGACGATCTCCCGCGCCCGCGACGTGGGCCGCCCGTCCGGCGTGCTGCCGTAGGCGTGGAACTGGATGTGGGTGAAGTGCGCGCGGCGGCCGTCCACCGTCCGCATCGTCTCGAGGGTCGTATCGGCGTTGCCGGGCACGCCCAGGTTGTTGCAGTGGATGTGCATGGGGTGCGGTAACGCCAGCTCGTCCACGGCGCTCGCGATCGCCTCGACGATCCGCCGCGGGGTGACCCCGTCGTGATCCGGCACCGCCTCATCCAGCCCGGAGATGGCGGCGCCTGCCTTCCACGCCGCGACCCCTCCCGGGTTGACGACCTTGATGGCGTAGGCCCGCGCCGCGCGGAGCATGCACGCCATGTAGTGCCGCACCAGCTCCTGCTCGCCGCGAGCCAGGAGGCGCAGAAGGAAGTGGTCGTTGCCGAGCAGCAGGAAGAACGCCTTGTCGATGACCGGCGTGTCGTTCAGCTCCTGGTGGGCCTGCCGCGCGCCGAGCGCGGGGACGGCGGCCTCGAACGCCGCGGTGTAGCCCAGCCCGGCGTACCGGTATCCCGTGGCGAACGTGGACGGGACCACGCCGCCCGTCCCGGACCGCAGCACGCGCGCGCCGCCGTCCGACCCGACGACGCGCCGCGGCTCCGGGTCGGCCCGATGCCGCTCCGGCTCGAGCCGGCGCGCGAGGTTGACCTTCGGTCCCGCGATGTGGCAGTGGATGTCCACGCCGCCGGGCATGACGACGAGGCCGCGCGCGTCGAGGACGGGCGCGTCGTCGGGAAGACTCGCCACGATGCGGCCATCCTCGATGCAGACGTCAGCCACCGCGCCGTCCACGCCGTTCCGCGGGTCGTAGACCCGCCCGCCCGCGATGCGCAGCCGCCCCTTCACGCCGCGCCTCCCTGCACCCGGGCGCGGACGGCCGCCGCGAGATCCGCGAGCACCGCCGCGTCCGTGAGTTGCGTGGTCTCCACCCCCCGGTGGAGCGCCACGCCGTCCATCCGGTAGACGCCGCCGGGCGTCTCTTCGAGCGGCGCGGTCACCACCGCCACGCGCGCGCCCTCAACCCGCTCAGCCGCCGGGCCGAGGACAACGCTGGGGATCTCGCCGATTCGCTGGCGCTCCGCGGCAGTGAGGTGGCGGCCGGGATCGGCACCGACGAGCAGGACGGCATCAGCCCCGCCCGGCGCGAGCAGCGCAGTCCCCGTGTACTCGCCCGGGCCGTACCGCGGGTAGCCGCGGCCGAAGTGGACGGCGCAGGGGAACCCCGTCTGCCACGTCAGCACCGCCTCCGCGCCCACAGGGTTGCCCGGCATGCGAATGGCGATGAGTCGGACACGCGCCTTCTCGTTCGCGTCTTCCACCAGCGAGCCGAGCGCGAGCGCGCGGAGCGGGTCGCGCCGCTCGGGCGGGGGGTCGGCATCGTGGAGGATGACGCCGTACCGGCAGGAGACGAGGCGCCGGGCGAGCGACCGGAGGTGGTCAGGCGACACGCCCAGGGATTCGAGACGCTCCGCATCGACGCGACGCCCGCGGACCAGGGCGCGCAGCGCCCAGAGCGCCTCGAACTCGGCGGCGGGCGGGACCGCGATCCGCTCGTCCGCCTCGGCGGGGCCCCGGGCGTCGCCGACGTCGACGGCGATGCGGACCTGCGCGGCCGCGTCGGGCGCAGGCGCGATGTAGCGGTCCCGGAACCCGGCCTCGCGCGCGTCCGGGTCGATGCCCCAGAACACGACCAGATCCGCGCGCGCCCGGACCTCGCCCAGCGTGGCGGTGAGCTGGCCGATGCGCTGAAACGCGAGCAGCGACGCCTCGTGCCCCGCCGACGCGGCAGTGTCCACCGCGCCGCCCGCGAGGTCGGCGATCTCGACCGCGAGCCGCTGCGCCTCGACCGTCGTCTCGACCAGCCCGTAGACCAGCGGGAGGCGGGCGCCGACGAGCATGTCCGCGGCCGCGGCGACGGCCTCCTCCAGCGCCACCGGCACGCCGTCCACCCGCGCGAGCGGCGCGGCCGTTGCCCGGGCCATCACGACGCCTCGCTCATCAGGGAGTCCTCCACCGCGCGCGCGGCCGCCACCAGCCCTGCATAGCAGGCCTGCGCATCGGCGGCCCGCGCGAAGACCGTGCACACGGGCCTGCCGCGCCGGATCCGCTCGCCCGGGAACGGCACGTCGCGCACGTCGTCCCGCGTCAACCAGGGGCGCGTGTCCCCCACGACCACGTCCCGCCGCGCGTAGACGATGGCCTTGCCGTACGCGCCCGGCGCCGGCGGCGGGGTGGCTGGCAGCTCACCGGCGAGGGCGGCAATGTGCGCCTCGAAGATGGACAGGCCCGATGCGCGCTCGATGAGCTCCATGGATGCGGTGTAGCGCGGGTTCACCTCGAGGACGTACAGCTCGCCGTCGCGGACGATGAAGTCCACGCCGTTCACGCCCCGCAGGCCGAAGGTGGCGGTGACGGTCTCGGCGATCGCGGCGGCCTGCTCGGCGACGGATCCCGGGTCGGCGTCGTCGGAGGCGAACGGAAAAATGCTTCCCGTGTAGCGGCAGCCGGTCGCGCCGAAGGCGGCGTCGCCGATCAGTTGGCGGGAGATACCGAGGACGACGGCGCGGCGGCCATCCGCGGCGAACGCGATCGAGCCGGGCGTCCCCTCCAGCCGTTCCTGCACGATCAGGCGTGGCCCCAGCGGCAGCCCCGCCTGCCAGGGGCTCACTCCGCTCCCGCCGCCGCCGCGGACCGGCTTGCGCAGCCAGGCGCGCCCTGGATCCGCGCGCCCGGCCTCCGCGGCGGCGAGCGTGAGCGGGAAGCGGATGCCGCGGGCGCGCAACGCTGCGGCGAGCGCGAACGGGTCGCGGACGCGCGCCAGCACAGCGGGCGCGTTGCCCAGCAGGTGCCGCCCGGCAGCCAGGCGACGGACCGCGGCGGGGTGGTTTTCCAGGTTCGCGACGTACGCCGCCGCGCCGGGCAGCCCGCGGGCGAGCGCGACGGCGGCGGCTGCGTGGTACTCCCGGCCCAGGTCGCGTCCCAGCGCGAGGTTCTCGACCATGGCCTTCTGGTCCAGGTCGCCGAAGGCATCCACGGTACGGCACCGGTAGCCGGCCCGGACCGCGGACTCCGCGAACGCGCGGGTCGAAACGCCGACGATCACGACGGCGTCGGCATCAGAGCTCGGCCGCCAGATCGTAGATCGCTTCGGAGTCGAGGATCAGGTCGTTGCGCTCGAACAGCCGCGCGATGCAGGCCTTGTGGAGCTTCATCTTGAGGCGCCCGATGCCGAGCGCGCCGAAGGCGAGGACGCCGTCGCGCTCGACGCCGTCGTCGACGGACTCCACGCCCTCGATCCCAAGTGGCGGCACCGCGTTCACGTCCCCGACGACCCGCAGGCCGGCTCGCCCTGCCCACGCCGCGCGCTGCACGAGCTGCACGCCCGCGGGCCCCGTGGCCAGCACGAGCTCCGCGCCCTCCAGCGCCGAGGCCGCCTCGGCCGAGCTGGGAGCCGGCAGGACGTCGACCGCCTCGCGGAACCGCTCGCGGATCTGCGCCGCCGCCGCCTGGCCCCGTGCCTCGTCGCGAGACGTGATCACGACCCGCGCGCCGAGACGGGCCAGGAGCCCCGCCGCCCGCGTGCCGACCGGCCCGGTGCCGGCGAACACCACCGCCCGCCGGCCCCGAACGTCGCCGCCGGCGGCCCGCACCATCTTGAGGACCGCCGCCGCTGCCGTCGTATTCGAGCCGTTGGGATCGAACAGGATCGAGACGCGGAACGGGCCGAAGAACGTCCGCTGCACCTCTTCGAGCAGACGCTCGGCACGGCCGATGTCGCTGCCGCCGATGAAGATCGCGGTGTTGCGGAGGTCTTTCGGGCCGCGCGTGAAGATGGCGCCGTGGACCAGCGAGCGCACGTCGTCTTCCAGCACGCCGCCGTAGCTCAGCACCTCATCGGCGCCTGCGTCGTAGCCGACGACGCGGTCGAACACGCTGGCGTGGCGGTCCGCATCGAGCTGGAGCAGTAGCTTCTTCACCCCGCCTCCTCACTGCCGGAGCTGGACGGGAGCGACCCGCAGGCCGCCCCCGTCCACCCTACTCGGGTCGGGCCGCAGGACCTTCACCCCGGCCTCACGCCCGGACGAGCTCCTCCGCGCCCGCGGCGAAGGGATGCCGCGCCGAGGCCCTGCGGCTCACCACGTCGTCCGCGGCCGGCGCGCCGCGCAGCGCCCGCGTGATCGCCTCCTTCGTCGCCTTGTAGTTGTACTCGAAGATCTTGCGGTCGTCCTCCGCCTCCCAGTGGATGAAGACGGCCACGAGCACGCAGAGGTCGTTCACCTGGTCCCGCGGGATGATGCCCTCGGCCACACAGTCGACCACCGCACGCGCCACCGCGGCCTGCGCGGGCCCGAACATCTGCACAGCCTGCTTGGCGCCCTTGATGGTGACCTTGTTGAACATCACGGTGTCGGGCTTGGCGGGCAGGTTCGGCTCGAGCACCGCGAGGCAGGTGGTGTGCCCGGCCCTCTGGCCAGCCAGTGCGTTGGCGAAGGCCTGGCCGGCGGGGCCGTCCTTCGGTCCGATGATCAGATCAATGTGCGCGACCTCGTTGCCCTCCCCCACGAGAGCCTCGCCGACTGCAAACGGACGGATGGCCATGATCGCCTCCTCGGTGGAGATGCTGGGAGATACTCTGCCGCACGGTCGGCAGGAGTGAAAACCGGCGCAAATACCGGACACGGGACAGTTGGCCCGCCTCCGGCGACCCAAATTTCTTCCCAGAACCGAATGTCTCGGGGCCGTAGCCTAGTACCGGCCCGCCGCAGTTGTCAAGGTGCAGACCTTGACAGCGCGGCGCCCCCCGGCCCAAGTTAGGCCCAAACCTGCGAACCCCTAGCCGGGGCGGCTGTTGTGGGCTGCCCTGCCCGAGTTGGATGTCAAAGGATGTCCGGCTCGCCTCACACACGACGACGTTGCCGGTCGGCAGACCGGCGTCCCGATACGCGGCCGCGTGGACGACCGCGAGAATCCCCGGTTGCGGGGATGCGGTCGGGCACGGAGTGCCAGGCTTGATCCATCACACGGCGTTCGGACAGCGTCCCCGCCGGGGCGCCTTGCGGTTCCTGGGTCCATGCGCGGCCGGGAGGATTGGCCGCCCCCTTCGGGCGGGCCTCCCGGCCCACGCGTCGGTGCCGCTCGTTGGCCGGCGCCGACGTGTGGCAACACCTGAGCAGGAGGAGTTCGCATGTTCACCAGCGTGAGCCGGCCACGCGACGCCCCGCCGCCCGCGTGGTCCCGCAGATCGACGGCTTCACGTGGCCTTCACCATCCTGCCGATGCAGAAAGGGGGCGACCCATGCGCCGGATGATTTCGGGAGGGCTGATCGCGGCCGGGCTGATGCTAGCGGCTGGTCCGGCCAACGCTCAGGACCTCGTCAGACTCCAGCAAGACCCCAACCAGTGGGTGCTGCCAGGCAAGAACTACGCCGGCACCCGCTACAGCGAGCTAAACCAGATCACCACGCAGAACGTCAAGGACCTGAAGGTGGCCTGGACGTTCTCGACGGGCACGCTGAACGGCCTCGAGGGCGCGCCGCTCGTCATCAACAACACGATGTACTTCGTGACCTCGTTCCCGAACATCGTGTACGCACTGGACCTGACGCAGCCGGGCGCGCCCATCAAGTGGATGTACAAGCCCAACCAGGACCCGACGGTCCAGGGCGTGGCGTGCTGTGACGTGGTCAACCGTGGTGTCGCCTACGCCGACGGCAAGATCGTCTTCAACCAGCTCGACGCCACGACGGTCGCGCTCGACGCCCAGACGGGCAAGGTCATCTGGCAGGTCAAGCAGGGAGACCCGAAGAGGGGCGAGACGATCACGGCGGCGCCGCTC
>DATCLK010000266.1:0-14744 GCA_036563975.1 Longimicrobiales bacterium | reverse complement strand
CTGCGGCAGACGCAGGTCTCGCCGGCGCTGCCGCCGCTCACCGACCCCGGCACGCCGGATGCAAGGGTCGACCTGCTGTTCCGCGAGCGGGCGTTCTGGCTGTACCTGACCGGTCACCGGCTGGGCGACATGCGGCGGCTGATCGACCACTACGGGCGTGACCCGGAACGCGTCTTCCCGACCGGCGCGCATCCCGTGGCCGGGACGTACGGACGCGCGACCAGCATCCCGTTCACGCCGGCCGGCGAGGAGTACGCCAAGACGGGCGTGGTAGGGTGCACCGGGTGATTCGCCAGGCTCACGCGTCCGTCGGACGCAGCACGACACCGGGACGGCTCCAGGCGCTACAGGCGGCGTGCGCGCTGCTCGCCGCCTGTAGCGCCGCCGTGCTGCCCCGGCCCGCCTCTGCACAGGATGGACCGGACCTCCCGGTCATCGAGCACGTGCTGCCGAACGGCATGCGATTCCTCGTGCTCCGCCGCGAGGGCGCGCCGACCGTCGCCTTCGTCACGCAGTACCGCGTGGGCGCGGTGCAGGAGCGGCCGGGCGAGACGGGCATCGCGCATCTCCTCGAGCACATGCTCTTCAAGGGGACGACGACGATCGGCACGCGCGACCACGCGGCGGAGCTCGCCCTCTTCCCGCGGATCGACGCGGTCCAGGACTCGATCCGGGCGCTCAGGGCGCAGCGGGCTGCGGCCGCCGACACGACGGCGCAGCGGGCCGCCGACGGCCGGGGCGACACCTCCTGCGGCCCGGCGCCGGCCGCCTCGCCCGCCAGCGAGGATCCGCGCATCGAGCGCCTGACGGCGCGCCTCGAGGCGCTCGAGGACAGCGCGCGCGCCTTCGTCGTCGCCAACGAGTTCGACCGCATCCTGACGCGGAACGGCGCGCGCGGGCTCAACGCCACGACCACGTACGAGGCGACCACCTACTACGTCGAGCTCCCGGCGAACCGGGCACGGCTCTGGTTCGCCCTGGAGGCGGACCGGCTACGCAACCCGGTCCTGCGGGAGTTCTACACGGAGCGAGACGTCGTCGCCGAGGAGCGCCGCATGCGCGTGGAGAGCGACCCGGGCGGCCGGCTCTGGGAGTGCTTCCTCGCCACGGCGTTCCAGGTGCACCCGTACGGCCGGCCCGTCGTCGGCACGATGGAAGACATCCAGAACTTCACGCGCCGGCAGGCGGAAGAGTACTTCCGTCGCTACTACGGCCCGAACAACGCCGTGGTCGCCGTCGTCGGCGATGTGCAACCGGACAGCATCGTGGCGTGGGCGGAGCGCTACCTGGGCACCATCCCGCGCGGCGAGGATGCGCGGCGGGTCGACGTGCGGGAGCCGGAGCAGCGCGGTGAGCGGCGCGTCACCGTGACCTTCGACGCCGAGCCACAGCTCCTCATGGGCTGGCACGTCCCGGAGCCCGACCACCCGGACTACCCGGCGCTCGAGGTCCTGGCCCACATGCTCACCGGCGGCAACACGAGCCGGCTCCACCGGCGGCTCATCCTGGAGGAGCGGGCTGCCTCGGCCGTTTCCGCCTCCCTCCAGCCGGGTGGGCTCGACCCGCAGCTCTTCGTGATCGGCGCGGCGCCAGCGGGATCCGGGACGGTGGCCGACCTGGAGCGGTTGATTGACGAGGAGATCGCCCGGCTCCAGGCCGAGCCGCCGACCGACTCGGAGCTGGAGCGTATCCGGAACCAGTTGGAGGCGGGCGAGGTCCGTCGCCTGCGGTCGAACCTGGGACTCGCCTTCCAGCTGGCCGGCTCGGCCAGCGCGTACGACGGGGATTGGCGCGCGACGTTCCGGTACACGCAGCGGCTGCTCGCCGTCGAGGCCGCGGACGTCCAGCGCGTCGCACGGACCTACTTCAGGCCCGAGAACCGCACGGTGGCGATCCTGGTCTCGACGAAGGAACGGGCCGGCGAGGAGGCACAATGACCCGGCGCGGAAGGCGGGGCGCCACGCAACGGCAATGGGCACGCGGTGCTCGGGTGGTCGTGGCGATCGTGTGCATCGCAGGCACGGCCGGCGCATGGGCGGGGTGCGGGGTGACCGGCCAGGCCGGCGGCGTGGCGGGTCCAGAGGTGCCGGGCGATCAGGCCACCATCCGGGCCCCGGTCGAGCCGGCCCGAGACGTGCCCGCGCTCGGGCGGGCCGCGATCGACACCATGAGCTTCCCGCCGCTCGAGTTCGAGCCGCCGGAACCGGAGCGGTTCACCCTCTCGAACGGGATCGAGGTCTACTACATGGAAGACCGGTCCCTTCCCCTGGTGAACCTCTTCGCTCTCTTCCGCGGCGGTGCCGCGTACTTCGACCGCGAGGACCTCGCCGCGGCCACTGGCGTGAGCTCGTCGCTCCTGCTGACCGGCGGCACGAGGAGCTATTCGCCGGAGGCCGTCGACTCGATCATCGAGTACCACGCGCTGGGGCCGTCGTTCACCGCGGCGGGCGGGTCGACGCTGGCCGCCATGGAGACCCTGACCCGCCATCTCGATCTCGCGCTGGACCTCTGGGTCGAGATGCTCCTCCACCCTCGCTTCGATCCCGATCGCGTCGAGAACTGGCGGCTGCGCGAGCTCGATTTGGTCCGCAGGGCGCAGGACCAGCCCGGCACCGTCGCAGTCCGCACGTTCAACCGCGTGATGTTCGGCGACCACCCGATCGGCTGGGAGCTCGAGCCGGCGGATCTCACGCCCGAGATGTTGACCGAGGATCGGTTGCGCCGGATCCACCGCGCCGTGTTCTGCGCGGACAACCTGACGCTGGGGGTCGTGGGCGACATCTCGCGCGCGGAGGCCGCCGCGAAGCTCGAGGCCGCGTTCGGCCAGACGCCGGCGTGCGAGGCGCCGCTGGTGCGGCCGGCCCCGCCCGTGATCCGCGACGAAGCGGGCGTCGTCGTCATCCACAAAGCGGTGAACCAGTCGTCGGTGGTCATGGGCCAGCGGGGCGGGATCCTCCAGCGCGATGACCCCGAGTACTTCGCAGCGCAGGTCGCGAACTGGATCCTGGGCGGGAGCGGGCTGTCGAGCCGCCTCTCCACCAGGGTGCGGACGCAGGAGGGGCTCGCCTACAGCGCGGGCACCGTTTGGGGCGCCGGGATCCACCACGAGCGTGCGTTCGGCGCGCTCACGCATACCCGCGCCGATGCCACGATCGCTGCGGCGCGGGTGATCCGCGAAGTCCTCGAAGAGGCGCGCAGGGAGCCGCCCACGGAGGAGGAGGTCGGGCTCGCCATCGACAACACGGTGAACGCGTTCGTCTTCGCCTTCCAGGACCCGGCCCGGATCGTGATGCGCCAGATGAGCTACCGCGTCGCCGGGCTGCCCGCGGACTGGCTGCAGCGCTACGTCGCCGGGATCCAGAGGGTCACGCCGCAGGCCGTCCACGACGTCGTGCGCCGCCACATCCGCCCCGAGGACTGGACCATCGTCATCGTCGGGGACACGACCAAGCTCGACGCGCCCCCGCAGACGCTGGGCCCGCTCATCGAGCGCTGACCGCGCAGCACACGCGCGAGGCGGGCGCGATCCGCGGCGTCCTGTGCGCGGGATGCTGCGGTAGCCGGCTCGCCCCCTGCCGGGTATACTAGTCCGAAAACACGCGGCGGGCGCGCAGCGGAGGCGCTCGCTCCCGCCATCGCGCAGCTCCCGGGACCCGGCACCCTGCCTCGATGCTGATCGCTCATCTCGCCGACCTGCATCTCGGCTACCGCGCGTACGCCCGCCTCGCGCCCGGCGGGATCAACGCGCGGGAGCGGGATGTGGCGCTGGCGTTCCGCGCCGCGCTGGACCGCATCATCGAGCTGCGCGCGGACCTCGTCCTCGTCGCAGGGGATGTCTTCCACACCGTGCGGCCGAGCAACGCGGCGATCACGGACGCGTTCCGCCAGTTCGCCCGCCTGCGCGCCGCGCTGCCGGACGCGCCGGTGGTGCTGATCGCCGGCAACCACGACACGCCGCGTGCCGCGGAGACGGGCGGGATCCTGCGGCTGTTCGCGGAGATCCCGGGCGTGGTCGTGGTGGACGACGCCGCACGCGCCGTGTACCTCGAGCAGATCGGCGTGTCCGTGCTGTGCGTCCCGCACGCCGCGCTCGCCAGCGGCGACCCGCTCGCGCTCGACCCGGACCCGGCTGCGGCCGTGAACGTGCTGATGCTGCACGGCGACGTCGTGGGCGGCGGCGCGGAAGCCAGGCTGCGCTACGTCAGCGAGTACGGCGGCGCGCGCATCGAGGCCGCGGCGATCCGGCCGGAGCGCTGGGACTACGTGGCGCTGGGCCATTACCACATCGCGACCGAGCTGGCGCCCAACATGTGGTACGCGGGCGGAATCGAGCGGACCTCGACCAACATCTGGGAGGAGGCGCACGGCGAGAAGGGGTTCCTGACCTACGACACGGAGACGCGGCGCGTGACGCTGCACCCCGTGCCGACGCGGCCGGTGGTGGACCTGCCCCGCTTCTCGGCCCGGGCGGACGCCATCCCTGGCCCTTCCCCCCGGCCTCTCCACCCGGGCGGGGGCGAGGAAGGGGGGTCGGCAGGTGACGGGGCGCGGGGCGAGCAAGCGAGCGCGGCGGCGTCGGGCGGCGCCGTGGGGCCGCGGTGGCTGCCTCCGGAGCAGATCGATGCGCACATCCGCCGGCTCGTCGAGGCGGTGCCGGGCGGGATCGCGGGCAAGATCGTGCGGCTGGTGATCGAGGACGTGCCGCGCGAGCTGTTCCGGCAGCTCGATCACCGGCAGATCCGCGCCTACAAGGCCGAGGCGCTGCACTTCCACCTGGACGTGCGGCGGCCGGAGGTGCGGCGCGTGGTCGGCTACGGCGCGCCGTTCCGGCGACGCACGCTGGAGGAAGAAGTCGAGAACTTCCTCCAGCGGCACTGGCAGCCGTCGTCGCGGGAGATCGACATCGCCCGATTGATCGAGCTGGCGAAGACGTATCTCGCCGCCGAGGCCGGGGCCGAGCCGCGTGATCCGCTCGTCGCGGCGCGGATGGAGGGGTAGGGGAGGAGGCGGGCATGCGCCTGGTCAGGATCCACCTGCTCAACTTCCGCCAGCACGCGGACACGACCATCGAGTTCCGGCGCGGGCTGACGGGGATCATCGGCCCGAACGGCGCGGGCAAGAGCACCATCCTCGAGGCGATCGGCTGGGCGATCTACGGCTCCGCGGCGATCCGCGGGACGAACGACACGCTGCGTTTCTCTCGCGCGCCCGGGGGTAGCCGCGTGCAGGTCGAGCTGGTCTTCGAGCTGGCCGGCCACGAGTACAGGGTGGTCCGCACGCTGAAGAGCGCAGACGTCTACCTGGACGGCTCGACGACGCCCGTTGCCACCTCGCTCGGCGGCGTCACGCAATACCTCGAGCGCCGGCTCGGCATGAGCCGCGAGGAGTTCTTCAACACCTACTTCACCGGCCAGAAGGAGCTACAGTTCCTGGCACAGATGGGCGCGGCGCAGCGCGCCCTCTTCCTGAGCCAGGTGCTGGGCTACGAGCGCCTGCGGGTCGCGCAGGAGCGGGTCCGGCAGCGCCGCAACGAGCTGCGGCACGAAGCGGAGGGCCTGCGCGCGGGGTTGCCGGATCCCGAGGCGCTGCGGGCGGAGCGGGACGCGGCGGAGAGGCGCAGGAGGGAGGCGATCGCGGCGACGCGCGCGGCGGAGAAGGCGGCGCGTGCAGCGGCGGAGCGCGCGCTGGCGCTGGCGCCGCGCTGGCGGGAGGCGCAGGCCGCGCGCGAGCAGGACCGCGAGCTGGCGCACGCCATCGACATCGCCCGCGCGGAGCTCGAGGCCGCAGAGCGGGAAGCGGTGCGCGCGAGAGAGGAGCTGGAGGCGGCCACGGCGGCGGCGGCCGAGCTGGCGGCGCTGAGGGAGCAGCTCGCCGCGCTCCCCACCGTGGTCCAGGAGTGCGAGCAGCTCGCCGAGCAGGCGCGACTGGCCGAGCGCCGGCGCGCCCTCGAGGACAGCGAGCGCGCGCTCCTCAGCGAGCTGCGGGAGGGCGAGCGCCGGCTCGCCGCCGTCGAGCAGGCGCCCCGCCTCGCCGAGCAGTACGGCCGGGAGCTCGAGGAGGCGCGGCGCGAGCTGCTCGCCCTCGAGCAGGCCGTGAGCGAGCAGCTCTCGGAATGGGTGCAGCGGAAGGAGGAGGTGCGCACGCGGCTCGACACGTACCGCAAGCGGGGTCAGGAGCTGAAGGAGCAGATGCGCATGCTGGAGCAGGCCGGGCCGGACGGCATCTGCCCCACCTGCGAGCGGCCGCTGGGCGCCGAGTTCGAGCGCGTGTTCGCCCGCCTCCGCGACGAGTGGGAGGCGCTGGTTCAGGACGGCAAATGGCTGCGCCAGCGCGAGAGGCAGCTCGCGACCAAGCCGGACGAGCTGGCGCGGGCGGAGATGCGGCGCGCGGAGGCGCGCGCCGTCGTCGAGGAGAAGGCGCGCAAGCTCGCCCGCTGCCAGCAAGCGGTGCAGGAGCTGGACACGTTGCGCGCGGACCGGCGGCAGCGCGAGGAGCGGCTCGAGAAGCTGCGCGCCGAGCTCGCGGCGCTGCCCGCCGACTACGACCGCGCGCGCCACCAGCGGGCGGAGGCGCGGCTCCGCGAGCTGCGCGAGCTGGAGCGGCGCGCGAGCCGGCTCGAGCCCGCGGCGGAGGCGCGGCCGGAGCGGGAGCGCGCGCTCGCCGCTGCGGAGGCGCGCATCGAGATGCTGCGCGCGCGGCTCGCGGAGACGGAGCGGCGGCGCGCGGAGCTCGGCTTCCGGGAGGATGCGTACCGCGAGCTCGCTGCGGAGGTCGAGCGCGCCGCGGCCGAGCAACGGGAGGCGGAGTTGCGCGTGGTCGAGCTGCGCGGCGTGGTCCAGGCCGCGGAGCAGGCGCTCGAGGCTGCGGTGCGCGCCGAGTCCGAGTACCAGGAGCGGCGGGCCGCGCTCGCCGCCCTGGAGTCCGATTTCCGCCACCACAAAGAGCTGGACGCTGCGCTCGGCGAGCTGCGCGCCGAGCTGAACGCACGGCTCCGGCCCGAGCTGGCCGAGATCGCGAGCGGCTTCCTCTCCGAGCTGACGGACGGCCGCTACACCGCCCTCGAGATCGACGAGAAGTACGACGTGCTCGTGCTGGACGAGGGCGAGGAGAAGCCGGTGATCAGCGGAGGCGAGGAGGACATCGTGAACCTCGTCCTGCGCCTGGCGATCAGTCAGATGATCGCCGAACGCTCGGGACACCCGCTCTCCGTGCTCATCCTCGATGAGGTGCTCGGCTCACTGGATCTCGAGCGCCGCGACAACGTCATCCAGTTGCTGCACCGCCTGGAGAACCGCTACGAGCAGGTCATCCTGATCACGCACATCGAGTCCGTGCGCGAGAGCCTGGATCAGGTCATCCGCGTCGAGTACGACGAGCGCACCGGCGCGAGCATCGTGCGCGAGGAGAGGATCCGGCCTGCCCTCGAGGGGCTCGCGTCCTGAGGACAGCGACCCCGGCCATCGTCGGAAGCACAGGGGCTAGAGGCCGCCGGGAGGCGTCTGACCGCGCGCGTGTGTGTCCGAAGCGGCAGGGGTCACTCCCGTACCGGCGAGCGGGTGGGGGCGGGGCCGGTCGCCGGCCGACCACCCCGCGATGCCGCAGGGCCCGCGCCCGTGCTGGCCGCGGCTCAGGCGGTGTGGTGGGCCAGCGGCGTCGGGGCCGGGATGTCCGGGCGCGCACGGGCGAGCAGCAGCGCGGCCCCGACGATGAGCGCGACGCCCACGGCCTGCCCTGCACCCAACGGCTCGTCCAGCACCGCGACGCCGATCAGCGTCGCGACGACGGGCTCCACGGTGGCGAGCATGGCGGCGGTAGGCGCGGGCAGGCGCCGAAGCCCGTTGATGTAGAGCAGGTATGCGGCGAGCGTGGGCAGGAGGCCGAGGGGCACGAGCAGCGGCGTCGCGGCAGGGTGCTCCACGAACGGCCGCCACGGCGGCGCCGCGAGCGAGATCGCCAGCGCGCCGAACGCGAAGGCCCAGAACACCGTCCGGATGGGGTCGTAGCGCTGGAGCGCGCGCTTGCCCAGCACCGTGTACAGCCCGTAGGTCAGGCCGGAGGCGAGGCCGAAGGCGAGGGCGGCCGGGCCGATGCGCGTTCCGCCGGCAAGCGCCGCGGCGGCGCCGGTGACCAGGAACACGCCCACGAGCACCATTCCCAATGCGACGAGCTGCCGCGGCGTGAGCTGCCGGTCGCCGGAGAGGCGCGCGAGCAGGACGACGAATGCGGGCGCGGTGTACAGGAGCGCTGCGGCGTTCGCCAGCGACGTGCGCTCGACGGCCTCGAAGTAGAGCCACTGGAAGAGCGCGACGGCCACCACGCCGTAGAGCGCAAAGAACGGCAGGTCGCGGGGACGGATGCGGAGGCGGGCGGGCGCGGGCGCGACCCACACCGCGAGGCCGAGGGTCCCTATCGCGGCGCGCACGCTCGCCAGCTCGAGCGGCGTGAGCCCCTTCCCGTAGAGCAGCTTGCCGAAGAGACCGAGCGTGCCCCACAGCGAGGCGGCGCCCAGCACCATGGCGGCGCCGGCGTAACGCCCTGCCGGACGCGCCGACGCTACTTCCCCAGGGTCAACCACGCCTCCACGCGCTCCATGTGCCGGGCCGCCTGGATGGTGTCACCCCGCAGGGCGTGGCCCTGCGCGGCCGCGTAGTGGGCGTAGCCGTAGTAGTTCGGGATCCCTCGCGTGGGCCGATCCACCCAGTGCGTCCACTTGTCCGGGAACCCGGGCGCGTGCTGGAAGACGTTCCAGAGCAGGGAGTCGGTGCGCTCGAGATCCAGGTACGGGCCGAAGATCGGCGCCCACCGATCGTCCGGCAGCGCGACGACGCCCGGCATCGAGTCCGGGTTCACCGGCCCGTTGTGCAGCTTGAACGCCACGCCCTGCCGGATCAGGTACGGCCACAGGTTCAGCTCCTGGTACGCCTGCGTCGTGGTCGCGAAGTAAATCGGGCGGTCGTCGATCGCGTTCGTGATGATGAAGCCCATGAAGATGTCCGCGGGGATCATGATCGTGCCCCGCGGGATCGTCGTCTCGATCGCGCCCGCGGCGAACGTGTGCGCCTCTTGCGTGATGAACGGTCCCGTGTTCGCGATCTCGTCGATCTGCTCGTCCGTGAGCGGGATAATCGAGCGCGTGGGCGGCCGGCGGCCCGGCGGGAGCGCGAGCGCCTCCTGACCCGGCCGGTCTCCCGCGGACGGGTCCACGACCTCGTAGATCCCGGCGCCCTGCTCCGGCTCGAACGGCCGCTGGCAGATGATGCGCGTCGGGTCATCCGCCGCGCTCTGGCCCGGCGGGCAAGGCGTGGTGAGCTGTCGGAGCTGCTTGACGTACCACGGCGTGTTCAGGTAGCTCATGACGATCACCGTCACGTCCCGCCGGATGCCCTCGACCTCCTGGAGATACCAGAGCGGGAAGGTGTCGTTGTCGCCGTTGGTGAAGAGCACGCCGTAGGGCTCCACGCTCATGAGCAGGTTGTAGGCCCAGTCGCGTGCGGAGTAATCGTGCGCGCGGCTCGCCCAGCTCCAGTTGAGCATGAGCGGCACGAGCGCGACCGCGAGCACCGGGGCCGCGAGGAGCTGCGCGCGCCCCGGCTGCGCCGCCGCGGCCGCCAGGCGCTCGCGGAGCTCCGCCGCCAGGCGCTGCCAGAGCGTCGCGATGCCGAGCCCCGCCCACAGCCCCCAGACCGAGAAGCCCACGATGAAGAAGTAGTCCCGCTCGCGGACCTCGTGCATCTCCATGTCCGGGAAGCGGTCCGTCGCGTACGAGTACCCGTAGCGGAAGTTCAGGTAGAACGTCAGCCCGATCGAGAGCGTGAGAAAGAGGACGCCAATGAACGCCCAGCTCGTGCGGTCCTTGCGGTAGTGTGCCACCGCGCCGTAGACGCCGAGCAGGACGAACGCGAGCGTGAACAACGGTCGCGCGCCGCCGAACAGCGGGTCCGGCCCCGCCACCGAGCGCGCCCACTGCCAGTCGAAGTACTGGAAGTAGTTCCCGAGCTGCGCGGCGAACAGCGAGAGCGTGCGCGGCATCCCCGGCTGGGTCGGATCCGACAGGACCGATGGTTTGCTGTACTGCTTGCGGGTCAGCGACTCGAGCAGCGCCGTCCAGGTGCTGGGGTCCGCCTCGTTGATGACGGGATCCAGCGAGGCGCGCAGCGGCAGGAACAGGTGGATGGAGAGCCCCAACACCACGGCCGCCGCCGCCGCCGCGTACAGCCGCCAGTTGAGCAGCGTCCGCGGAGCGACCATCAGCA
Source organism: Longimicrobiales bacterium (assembly GCA_036563975.1). Classification (GTDB taxonomy): domain Bacteria; phylum Gemmatimonadota; class Gemmatimonadetes; order Longimicrobiales; family RSA9; genus RSA9. Next base: position 4,491 of record DATCLK010000266.1, on the reverse strand, counting down.
CGAACAGCGCGAGCGACGGCGCGACCAGGAACGCCATGAGATGGTTGCCGACCGACAGCGCCAGCACGAACACCATGAGCAGGAGCAGGTTGTCGTCCTTGCCCTGCCCGAGATTGTCCCGCCAGCGGAAGGCCAGCCAACTGAGCAGCGCGATCGTGAAGAGCGAGACCGTGTAGACCTTCTCGTTCACGTTCGACTGGTTCCACACCGTGAACGCCGTCGCGCTCACCACCACCGCGGCGCCAGCCGTCACCAGGCGCGCGATCCGGTTCGGCGTCAGGAACGCGGCCACCCGGTGCATGACCAGGAACCAGAAACCGTGCGCCAGCGCGCTCATGGTCGCGCTGAAGAGATTGATCCGCACCGCGACCGAGAGCCCCGTGGGGGCGAGCAGCAGCTCCCAGGCCCGTGCCAGCACCACGAAGAGCGGGTTCCCGGGCGGGTGCGGGATGCCCATGATGTGGGCGGTCGCGATGTACTCGCTCGTGTCCCAGAACTGCGTCGTGCGCGCCAGCGTGACGGCGTAGAGCGTGAAGACGGCCAGCGCCGCAACCCCTGCCGCAACGTACGGCGGACGGTACGCCTCCCCTTCGCCGCGCTCCTGGACCGACCGCGGCGCGCGCCGTGCCTCCATGGTCTGCTTCATTCTGTTCGCGTCCCAGGTGTTCCGGATTCCGCGCGAGCGGACCGCCCCGGTTTACCCACTCCCGACCCCCCCGTTCCGGGGCGGGCGCCTCGCCTCCCCAAGGGGGAACGCCGCGCGACCCGGAAAGATGGCGCCCCCGTCGCGGCCGGGGAAGGCATCCGGGCGGGGCACCCGCCCGGGCCGCGGCCGCCCCGGCGGACCTGCGCGGCCCGGGCCGCGGTCCACGGGCGTGCGCAGCTTCCGGCCGCCGCCGTCGAGCATGAGGAGTCGAGCATGAGGAGCTGCACGTCAACTACGCCCGGGCGGGGCCGCCGCCGTGCGCCGCTTCCGGCGGTGCGCTTCTTGCCCCCGGTGAGAAGCCGAAGGGGACACGTTTCGGCGCGGGGGCGGCCATGCCAGGCACAGACAGCAGGGAAGCGGCGTACAGCCAGGCACGGGCGGAGTTGTTCCACGAGATGCTGCGGGCCGGGCTGTTCGATCGGGACGAGCACGAGCGAGGCGAACAGGTGGCCGCCATCGTCCACGCGCTGCGCCGCCGCTACCCCGAACTGGACGCGCAGATGGAACGACGCCTGATCGGCGAGGGGATGCAGCGGACGTACGGGGAGGCGACGACGAGCGAGGCCGCGCAGAAGGGTCGGGAGGCGGGCGGCTGAGCCCGGCCTGTGGGTCGGGCGGCGCCGGCCGCCGCGCGCGCAGGTCGCGGCGGGCGAGGGGATGAGAAGGCGGCGAGCGGCAGATGCCACGGCGGGCGGGCCGCCTCACGGCGACCCGCCCGCGCGCGGATCCAGATCAGAATGGCCGGAGCCGCGTCAGAAGAGCCGGAGCCGCAGCCCGACCGTGGCGAAGATGTCGTGCTGCGTCTTGCGCTCCCCGCCCTCGTCGAGCTCGAACCGGCTCACGTAGTCGCTGACCTCGGCACGCAGCGCGAGAGGGCCGAGCGAGACGTCCACACCGGCGCCGCCGTGCAGCGTGAAGTCCGTCTGGTCCTCCGGGAAGAGATCCTCGATGCTGTCATCCAGCTCCGAGACCTCGAAGGCGTAACGCTTCCAGCCCGCTCCGCCGACCAGGTACGGCTGCACGACGATCAGCCGCGGGAGGGGGCGGAGCACGACGTCGCCCGTCACGGCCAGCAGCTTCGCGCCGGCCTCGTCCTCATCGCTGCTGATGCCTTTGAGCGACAGCTTCGAGTTGGTCGCGTAGTCGAACCCCGCACGGAACCCGATGGGGGAGAGCGGGATCCCGACCTCGAGGCCGAGCCCCACGCCGAGGGTTCCCTTCATGTCCGCCTGGACCTGCCCGACCGAGCTGCTCACCTCGGCCAGGTTGCTCCCCGAGACGAAGATGCCCGCGCGCGGCACGAGCTGGAGCCGCTGGGCCTCTGCATCGGCTACGCTCGCGAAGAGGAGCGGGGCGCCGACGAGAACAGTTTTCACGAACGTGCGCATGCGGTGTCGACCTCCTGAAGGTGTCAACTGGCGAGCGGCGGCCGCCCAGCGCCAGGAAGGCCGCCGCTCGGCGGGGGCGCATCGATGGGGAGAGGGCTTGATGCGGGGGGCGACGTCTTGCAAGCGTCGGGCCAGGGCCAGGTCCGTTCGTGCAGCCGCTGTTGACAGCGCCCGCCACTGGCGGCCCCGCAATGCCGGTGGGTGGCCGTGCGGAACCCGGTGCCGTTGCGGCCGCTCCGGACCGGCCAGGGCCCAGCCGCCGAATTACGCGAGCGGCAATGCAGAACGCAATCCCGTTCCGGCAGGCGACGCCCCAGCAGCCGGGCGCTCAGTGTTCCACTCGCGGACGTGCGAGCTGGTGGCGTACGCGCGGTGGACCGTAGCCAGCCGCTCAGAGTTGCACCAGGATGGCCCCGTTCGGCAGCACCTCGGCGCGCCAGCCGGGCGGCAGCCAGGCCGTGGCGCTGTACTCGGTGATGATCGCCGGGCCGCTGATCCGGTGGCCGGCCAGGAGTCGCGCCCGTCCGTAACGAGGGACACGCACGGCCTTGCCCTGGAGGACGACGGCCTCGACCGCGTCCGGCCGGGGATCGGGTGAGGGCGCAGAGGGCAGGTGCGGCTCGGGGACGACAGGGCCCGGAGCGGTGGCCTCGACCCGGAGCGTCACCGCCTCCACCACCACGCCGCGCCGCGCGAAGCCGTAGCGCGCCTCGTGCGCGGCGTGGAATGCCTCGACCCAGTCCTCCGCCGGGACTCGCAGCTCGTAGCTCTGGCCCCGGTACCGGGCGTCCACCCAGTAGGCAAGGCTCACGCGCGCGCGAGGGATGCCTTCCGCCTCCATCGCGGCGACGGCATCAGCTGCGAGCTGCGCGAACTCGGCCTCCAGCCGGCCGGCCGCAGCATCGGCCTCGAGGAGCACGGTGCGGGAGGCGTCCTTCCGCAGCGGCGAGACCAGCATGCCGAACGCGGAAAGCAGCCCCGGGTCCGGCGGGAGCAAGATCCGCGGGATGCCGAGCCGCTCCGCGAGCTCGGCGGCGTGCAGCCCGCCGGCCCCACCGAACGGGACGAGCGTGAAGTCCGCAGGGTCGTAGCCGCGCTCGACGCTGATGACCCGAAGCGCGCCCTCCATGGCCGCGCTGACGACCGCGAGCACGCCCTCCGCGGCCTCTTCCGGCGAGCAGCCCAGGCGCTCACCCAGCGCGGCGAGCGGCGCCGCGATGCGCTCGCGCTCGAGGCGTCGCTCGCCGCCCAGGAAGGCGTCGGCGGGCAGGCGCCCCAGCCAGACGTGCGCATCGGTGACCGTGACCTCGCTGCCGCCGCGGCCGTAGCAGATGGGGCCCGGGTCGGCGCCCGCGCTCTCCGGCCCCACGCGCAGCGCGCCGCCGACGTCCACGCGCGCGATCGACCCGCCCCCCGCGCCCACGGTGTGGATGTCCAGCACGGGCACGGCCACGGGCAGGCCCGCGATCACGAACTCGCGCGTGTGCAGCGGCCGGCCAGGGCAGAGCGTCACGTCCGTGGACGTGCCGCCCATGTCGAAGCCGATGATGTCGGTGAAGCCGGCGCGGCGCGCGGCCTCGAGCGCGCCCACGACGCCGCCGGCGGGGCCGGAGAGGATGGTGTGCACCGGCTCGCGCCGGGCCCGCGCCAGGGGCAGCGCCCCGCCGGCCGAGCCCATGATGCGCACGCGCGTCGCACCGGACTCGCTTTCCAGCCGCGCGAGGTAGCGATCCATGAGGGGCGCGACGTAGGCGTTGGCCACCGTCGTGGCCGTGCGCTCGTACTCCCGATACTCGGGCAGGATCTCGGACGAGACGGAGACCGGGACGCCGAGCCCCGCGAGCGCGGCGGCGACGCGCCGCTCGTGCGCAGGGTTGGCGTAGCTGTGCAGCAGGCACACGGCCACCGAGGCGACGCCGCGCAGCCGCCCAGGGAGCGCGGCGAGGTCCGCCTCGTCCAGCGGCTCTTCCTCCTCGCCTCGCGGCCCGAGCCGGCCCGCCACGCCGTGCCGGTCCTCGCGGGCGACCAGCGGCGGCGGCCGTCGCCCGACCAGCGAGTAGAGCTGCGGCCGGTTCTGCCGGCCGATCTCGAGCACGTCCTCCAGGCCGCGGTTGGTCACGAGCCCGACGCGCGCGCCCCGGCGCTCGAGCAGCGCGTTCGTCGCGACCGTCGAGCCGTGGATCAGGAGAAATGGGAGAGGGTGGTCGCCGCCCGGCTCGGCCAGCACGCGGCGGATCCCCTCGATCACCGCCTCCGCCGGATCATGGGGCGTGGAGGGCAGCTTGAGGCGCGCGAGCGAGCCGTCGTGACGCAGGCAAAGGATGTCGGTGAAGGTGCCGCCGGTGTCGACGGCAATGATGGTGGGCTGGTGGCGGTGCGGGTTTGACATCGGCTGGC
>DATCLK010000265.1:0-9493 GCA_036563975.1 Longimicrobiales bacterium | reverse complement strand
GCCAGCCGCGTGGGCACGACCTCCAGCGCGAAGTCGAGTCTCACCGTCGCGCTGTCTCCGACCTCCACCTCCTGCGTGCCCTTCGCATAGCCGATCGAGCTGGCGGTCACGCGGTGGCGGCCGGGCGGTACCTTGGCAATGCGGTAGAACCCGCTCGCGTTCGTGAGCGCGCGCCCGCCGCCCTCCACCACGACCTCCGCGTTCACGACCGGCGTGCCCGTCCCCTGCTCCCGCACGTAGCCCTGGATGGTTCCGGGCGCCGTGCGCTTCGGGTGCGCCGCCGAATCCCGCTCCCGCGGCCGGACGATCAGCGTGCCCCCGGCCTCCGGCACCACCACGTCCACCTCGGTTCCGGTCAGCAACGCCGAGAGCGCGGAAGCCATGGTGACGTCCTGCACCCGCACCCGCACCCTCCGCTCCGGCGGCACGACGTCGGTGGTGTAGACGAAGTGCACGCCCGTCTGGCGCGTGAGCTCCGCGAACGCCGCCTCGATCGACCCATCCACCACATCCAGCGAGACGCGCTGGCGCAGCACCGGCATGCGCTGGACGTCCACCGGCACCATCGCCGACGACGTCGCGAGCAGGAAGCGGGGGCCATCGGCTGTAGACGACCGCGACGCCTCCTGCGCGGAGGCTCCGGCCGCGCCCCCAACCGCGCTCCAGAGCGACAACAGCAGGACGAGCTGCCGGCGCATCATCGACCCTCCGGGGTTCCTTGTCTGCATTACCGTGATTGGAACGTGACGGTCCGTCCTTCGCGCACGACGCGCGCGCCGAGCGCGATCGCAAGGTGATTGAGCACTGCGTCGAGGGGCTCGTGCCCGAACGTGGCGGAGAGCCGCCGCCGTCCGAGCGACTCCTCGCTGATCGTGATCTCGACGTCGTACCAGCGTTGCAGCTCCGCGGCGATCTCGCGGAGCGGTGTGTCCGTGAACACGAGCCGGCGCTCCGTCCACGCCAGGTAACGGTCCACCGCCACGCCGCGCTGCTTCTCGATCTCGCCGCGCGCGGTGACCCGGCCGAGGTCGCCCGACTCGAGCACGACGGCGTTCCTCTCCGCCGCCGCGCGACCCGGTCTGCGGCCATCGCCAACGTCGTCCGGCGTGACGTGGTCCAGTCGCACACGACCCTCGGCGACCACGACGGTCGTCATGGAATCCGCGCCGTAGGCGCGTACGCCGAAGCGCGTGCCGAGCACCTCGACGACGCCTTGGGCGGTGTGCACGCGGAACGGCCGCCTGGGATCCGTCTTGACTTCGAAGTACGCGTTGCCGTCGAGGTACACGTCGCGAGACCTCGCGCCGAGCGACGGCGCAAACCGGAGCTCGCTCTCGGCACCCAGCAACACGCGCGTGCCGTCGCTCAGATAGACCGGGCCGACCTGCGCCCTTTCGGTGGCGACCCGATTCAGCGGCTCCGGGACCCCGCCCCCCGCCGTCCACTCCACCACACCCCACACGCCGCCCGCGACCACCAACAGCACCGCTGCGACCCGGCCCAGCAGCCACGCCGCCCGGCGCAGCCGTCCACCGCTCGCCGGACGGCCGCCCCCATCGACCACCCAGGGCCGTACGCGCCCCGCATCGCCGGAGGAGGGCGGCACCAGCCGGGCCCTCACCGACTTCCACGCGACGCGCGAGTCCCACGGCGAGCGCACCGCCCCCGCCGCCTGCCAGGCGCGGCGCAGCGCATCGACTTCCTTCGCGATCGTCTCGTCGGCCGCCATGAGGGCCTCGAGGCGCGCCACCTCATCCGGCGCGGCCTCGCCGGCCACGTAGCGGGCGATGAGTCGATCGAGCTCTTCAGGTGACATCGAATCGTTCTCCATGGCTCCTGTCCGGTATAGACGCACGACTCGCCGAGTACCGGGACAAGACCCTCGAGCCACCCGGTCGTGAAGCCCAATCGGGTGCCGGATACCTCCCGCCGTCGTGGCAATCGGAGCGGTCGATGCGCCGATGGTGCGGGGCGAAATCACCACCGGGAGACGGGCGCGGCGGTGTGACGAGCCGTGCGCGGGTGGCGTGGAAAGAGATGACGATCCGCCGGCGGGCGCGGCGGTGTGACGGCCCGTGCGTGCGTGGCGTGCCGGCGGATCGATGGAGCTGAAGTTGGCTACCCCTTCGCGGCTACCCGTCGCATCGCGCATGGAGCGGCTGCGGCGGCCGCCCCGTGCGGATCAGCCCGGATTCAGTGCAGGCAGGACGAACTCCGACGTCGCGGAGTCTGGGTCGCGATTTCGCTGGGCGGTTCAGCCCGGATTCAGGACAGGCAGCGGCGCGCCAGGTCGAGGACGGGTGACAACGCGGCCGTCAGGACCAGGTACGGCCCCAGGCGAGTGCGCAGGTGTTTGAGGGCGCGCGAGATCTGCGTCTCCACCGTGCTGACCGCCACGTCCAGCGCGTGCGCGATCTCAGCGTACGACAGGCCCTCGCGGCGACTCATCAGGAAGATCAGGCGACAGCGCTCCGGCAGCTCGTCGATGGCCCGCTGCGCAGCTTCGGCGAGGTCGTGGGCGTGGACCTCGACGGTCAGGGTCTCATCCCGCGGCTCGGCTGCGTCCAGGGCCAGCTCCCGCGCCGCGCTCCGCACCACGCGCCGGTGACGGAGATAGCTGTAGGCGCGGTTGCGCGCCGTCGTGTACAGGTAGGAGATCGCCATCTGCACCGGCGCACGGGTGTGGCGCTCCCACAGGCTCACGAACGCGTCCTGGGCCAGCTCCTCAGCCACGTGCGGCAGGTGCACGATGTGCCGGATATATTCGCAGAGTGCGCCGTAATGCTGGTGGAAAAACGCCTCGAAGTTGGCGAGATCGTCGGACGTGCTCTCGCGCGCGCCGTCAGCCCGTCCCGCGGATGGCGCGGGCGCGTGATCGTGCGAGGGCGTCGCCAGGTGATCGAGCCGTTCGGGCATGCGGACCGGTCGGCGGAAGGGCGCGTCGGCGCGCGAACGCGTCGCTTGTCGAGGAAGATACGCGCCAAGCTAGCGAGGGGCGGCACGGTTCGCAAGCAACCGGACCACGAGCCCGCTAGTCGAGGAGCACGAGGCAACGCGTACGAGGGCACGCACGGCGCCGGCCGTACCTGCGTGCCGTTGCCGCGGACCCCGCGGCCGTGGAGCTCTCGACCCTCGCCCGCGCCGGCTCCATCGACATCCTGGGGACGCGCTACGTGACGTTCCCTTCCACGGCGACCGAATGGGAGCTGCCGATCCCCGGCACGAGGGGAGTGCGCACCGCCGTCGAGGCGCAGTTCGCCCGCGCGCTGCTCGCGCTGGATGCGGGCCGCGCCGCCGAGGCGGAGGTGCTGCTGCGTGAGATGCTGTCCGCGGGTGTGCTGCTCGCCGACGAAGCGCCGTCCATCATCGACGCGCTGATCGGCGGCCACGCGGCCGCCCTCGGCCTGGGCTCGCTCGGCGCGCTCTACGAGGCGACGGGGCGCAGCGCAGACACTGAACGACGCCAGGCGAGCTGCGGCCCGCCCGGCGACGCGATTCCTACTTACCTGCGGCCACCAGCCCCTTCGCTGGCGCGCCGATCGCGGCAGCCGCCACACCGCGTCCGCGCCTTTGCCGTCCAGCGGTTAGCGGACGGTCAGACCCGCCGCCGACGCCCTCACCAGCGCATAGTAGCTGCCGTACTCGCCTCGCCTCCACGCCTCCACGAACTCCCCCATGTCCTGCAGGAGCTGCGTGCTGTAGTAGCCGCGCACCGTGGCCGGATGCCCGCTGCGCCCGCGGTTGAAGTAGCTGCGCACGATCACGGCGCCGTCCGCGCGCGGCAGCCCGGCGACGGTCCGGGCGAAGCGGTCGAAGACGGCATCCATCATCAGATAGAACTCGACGTTCGACGTGTAGAACACGATGACGCGCTCGCCCCGCCGCTCGACTTCGCGGCCGATCGCTGCGAGCGCGTGCGGCCCCGCGAAGTCCCCCACCACCGGGATCACCAGGTTCCGCTCCTGCATCTGCTTCAGGAAGCGGAAATCCTCGGCGCTCGCGAGGTAGTTCGCGTGCCGACCCGTGCGGTCGCGTTCGAGCAGGAGCTGCCGGTACGTCGGGTAGTAGAACTGTGGCCGCCGGCCGTGACTCGTGAAGCGGATGTCCGGCCCCGCTTCGATGAAGCTGCGGTGGATGAAGTCGATCCGCTCGAGGTCCGCCGCGGAGAGCGGCACGCCCAGCGCCTGCACGCGCTCGCGCACGACGCGCAGCGCGCGCTCCGTGCTCCCTGGCGTCACCGACGCCGCGTCGAGCCGCTCGACCAGCGCCTCGATCCCGACAGCTGCATCCTCCTCACCCGCGCCGTCCAGCTCTCGCCCGAACAGCAGCGCGAGGTACGTCAGCCGGTCCGGCGAAAGCTCGAACAGCGCCTTGAAGAACAGGTGCTGGAGCAGGTTGTCCCGCCGGATGTCCAGGATGAACGCGATCGAGGGACGCAGCGCCGCGATGTACGAGAAGTTCTGGTCCGGGCCCACCCCGATGTACGCGCCGCCCCGACCGCCCAGCGCCCGCAGGTCCTGCGCGACGTGCAGGTACAACGCCTCGTTCGAGATCAGGTTGTCCGTGTCGAAGTAGCCGCCCGGCTCGGACAGCTCCGCGATCAGCCGCGCGAACGTGCTGTCCGCGAGCTGCGCCGCCGGCGCGGCGGCAACGGCGGTGCCGGCAGAGCGTGCCTGCGCCGCGCCGGCCGCGCCCCGCCCGTCGCACGCTGCGACGACGGCCACGCCAAGCAGCGCGATGGTGAGCCACTCCAGCGCAGCGGATCGCGGTGAACGAGTCGGAGGTCCAGGCATCGTGCCCGTCCTGTTGGGGTGGGAACCGCCTCGCAACCTAACACGCGCGGGCGGCCGGCTCCAGCATCAGGCCGGCAGCGTCAGAGAACGGGCTTCGGAGCCGCAGCCGAGCCGGAGGAGCCGGCCCCCACTCCGCCATCGGTCCGGCGCCGGCCCGGGAGCTGTCATCCATCAGCCAGGCGCGACGTGCTCCGTCCGCTGGTCCGTGCGGTCGCTCCGCGCTACACCCCTCCGCACCGACCTGAGCCGACGCACTCCACTCTTCCGCACAACGCCCCCGGACTCCGCCGCGCGACAGCTTCGCGGCCTCCGACGCGGCTTCGTTGCGCGGGTCCGTTAGGTTCCGCCAGCTCGCGCACCCGCTGAGCAGGAGCTCATCACGACGTCCGTTTTCTCGCTCTGTTATCAGTCCGTCGACTACCGCTTCGCGGCGCGTGCGAGCAAACAAAACCCTTGTGCGGCGAACCTCATCGCCACACATTCGAGCTCGTGGGGCGCCACGAGAGGCCACGCTCCCGCCGACGGCCTCCTGCGTCGCCCCGCGTTTCGGACCCGGAATCTCCCAAGCGACAACCCCGGCGAAGGGCTGCGACGCGACGCGCGGCGCCGCGCGTCGTGGCCGTTCGCCTCGTCGTCCCACACCTGGACCCGGGAGGATCACCATGCTCCGCACCACTCGCAGCACGGTGTCGGCAGCAGCCATCCTCGTGCTGTGGACCGCCGCCTGCACGGATGTGCCCGGCCCTGCGGCGCCCGCCGCGCCAATCCCCGAGGTCTCGCCCGGCGTGATCGCCTCGCCCGTGGATGCCGTGGCCCGCGAGGTGCCCGCCTTCGGCGGTTTCTTCCTCGACGAGAACGGCACGCCCACGGCGTACCTCACCGACGTCAGCCAGCGCACCCGCCTGGAGCGCGCCCTCGCGCCCGTGCTGCGCGAGCATGGGCTCGACGCCGCGCAGCTCCAGGTCCGGCCCGCCGCGTTCCGCCACCAGGAGCTGCAGCGCTGGTTCAGCGATGCGACCCCCGAAGTGCTCGGCCTTCCAGGCGTCGTCTTCATCGACAACGACGAAGCCAACAACCGGCTGCTGATCGGCGTCGAGCATCCGGGCGCGGCCGGGCTCGCCCGCGCCGCCGCGGCGCGGCTCCGCATCCCCGACGCGGCGGTGAGCGTGATCGAGACAGAGCCCATCGCGCCCGCCGTCACGCTCCGCGACCGCGTCCGCCCCATCCAGGGCGGGCTCCAGATCCACTTCTCCAACTTCCTGTGCACGCTCGGCTTCAACGCCATCCGCAGCGGCCAGAACTCGTTCATCACGAACTCGCACTGCACCGAGCGGCAGGGCGGCGTGGAGGGCACCGACTACTTCCAGCCGCTCTCCACGGTCGACCCGGCCGCGATCGGCGTCGAGGTGGCGGATCCCACCTACTTCACCGGCAGCCCGTGTCCGAGCGGCCGCCGCTGCCGCTTCAGCGACAGCTCGCGCGCGACCTACACCTCCGGGATCAGCTTCGACCTCGGCGGCATCGCACGCACCGCGTCCCGCGGGAGTCTCTCCGGATCCCTCGAGATCGTGGGCACCTTCAACATCACCGCCGAGCAGGCCAACCCCGTCGCCGGCGCACAGGCCAACAAGGTGGGCCGCACCACCGGTTGGACGTTCGGCACCATCACCAACACGTGCGTGAACGTCGCGGTTTCGGGCACGAACATCGTGCAGCTCTGCCAGAGCTTCGTGAACGCGGGCGTGGGCGGCGGGGACAGCGGGTCGCCCGTCTTCGCCTGGCCCGGCACCGGTGACAACGTGACGTTGCTGGGCATTCTCTGGGGCGGCAACTCTTCGGGCACGCAGTTCGTGTTCAGCCCCATGTCCGGCATCGAGCGCGAGCTCGGCTCGCTGACCACGTTCTGATCGCTGGTCGCCGCAGCCACGCGGCGGTGGCGAGGCGCCGCGCCCTCGCCGCGTGGCCTCCCGCGCAGCCGGCGCGGCCCGGGGAGTGTGCCCACGAGTGCCGCAGCCGGCTGGGCTCCCGCCGCAGTGCCTGGCGAGGCCGGCGCGTTTCCTGCACGTGTGCCCTGCCCCGGGCGTCCGCCAGCGTCCGGGCGCTGCGGCTGCGGACCTCGCTTCGGCGAGCTGTGCCGGGCCCTGGCCGTCAAAGTCCGGCCCATGCGGACGCGGAACTCGCGGCTCGATGAGACCCCGATGCGCCGCCCCATCATCTCCATCCTCGCCCTGGCGCTCTGCATCGCGGCGCTCGCGATTGCGGCGTGTCGGCCCGATGCGCCGCGTGCATCCAGCCAACCTGACACCGCCATGACGCAGCCGCCCACCGGACCCGCCGCCGCCACCAGCGATTCCCTCGCCTTCACGATCCACGTGCCGGACAGCGTCCGCGCGGGCGAGCCGGTCCCCATCGCGTTGCGCGTGACGAACCGCACCAGCGCCCCCATCGACCTCCACCTGCTCGGCCGCACCATCGCGTTCGACATCGTGGTGACCCGCGAGGACGGCACGCCGGTCTGGCGCCGGCTCGAGGGGCAGGCCGTGCAGTCCATCCTCCAGCTCCGCACGCTCGCGCCTGGCGAGACGCTCGAGCTCTCCGACCGCTGGGACCAGCGCGGGCGCGGCGGCGCGGCGGTGCCGCCCGGGCTCTACCGCGTGCACGGCGAGCTGCCGACGGACGAGCCCGAGCCGCTCCGCACGCCGCCGGCGTCGCTGCGCATCCTGCCGGACGCGGGGTGAGCGCGACCGGCGCGCCGCCCTCGCGGAAGCCGAGCGGGTTGTCCCTCCCGGCGACCTCCCTCTCCGACTCGCGGCGGCCCCCACCCGCGTCGCCGGGCAGCGTGACGAGGCAGGCGCACGGCACGCGGGCCGGGGCGGGGTGGGAAGCCCGGCGAGCAGCAGGGCGAGAAGCCGGCCCGAAGCCGGGCGCGGTCCCGGCCGGCGCAACGGGCCGGCGAGGCCCCTTGCCCCGCGGCCCGCGGCGAACCACAATCGGTCCTCCCGTGTCTAATGGGAAACGGCAGACCGTTCCGAATCGGAGAATGCCGGCGCCATGCGCCCGGCAACGCCTAGCCCCGACAGCCGGAGGGATTCGCATGAGGTCGCTCCTCCCCGCCGTCACGCTCCTGCTCCTCGCGTCCGGCCACGCGGCCGCTCAGACGTACGCCGGCGCGCCGGGCGCCCCCCGCGTGCCCGGCGCCCCGGAGGAGGCGGCGCTCGCCGGCTTCGGCGCAGCCGTCGTCGTCACGCCCGACGCGGTGCTCGCCGGCGAGCCCTTCAACCAGATGCGCTCCGGGCTGGTGTACATCTACCGCCGCCAGGGCGGCGCGTGGGTCGAGGCCGCGACGCTCGCGGCGGAGGGCGGCGAGCCCGGCGACGGCTTCGGCTCGGCCATCGCCGTGGATGGCGAGACCCTGCTCGTGGGCGCCGCCGGGGAGGATGGCGGCCGCGGCGCCGCGTACGTCTTCCGCCGCGAGGGTGATGCGTGGCGCCAGGTCGCGCGGCTCGCGGTGGACGATGTCGCCGAAGGCGATGGGCTGGGCTCGGCCGTCGCGCTCCAGGGCGACATCGCGCTGGTCGCCGCGCCGGGCGGAGACGACCGCCCCGGCGCCGTCCACGTGTTCCGCCGCGGCGCGAACGGGCGGTGGACCCACGAGGCGCGCCTCGCGAGCAACGAGTCCGGTGAGCGCTTCTTCGGCGCCGCCGTCGCCCTCTCGGAGGGGCGGGCCTTCATCGGCGCGCCCGGCCGTGGCCAGGGCGCAGGCGCTGTCGAGGTCTACGAGCGCGACGCGGGTGGCGCGTGGACGAGGACGGCCGTGCTCACCGCCGCGGGGCTCCAGCGCAACGACGGCTTCGGCATGACGCTGGCCGTCGCCGGCAACGTGCTGCTGGTGGGCGCGCCCGGCACCGATTTCGCCCGGGGCGCCGTCTACGCCTTCGCTCCGGACGAGGCGGGCGAGTGGCGCGAGCTGGGCCGGCTCGTCGCCTTCGACGGCGCGCGCCGCAACGGCTTCGGCTCCGCGATCGCGGCGGATGGCGACGAGCTCTGGATCGGCGCGCCACGCGCCGATGGCTCCCGGGGCGCCGTCTACCGGTTCGAGCGCGCGGCTGGCGGGGATGTGGTCGGCGTCCGGCGGCTCGCCGCGGACGCGCTCGATCGCGGAGACGCGTTCGGCTCCAGCGTCGCGGTGCGCGGCAGCGTCGCCGCCGTGGCCATGCTCGGCGACGACTACGGCTCCGGCACCGTCGTCATCTTCGAGCGCGCGGCGGACGGCGCATGGCGGGAAGCAGCCGTGGTGAAGAGCCCGGCGGAGCGCCTCGCTTCGATCGTGGGCAGCGAGACCCCCTGCGGCGAAGATGGCAAGGCCGCCCTCTTCGACTGCAAGGACGTGGACCTCCTCGCCTTCCTCTCCGTCCAGGACCTGGGTGGCGGCCGGGGCGTCCGGCTCAACGACGTCTGGGGCTGGACCGACCCCGAGACCGGCAAGGAGTACGCCATCGTCGGCCGCATGGACGGCACGTCGTTCGTGGACATCAGTGACCCGACCAAGCCCATCTTCGTCGGCGACCTGCCCAAGACCGCGGCCTCGCCCGGCTCGACCTGGCGCGACATCAAGGTCTACAAGGACCACGCCTTCATCGTGGCGGACGGCGCCGGGCCCCACGGCATGCAGGTCTTCGACCTGCGCCGCCTGCGCAACG
>DATCLK010000264.1:0-3749 GCA_036563975.1 Longimicrobiales bacterium | reverse complement strand
CTTCGTCAACAAGTGTGACCGCGCGGGCGAGGACCCGCTGAAGCTGATCGACGACGTCGAGAAGGATCTCGGCATCACGGTCTATCCCATGACCTGGCCCGTGATCGACGGCGACCGCTTCGCGGGCGTCTACGACCGTGCGCAGGGACGAGTCACCCTGTTCGAGCGCGGGCAGGATCATGGACAGACGCGTGTGTCGGCGAAGAGCGCGCCGCTCGATGCGCCCGAGGTCGAGCGGTGGGTCGGCGCGGCGGCGCTCGCGCGGCTGCGTGAGGAGATCGCGCTGCTGGACGAGATCGGCGGCAAGTTCGATCGCGACGCCTTCCTGCGAGGCGAGGCCTCGCCGGCGTTCTTCGGCAGCGCGCTCACCAACTTCGGCGTCGAGCCGTTCCTCGAGCGCTTCCTCGAGCTCTCGCCGCCGCCCCCGCCGCGGGAGGCGGAGGGCCGCATCGTCCGGCCGGACGACGCCGCCTTCACCGGCTTCGTGTTCAAGATCCAGGCGAACATGGACCCGAAGCACCGCGACCGCATCGCGTTCGTGCGCATCTGCTCGGGCCGGTTCGAGCCGGGCATGGTCGTGCGCAACACGCGCAGCGGCAAGGACGTGCGGCTCGCGCAGCCGCAGCAATTCCTGGCGCAGGAGCGCGCGGTGGTCGAGGAAGCGTGGGCCGGCGACGTCATCGGCATCCACGACCGCGGCAGCCTGCGCGTCGGCGACACGCTCTCCGCGGACGGCGACATCACGTTCGGCGGCATCCCGCGCTTCAGCCCCGAGCACTTCGCGCGCATCAGCGTGCCGGACCCCATGCGGCGCAAGCACCTCGACACGGGGCTCCGTCAGCTCTCGGAGGAGGGCGCGGTGCAGGTGTTCTACGAGGACGCGGCGTCCGGCGTGGCGCCGATCGTCGGCGCGGTCGGGCAGCTCCAGTTCGACGTGCTGCTACACCGGCTGGAGCACGAGTACGGCGTCGTCGCGAAGCTCGCGCGGCTGCCGTATTGCGCCGCGCGCTGGGTCCAGGGCGACGACGCCGAGATCCGCGACCTCGCCCGCGGCTACGGCTGCGCGCTGGTCAGCGACGCCAGGGGCGCGCCGCTCCTGCTGTTCGAGAGCGAGTGGGCACTGCGCAACACGCAGGAGAAGGCGAAGCGCGTTCGCTTCTTCGAGGTCTCGCCGTGAGGCGGACGAGCCCGCGAGGGTAGCGCCTGCACGAGGAGGTGCACCGCGAGGTGCACGGCGACATGCCCCATCGGCCGGGAATGGGTCCACCCGTGGACACCGGCGCGATGCACCTGCCTGCTGCGCCCGGGCAGATGCCGGGACACGGGCCGGGCATGATGCGGCCGCCCGCTTCGCCGGACACGGTGCCCGCCAACCGGTAGCGCAGCCGCAACGCCGCCTGCCAACCAGTAGCGGAGCCGCGACGCCGCCCGCCTGGCGAGGCCGGACCCGGCCGGCTCCGGCTCGCCGTGGCCTGGCTCGCCGCGCTCCCGAGCAACGCACGCGGGTCGGCACGGCGTCGAACGGCCGAGTCCGGCCAGAACTCGGCAGTGCCGATCGGCCACGTATCCTCGCCGGCTCCGGCTCGCCGTGCCCGGGCTCACCGAAACCTCGAGCGACGCACGGACGTAGAGGCAACGGCCTGTCGACGGGACCTCACACCCAACGGAGGTCGATCATGCGCAGCTCGCTCCACGGGCTAAACCCCGTTCTTCTCGCTGCCTGCGCCGCGACGATCGCGTTGCCAGCCGCCGCGCCGGCCCGCGCGCAGGAGCCGGAAGCGGTGCGCCTGGGCGGCGCCTGGGAGGGCGCGATCGGGACGCCCGAGCAACTGTTCGCCTTTTCCTTCGTCCTGCGGCAGGAGGCCGGCAGCTGGACAGGCACCTTCTCCCTCCCCGCCGACGGTGTGCTCGACCTCCCTCTGGCCGGCGTCACGACCAGGGGTGATTCGCTGCTCCTCGTGATGCACCCCTCGGGTGACATCACCTTCCGCGGGCTCCTGGCCGGAGACACCATCGCCGGCGTGTTCAGGAACCGGTCCGCTTCCCTCCCCGCCACCCTCGCCCGGCCCGGCTCCGCCACGGCGCAACGACTCGCGAATGCCGTGCGTGAGGCGGTCGAGCGCACGCGCCGGAGCCCGCTGGTCGAGACCGCCCGCGGACCTGCGTTCGGCCGCGTCGACGCGCCGCCCTCGAGCGCCTCCTGACCGCCGCGCGCGACGCGCACTCGGACGCGCTCGTCGTGCTGCACGACGGTCAGCTCGTCGGCGCGTGGCACAGCGATGGCCAGAGCCGCCCCATCGAGGCGATGTCCGTCACGAAATCCATCGTGAACCTCGCCATCGGCCGGCTCGTCACCCTTGGCGCGCTTGAGTCCATCGACGTCCCGGTCAGCCGCTTCTACCCGGAGTGGAGCACCGGGCGCAAGGCCCGCGTCACGATCCGCCACCTGCTGAACCACACGTCGGGGATCGAGGCCGGCCGCACCACGGAAGAGATCTACGCGAGCAACGACTTCGTCCGCCTCGCCCTCGATGCGGAGATCACCAGCGAGCCCGGCTCGCGGTTCTTGTACAACAACAAGGCCGTGAACCTCCTCGCCGGCATCGTCGAGAAGGCAACGGGCAAGAAGATGGACGATTTCCTGAGGGACGACCTCTTCGCCCGGCTCGGCATCACCGACTTCGGCTGGTCGCGCGACCCCACCGGCAACCCGCATGCTATGGCCGGCCTCCAGATCCACGCGATGGACCTCGCCAAGCTCGGCCAGCTCGTGCTGGACCGCGGCCACTGGCAGGGCGAGCAGCTCATCGCCGAGAGCTGGTTCGACGAGAGCCTGCGCCCCGGCTCGCCGCACGAGGCCACCAGCGGCCTGCTGTGGTGGCTCATCCCCGCCCACGCCGCTCGCGTGATCGACGACGCGAAGATCCAGGAGCTCCGCGAGGCCGGCGTGGATTCCGCCTTCGTCGCAGCCATCGCGCGCGTGCGCGGCCGCTACGAGTCCCCGGACTCGTTCTTCGCCGCGCTGGCCGGCGCCCTCGGCGAGAACTGGCGGTCGGTCGTCAGCAACACGCTCGGGCCGCTAGGCCTCGCGCCCGCCCGCATCGAGCAAGGTCCCATCATCGGCTACCGGGCCGAGGGCTACCTCGGACAGTACATCGTGATCTTCCCCGAGAAGCGGCTCGTCGCCGTCAGGATGGTCGAGCCGTCGCCGAGCTACGATCCGCGGACGGACGGCTTCCCGAACTTCTCCGACCTCGTCCGCGCGCTCGTGCCGTAGCGGGAGAGCGTGGCCCGGGCCCGGCCGACCCTGCCGGCCCGTGTGCCAGCGGGCCCGAAGTCGCGCCATCCCCGCGCCGGGTCGCGCGCCGCCGGTCCCGCCGCCGCGGCGACCTGCGCGCGCGAGCCGGCGACGTCGCGGTCGGAGGCATCGCGTCGCGCGCCGAGCCGGCCAGCGGCGCCTACCGCCCCCGGCCCGGAGCGGCCAGACCGGGGAGGATCGGCGCCCCGCGCGCTGCAGGGACCGCCGCCCGCTCGCGGCGCGACGTCGCCCCCGAGGCGGGCGGCACCGCCCCCACCGGACGGGGGTAGATTGGGGCATGGCATCCGACTCCCGTGACGTCGTCGCCACCATAGGCCTCGCCGCTGGCGGCTTCAGTGCCCGCCGGCTCCGCATCCTCCTCTGGCGTGGCATCCGACGGCGCTGCCCCAACTGCGGCGCGCACGGCGCGTTCGAGTCGTGGTTCCGGCTG
>DATCLK010000263.1:0-4235 GCA_036563975.1 Longimicrobiales bacterium | reverse complement strand
CGCGCCCAGCGTCTGCACCCGCTCGGCGAGGAGGTCCACGATCTTCTCCTGCTGCTCCGCGTGCCGGTCCAGCAGCAGATGGAGCTGGTAGAACGTGGCGCCACGCATCAACCAGTGGCTCTTCTTGTAGAGGTCGTGCAGGATGCGCGTGTCGGCGAGGACCTGGTTCAGTCTCGCCGCCATCTCGCTGCGCACGCTCTCCGAGAGGCCCAGGGGCAGCTCGCGGAGCTGGTCGAAGCGCTGGACCTCGCGGCTTTGTTGGTGCAGGTGCGGCTGGCTCTCACCCGGCGGCGAATGCGGTCTGGGAACGGCTGCGCTGGCCATCGGCTCTCCTCTCCATCCCTGATCGGCGGGCTCGTGGTCCGCCGGCCATCATCCCGTCTTGCCCGATATCCCCGGTCCCGGGCGCCGGCGCGCGCGCTGGCGCCTGTGAGATGCATCGGGCAGGCGTGTGTCAAGCAAGGGGCGTACCCGGCGGGCACCTGGTGGGCGATGCCTGCCTCGAGCGCGCGGCCGACGTGCTCTGCACCGTGGTGCGGCGGGTCCACGACGTCGTCGTGCGGTGCGGCGTTGCACGCAGCCGAGCGGACCGGCATGAACCGCCTGATGCGTTACGTCTCACGCTCTGGCACGCGGCCCGCGGCGGGCGCCGGATCGTGCGGCCGTCCCCCAGACCTCGTCCCGCGGCCTGCGTGGCACGGGGCTCGCAGTCGGTTTGGCCGCGGTCCCGCGCAGTGCGCGGCTCCGACCAGGGGCTGGCGACTGACCTGCGGGTCGTTCAGCAGCGTGGACAATGGACGTTCGAGGCGTGCTTCTCTGGGGGTTTGCGGCGACCACGATCCTGACCACGGTCCTGCGCGTCAGCCAGGCGGTTGGCCTGACCCGGCTGGACCTCCCCCTGTTGCTCGGCCTGATCGTCACGCCGAACCGGGACCACGCCAAGGCGTACGGCTTCTTCATCCACCTCATGAACGGCTGGCTGTTCACGCTCGTGTACGCGGCGTTCTTCGAGTACCTGGGTCGCGCGGGCTCGTGGCTCGGCTCGGCCATCGGCGCGGTCCACGGCATCTTCGTGCTGGCCGTGGGGCTGCCGGCCGTCCCTGGCCTGCACCCGCGCATGGCTACGGACGCGAGGGGGCCGGAGCCCACGCGCGAGCTTGAGCCGCCGGGCTTCATGGCGCTGAACTACGGGCGGGAGACACCGCTGGTGACGCTGGTGGCGCACGTCATCTTCGGCGCGATCCTCGGCACGTTCTATCGCGTCTGAGCAGTGGACCGGCGCCGCGTTCGGGCCATCGGGTCAGCGCTGCGCATCGGACTCCGCCAGCGTCAGCGCCGCGTTGATCAACCCGATGTGGCTGAAGGCCTGCGGGAAGTTGCCGAGCTGCTGCCCGGTGTCGGGGTCGATCTGTTCGGCGAGGAGGCCGAGGTCGTTCCGCCGCTCGAGGAGTCTGGCGAAGTTCTCGTGCGCCTCGTCGAGCCGGCCCATGCGGGCGAGCGCCTCGACGAGCCAGAACGAGCACATGAGGAACGCGCCCTCGCCGGCGGGGAGGCCGTCCGGGCCCAGGTACCGGTAGACGAGCTCCGCGCGCGCGAGGTGACGGCGGATGGCCTCGACGGTGGAGGCGACGCGGGGATCGTCCGGCGGCAGGAACCCGACCAGCGGGATGACGAGGAGCGCGGCATCGAGGTCGCGGCCGGGCGTGCGGGTGAACGCGCCCAGCGCCGGGTTGTAGCCGTTCTCGAGGATCCACGAGCGGATCGCGTCGCGGGTGCGTGTGAGGGGCTCGAGCTCGAGCCGGAGATCGCCCGCACGAGCGAGCTCAACGGCGCGCTCCAGGCCGACCCAGGCCATGACCTTGGAGTGGATGTGCTGCGCGGGCCCGGAACGGACCTCCCAGATCCCGTCATCGGGCTCCGGCCATCGCCTCATGATGATGCGTGCCAGACCGCGCAGGAGCCGGCGTGCGTCCGTGTCGAACTCTCCGCTTGACCTGCGGTACAGGGTGAGGGCATCGATGACCTCGCCGTACACGTCGAGCTGGAACTGCCGGTTGGCCGCGTTGCCCACGCGCACCGGCCGCGAGCCGCGGTAGCCGTCCAGGTAGTCGAGACTCCGTTCCGGGATGCGTGTGCCGCCGTAAACCGTGTAGAGCGGCTTGAGCGCGGGATGGCCAACGCTGGTGGAGTAGAGGAGCCAGCGGGCGAACGCTTGGGCCTCGGCTCGGTAGCCCAGCCGGAGCATCGCACGGATGGTGAAGGCGGCGTCACGGAGCCAGCAGAAGCGGTAGTCCCAGTTGCGAACGCCGCCCACGCGCTCGGGGAGCGAGCTGGTCGGCGCAGCGATGATCGCGCCGGACGGCGCGTAGGTGAGCAGCTTGAGGACGAGGGCGCTCCGCAACACGGCATCGCCGTCGACGGCCACGCTGCGGCATGCGCCGGCCCAGCCGATCCAGAACTCCTCGGTCAGCCGCTGGATCAGGTCGAGGTTGCCCAGCACGGGCAGATCGGCGGGCGCCTCGGGCGAGTACGCGAGGGCAAAGTCCAGTTGCTCGCCGGCGTGCAGAGGGAACCGTCCGACCAGTGTTCCGTTCGCGCTGGCGAGCTGGGCGTTGGTGACGAGGTGCAGGGCCTGGCTGCCCCACTCGAGCACGTAGCGGGTCGCGCGTTGCCGTCGCACGCCGGGCGTGCGGCGGCCGAACTGCGGCCTGGCCTCGATGCGGACATCCAGCATCACGCTTCCCTCGACGCATCGGACGCGCCGTACGATCTCCCGGAACGCGACGGGGTAGGCCCGCTTCTGGGCCTCCGTCAACGCAGGCATGAAGTCCACGACGCGGACGACGCCGCCCGCAGCGGTGAACTCGGTCTCGAGGATGTTGGTCCGCGGGAGATAGCGGCGCCGCGCGCGGAACGGCCCGGCGGGCCGGATCTCGAACGTGCCGCCGAGATCAGCATCGAGGATCCGCGCGAACACGGCGTCGCTGTCGAAGCGAGGCACGCACCACCAGTCGATCGAGCCGAACCGCGAGACCAGGGCAATGCTGCGGCCGTCGCCGATCACCGCGTAGTCTCCGATCGGGAGGTATCGAGGTCGCGACGGTTCGGGCGCGCCCGTGTCAGCGCTTGCCGTAGACGAGGTAGCGAGCGGCATCGGTCCTCCGCAACTCGATTCCGAATCCGGGGCGCGCTGGGTCGGGACGGAGCACGCCGTCGCGTGGCTCGGGCGCGCCGTCGAAGAGCGCTCGCTCGATGCGGACGTGGTCGTGGAAGTACTCGAGGTGCCGGACCGCGGAGAGGGCACAGCAGGGGTGCACGTGCAGCGATGGCGCCGTGTGGGCGGAGAGGGGGATGGCGTGGGCCTCGCACAGGGCCGCGACGCGGAGGAAGCCGGTGATCCCGGCGCAGCGTGTGGCGTCGGCCTGGAGGACGTCGACGGCGCCGGCCTCCAGCGCGCGGCGGAAGTCCACCAGCTCGTAGCCGTACTCGCCGGCGGCGATGTCCATGCCGGCAGGCGCGCGGTCGCGCAGCAACCGCAGACCCTCGAGGTCGTCGAACGGGACCGGCTCCTCGAACCACGACACCCCCGACTCGCTGAGGCGCTCGGCCATCGCGAGCGCGGTCTTGCGGCTGTACGCGCCGTTCGCGTCCACGAACAGCTCCGCATCCGGCCCGATCGCCTCGCGCGCCGCCTGCACGCGGCGTGGGTCTTCAGCCGGGCGGGTGCCCACCTTCATCTTCACTCGCCGGATCCCGGCGGCAACCCACCGGGCGACCTGTTCCTGGAGCTTCGCGACCGGGTAGGAGGTGAAGCCGCCGCTGCCGTAGACGGGCACGCCGTCGCGCACGGCGCCCAGCAGCGTGACGAGCGGCACCCCGAGGAGCCGCGCCTTGAGATCCCAGAGCGCGTTGTCCACGGCCGAGATCGCCATCGCGCAGATGCCGGGGCGCCCGAGGTTGCGGACCTCGCGCCGCAGGTCGGCCCAGATCGCCGGGATCGTCGTTGGATCGCGCCCGACGACCAGCCTGGCGAGGCGCTCGTCGATGAGCCGCGCGGTGGCCGTGTCCGCGTACGTATAGCCCAGCCCGGTGACGTCCGCGGCCCGCGCCTCGACGATCACGATGGTCGTGGAGTCCCAGCCCAGCGTGCCGTCGGCTTCAGGGAAATCGGTCGGCACCGTGTAGGCCGAGACGTCGATCCGGTCGATCGTGGTCCGTGAGCGCGCCACTCCCCG
>DATCLK010000262.1:0-5811 GCA_036563975.1 Longimicrobiales bacterium | reverse complement strand
CCGAAGGTGGCCGTGCTGTGCTCGCTCGAGCCGCGCCGGTTCGAGAGCTTCCACGTCGTCGCCCACGAAACGGGTCGGCGAGTGCTCGGGCCACTGCCAGCGGTGCCGGGCGGCGGGTTCGGCCCGTGCGTCGAGGCGTGGCGGCTGGACTTCTCCGCGCTGCGCGAGGAGGGGGTGTATCGCATCGTCGTGGAGAACCTCGTCTCGCCGCCCGTGCGGGTCGGCGCGGACGTCTACCGCGGCGCCGCAGACGTCCTGCTCGCCTACCTGCGCCAACAGCGCTCCGGCTTCAACCCGTTCTTCCGTGATTCCGTGCACCACCGCACGGATGCGATCCTCGTGGACCACCCGACCCGCGAGGGCGAGTTCATCCCGGTCGCCGGCGGCTGGGCCGATGCGGCCGACTACCTCCAGTACGTGACGACCTCCGCCAACGCGACGTTCCTGCTCATGCAGGCGTGGCGCGACCATCCGGATGCGTTCGGCGATGCGCACGACGCGAGCGGCCTGCCGGGCGCCAACGGCGTGCCCGACGTGCTGGACGAGGCGCGGCACGGTCTGGAGTGGCTGGTGCGCATGTACCCGGAAAACGACCTGATGCTGAACCAGCTCGGCGACGACCGCGACCACGCGTTCCCCGACCTGCCGACGACCGACTCCTCCGACTACGGCTGGGGCAAGGGCTCGTTCCGCCCGGTCTACCCGTGCACGGGCCGGCCGCAGGGGCTCTTCGAGCGGAAGAACCGCTCGAACGGGATGGCGTCCACGGCGGGCAAGTACGCGAGCGCGTTCGCGCTCGGCGCGCTGCTCTGGGCGGAGCGCGACCCCGCATTCGCCGCGGTGCTGCGGCGCAAGGCGATCGCGGCGTACGAGCTGGGCATCCGGTACCCGGGCGTTTGCCAGACCGCGCCGGGCCGCGCGCCCTACTTCTATGAAGAGGACAACTGGACGGATGACATGGAGCTCGGCGCGGCGCTGCTGCACGCGCTGACAGGCGAGGACCGGTACCTGCGCGACGCCGTGGACTTCGCGCGCCGCGAACCCGTGACGCCCTGGATGGGGCAGGACACCGCGCGCCACTACCAGTGGTTCCCGTGGCACAACAACGGGCACTACGAGACGTGGCGCCTGCTCGACGACGGCCGCGAGAAGCGCCTGCTCGCCACGTTCTACCGCTGGGGGCTGCGCAAGGTGGCCGAGCGGGCGGACAACGGCTTCCGCGTGGGCATCCCGTTCATCTGGTGCTCGAACAACCTGATGGCCTCGTTCGCGACGCAGGCGCTCCTCCACCGGCGCATGACGGGGGACACGTCGTTCCTCGAGTACGAGTTCGCGGCGCTGGACTGGCTGTTCGGCACGAACCCGTGGGGCGTTTCGATGGTGATCGGACTCCCCGAGGACGGGATCTGGCCGAAAGACCCGCACTCGATCGTCGCGCGCCACTACGGGCCGCTGAGCCAGCGCGGCGGGCTGGTGGATGGGCCGGTCTACCGCTCGATCTTCGAGAATCTCCAGTGGGTCCGGCTGCTGGAAGAGGACGAGTACGCTCGCTTCAACACCGGCCACATCGTCTACCACGACGACTTCGGCGACTACTCGACCAACGAGCCGATCATGGACGGGACGGCGAACCTGGCGTACCTGCTCTCGGCGCTCGCGAGCGGCGGGCGCGGGGTGTTGTGAGGGACGGCTCGCGCCGATTCGCCGCCGCGATCGGCCGCGAGCGGCTGCGGCACGCGGGAGCGCGGCGCCATTCCCCGCGGCCGAGGCGCCCCGGGAGGCGCGGCGCCCGAACCTGGGACCGCGGTGCCCGAAAGGCGCGGCACTCGGAGCGCGGCACGCGGTGCCGAGGCCGCATCACCGATCCGGTCCCCCGCCGATGTAGAGGTAGCCGATCTTGCTCCGGGCGTGCGGGAAGCCGTCGGATGCCATGATCAGGAGCTCCTCCGCGCCGCGGCGCAGCGAGAGCAGCCCTTCAGGCCGCTCCGCGACGACCGTCCAACCGGAGCGGTTCTCGGGCCGCGCGTAGAACGCCATCATCTGCGGGATGTCGATGTCGGCGTGCACCACCCAGTAGCGCTGGTTCGATCCCTCCGCCACGCGCGCCCAGCGCGCCCGCCCCGTCGTGTCGGGGGCTTGCCCTGCCAACTGCCGTGACATGGCGCCCTCGAACGCTTCCAGCGTGACGCTCAGCGCGAGGGCAGCCGTCAGCTCAGCGTCGGGAACGCTGCGCGTGACGCGCACGATCTCAGGGACGGGCCTGATCACGCGCGCGAGCCCGAGCGCGGTGTGCTTGCCTCGCCAGCCGACGTACGCCGTCACGCAGAAGAGGCCGACCGCGACCGCGAAGCCCGCCATGGCGTACGGGCGCAGCGCGGGCGGCCGCGCGATGAAGCCGACGTAGTAGAGGAGCGCTGCGACGACGGCGATGCCGGCGAGCGGCAGGGCGTGGATGATGAGCGCGTCGGCCGCCTCCAGGCCCAGCAGCAGGAGCACGATCGCACCGGCCACGGCCGCCAGACGCCGGACGGCAGCGGCGCTCGCATCGAGTTTCTGCGGCTCCTTCGGGGTGGGATCCCGCTCTTCGTGGTTCGTCATGGGTCGGCGTGGAGCGGTCAGCAGGGCGCGCGGCGCCGTCCGGGGCCGGGCCGGCGTGACTCCGGGGGGATGAGAAAAATAGCGGCGCGGTGGCGCGGGCGCGATGCGGAGCCGTACATTGGGCGCTGCCATGGAGACGCGTGTCCTCCGTTCCCGGCGGCTCAGTGCAGGGCTCTGCCGCCTCCGTCTTCCCCGCCCTGCCGTCGCGGGCCTGGCCGCCGCCGCGCTCGTCGCGTGCGGCGATCCGAGCGGGCCGCCCCCGCGGGTGGAGCCGCCCGGGGATCCTCCGATGGTCGAGGCCCGCGCGCTGTGGA
Source organism: Longimicrobiales bacterium (assembly GCA_036563975.1). Taxonomy (GTDB): domain Bacteria; phylum Gemmatimonadota; class Gemmatimonadetes; order Longimicrobiales; family RSA9; genus RSA9. Next base: position 2,899 of record DATCLK010000262.1, on the reverse strand, counting down.
TCACGCGGTTCGACTGGAGCACGCGGGCAGAGCTGATCGCACTCGTGGAGAGCGCGGCCGACGCCGGCTTCAACATCATCTACTTCCAGGTGCGCGGCCGCGGCGACGCGCTCTACCGGCCCGGGCTCGAGCCCTGGTCGCCGGTGCTCACCGGCACGCTCGGCGCCGACCCGGGCTGGGACCCGCTCGCGACCGCGGTGGACGCGGCGCGTGCGCACGGACTCGAGCTGCACGCGTGGGTCAACGCGTTCGTCGCGTGGGCCGGCGGGACGCCGCCGGAGTCCTCGCCCCGGCACGCGCTGCTCGAGCACCCGGATTGGCTGCTCGCCGACGAGGGCGGGCAGCCGATCACGGAGGGCGCCACGACGTTCTTCACGCCGGCGCGAGTGGGTGTGCGGGAGCGCCTCGCGGCCGTCGCGGCGGACATCGCGCGGCGATACCCCGTGGACGGGATCCACCTCGACTACATCCGCTATCCGACGAACCGACCCTACGACGCAGCGAGCCTGGCCGCCTACGACACGGCCCTCGCGTCCGATCCCGGGCTCGAATTCGACGACTTCCGCCGCCGACTCGTGACCGACGCCGTGCGCCTCACGGCGGACTCCCTCGCCGCCGTCCGCCCGGCCGCACGGCTCTCCGCCGCCGTCTGGGGCATCTACCGCAACACCCGCGGATGGAGCGGCGTCTCGACCGGATACGAGGACCGCCTCCAGGATGCACGCGCCTGGGTCGAGGACGGGCTGGTCGATGCGCTGGTGCCGATGGTCTACTGGCCCATCCAGCCACGCTACGGAGACCGCCTGGACTTCGCCTACCTCGCCGACGAGCATGCAGCGGCGGTGACGGGCCGCCACGTCTACATCGGGATCACGCTGGAGAACAGCAACGCAGAGGAGCTCGGCCGGCAGATCGAGCGGGCGCGCGCGGCGGGCGCAGAGGGGGTGTCCATCCTGTCCGCGCGGCTGCTGCGGGAGCAGAACCTCTGGGCGTTCCTCGCCTCCGGCCCGTTCCGCCGCGAGGCGGTCGTCCCGCCCATGCCGTGGAAGCCGCAGAATCTCGCCCTGGTCCGCTGAGCCGCGACCGGGTGAGGACCCGCGCCGTCGGCCGAGCGGGTCCGCGCCGGGACGCCGGCCGACGAGCGGCCCTGCAATGCCCGGCGCCCGGGCGTGGCTGCCGCACGCCCGCGGCGGCACGCTTGACGCGGCGGCGGTGCGGGGCCAGTCTACCCCTCGGGGGGAGCGATCACTCCAGCGCGGGAGAGTTCCGGTGAGCGTCTACTATCGGTGCAAGGCCTGCGGCGGCGAGCACCTGTCTCCGGTCTCGTACGCGGAAAAGCTGTACTTCGATGCGTCGGCGACGCTGGACGTCGAGTTCGAGTGCCCGGAGACGGGGCGGGAGGATCGCTACAACCGCACGGACATGGTCTGGCGGGAGGGTGAGCCGGAGGAGCTGCGGGCCCCCGCGAGAGGCTGAGAGGCGGCGGCGTTCCCGAGGGTGGGTCGCCGCCGTTTGCTTTTCCCGCAGCACGCCGCAGGCGCCGAGGTCGCCCCTGACGCGCGTCCCGCGCGCCGCGCGCGACGTTCGAGCCCGGTAGCGCCCCGAGCGCCGGGGACCTTTGCCGCGCTGAGGCCGGATTCTGCGGCGACGACGGGTATGGCAGCACGCGTCGCCCATGCGCCGGGCGTCGGGGACGGGCGTGGAGAGCCCATCCGCCGGGCGCCGGGACGAGCGTGACGGTGCATATGCGTCGGGTCCCGGGGGTGCGGCGCGCGGCTAGGCCGGGCGCCGGGGCGGGCGCGGTCGCCGTCTGCGCCGGGCGCCGGGGCGGGTGCGGGGTGCGCCTGCGCCGGGCTCACCGCACGGAGCCGGTCCCGCGCGGAGCCGCTGCCTGCCGGGCGGCCGGGAACAGCGGTCGCGCCGCGTCTGCGAGCATGCCCGGGCCTGGAAATCCGTCTCTCCGATTCTCACCGACCAGTGAGGGCGCCGATGTCCTCCGAGGAACTGCTCAGTGCACTGGCGTATCTGCCGGATGATGCGGTGCTCACGGTTTCCGTGAAGAAGAAGGACCTGCTCGCGGCGCTGGAGGCGCGGGCGGGTGGGCCGCGGGTGCTCTCCACCGCGCAGGCGGCCGAGTTCCTGGGCTACACGGTGCAGCGCTGGCGGCGCTGGGCGCAGGCGGGCCTGATCGAGGGCGCGTGGCAGGACGAGGGCGGCCGGTGGCGGCTGCCGCGCGCCGCGTGCGAGGCCTTCCTCGAGCGGCTGCAGCGGGAAGGACGCTCGCCCGAGCGCCGGGCCCGGCGGGCGGCGAAGCGCCGCGCGGCGCTCACCGGCCAGCTCGAGATCGAGGCGGCCCTCTGAAGCCGGGCCCCGCCGGCGGAACATTTCCCTCCTCCAGACAGTCACAAATTCACCAGACACGGGCGCTGCGGCCCTGCCGGTGGCCGGCGGCGCCGTACGCGCCGCGCGGCGCGTGGCCCGGCCGGGCCATGGAGCCCCGGCGCCAGGCAGGGGGTGCTGCATGAACGCGCGTATCGTCACCCTGATGGCGTTGCTGACGGCGGCCGCATGTGCGCTCAACCGCGTGGACGAGGAGCCGATCCCCCGCCCGGGGGACCGGGTCCCCAGGGCGGACGACACGGTGGAGGCGGTGCGGCAGGAGATGGAACGGCGGCGGGAAGAGCTGGCATCGCGGCGGGACGAGATCACGGCGGAGGCGCTGGCGACGTGCACCGGGGCCATCTGCGATGCGCTCGCGCGCGGCGAGGTCGCGCTGGAGATGACCGAGGCGCAGGTGCTCGCGGCCACCCGCACCACCGACGAAGCCTGGCAGATCCGCCGCAACGGCCGCTCGACCATCATGGCGCCGCGTTTCACGGCCAACCCGCCGCGCGATGCA
>DATCLK010000261.1:0-12498 GCA_036563975.1 Longimicrobiales bacterium | reverse complement strand
TGCCGGCCACGATCACGCGGTCGCCTGCGTGGATCACCATGTCGGCCGGCGGAGACACCACGATCTCCCCGGGCTCGCCGGGCTCGCGGCCGGCGCGGCGGACCGCGACGACCGTGACGCCGAAGCGGCTGCGAGGCCGCGACTCAGCCAGGGTGCGGCCCACCAGGGCGGCCGGCGCATCGATCTCCGCCAGGGCGGCGCCGCGCCCGAGCTCGAACTGGGTGCCGAGCGCGAAGCCCGCCGACACCTGGCGCGCGACCCGCTGGCCCATGTCGCGTTCGGGGAACAGGATCTCCTGGACCCCGAGGCGACTCAGCACCCGGGCGTGCTGCATCGAGTTGACCTTGGCGATGACCCTGTGGACGCGCAGCTCCCTGAGGGCCAGAGTGCAGAGGATGGAGGCGTCGAGGTCGCCGATGGTGTTGAAGACCGCGTCGTAGCGCTCGATGTGGAGCGCCCGCAGCGTCTCGCGGTCCGTGCCATCGGCCTGCACGGCCTCCGCGACCTCCGCCCCGACCGCCTCCACGGCGGCGAGGTTGCGGTCGATGGCGAGGACGCGGTGGCCGAGGCCCGCGAGCGTGCGGGCGATGGCGTCGCCGAACAGGCCGAGGCCGATGACCGCGTAACCCTCAGGGCGCGCCACGTGCCCACCGGGTGGCGAGCGCCGACCCGCCTCGATCAGCCGAGGTGCGCCCTGGCCGTGCGGACCAGCTCGCCGAAGGCATCCGGGTCGCGGACCGCGAGGTCAGCGAGGATCTTCCGGTTGACCTCGATGCCGGCGTGCTTGAGGCCGTTGACGAAACGGGAGTAGTTCAGGGCGTCGTCGTGGGCGCGCACGGCCGCGTTGATCCGCGCGATCCACAGGCGCCGGAACTGGCGCTTGCGCTGCTTGCGGTCGCGGTAGGCATACTGCCAGCCGCGCTCCACGGCGTTCTTGGCAATCCGCCAGAGCTTGGAGCGCGCTCCCCAGTAGCCCTTCGCCGCCCTGAGGTAACGCTTCTTCTTGCGGTGGCGGGCCACCGCGTTCGTGGTCCGTGCCATGCCTCACCCCCCCAACAGCCGCTTCATCCGCGCCTGATCCGCCTTCGAGACCAGCGTCGGCGTGGTCAGTTGCCGCTTCCGCTTGGCGGTCTTCTTCGTCAGGATGTGGCTCTTGTTGGCCTGCCGGCGCCGGAGCTTGCCGGTGCCCGTCAGGCGAAAGCGCTTCGCCGCGCTCTTGCTCGTCTTCATCTTGGGCATCGTGACCTCCCGAGACCCCCTCGACCCACCGGCCACCGCCGGCGCGCGTCAGCGCCGCGGGGCAATGATCATCGTCATGTTGCGGCCCTCGAGGACCGGCTCGGACTCGACGCGGCCCACGTCCTCCAGCGCCTGGGCGACGCGGACCAGCACGTCCCGGCCGATCTCCGGATGGGCCATCTGCCGGCCACGGAACATCATCGTGGCCTTGACCTTGTTGCCTTCCTCGAGGAAGCGGCGCGCGTGCCGGATCTTGAACTCGAAGTCGTGCGGCTCGATCCCGGGCCGGAACTTGACTTCCTTGATCTGGATCTGGTGCTGCTTCTTGCGCGCCTCGCGGGCCTTACGGGCCTGCTCGTACTTGAACTTGCCGTAGTCCATGATACGGACTACCGGCGGTCGCGCGTTGGGCGCCACCTCCACCAGATCCAGACCCTGGCTCTCGGCGGCGGCAAGCGCTTCGTCGACCGGCATGATGCCGAGCTGTGCGCCCTCGGCACTGATGACCCGGACCGGGCTGATCCGGATCTGCCGGTTCACGCGGACTCTCTTTTCGATCGCGATGTTCGACCTCCCTCAAGGGTGACAACAAAAAAGGACCCGCGCCGACGGGTCCTTTCCAACGACGAGCCCCTTCGCCGGCCGCGCCCACGTCGGCCAGCGGTGCTCGCTCCTGAACCCGGCGGTGCCGCGTGTGCGGACCGAAGGGTGGGGGGCTGGACCGCCCCCGCTTCCCCAATGACCAGCGTGCAGGAAATTACCGCATGCGGCCCCCGATGTCAAGTCAGGGCGCGCGATTCCGCCAGTTGCCGCACCAGCGCCACCAGCTCCGCCCGGGGCATGATCTCCTGCTTGCTCCCGGCACCCCGCCGCCGCACCGCCACCGTGCCCGCCGCGGCCTCCCGCTGCCCGATCACGGCCATGAACGGCACCTTCTGGGTCTCCGCCTCCCGAATCCGGTAGCCCAGCGTCTCCGACCGGGCGTCCAGCTTGGCGCGCAGCCCTGCCCGGCGCAGCTCCTCGACCAGCGACTCGCCTGCCGCCCGGACCTCGTCCGTGACGGTCAGGACGCGGACCTGCTCGGGCGCGAGCCAGACCGGGAAGGCCCCGCCGTAGTGCTCGATCAGGCCGCCGACGAACCGCTCCATGGACCCCAGCAGCGTGCGGTGGATCATCACGGGCCGGTGCGGCCGGTTGTCCGGGCCGATGTACTCGAGCTCGAAGCGCTCCGGCAGATTGAAGTCGAGCTGGAGCGTGGGGCCCTGCCACTCGCGGCCGAGCGCATCCACCAGCATGATGTCGATCTTCGGGCCGTAGAACGCGCCCCCGCCCTCGTCCACCTTGTAGTCCAGGCCGCGCCGTTCGAGCACCTGGCGGAGCTGCTCGGTCGCCGCGTCGTAGACCGCCGGGTCGCCGATGGCCTTCTCGGGCCGGGTCGCCAGGAACGCGTGGTACTCGTACCCGAAGGTGACCATCATGTAGGAGACCAGGTCGAGGAGCCGGTCGAACTCCTCCGGGATCTGCTCCGGCGTGCAGAAGATGTGTGCGTCGTCCTGCGTGAAGCCCCGCACGCGCATCATGCCGTGCAGCACGCCGCTCCGCTCGTAGCGGTAGCAGGTGCCCAGCTCGGCGTACCGGATGGGCAGGTCGCGGTACGAGCGCGTCTCGGACTTGTAGATCAGGATGTGGTTCGGGCAGTTCATCGGCTTGACCCGGTAGGGCTCGCCGTCCACGTCCATCGCAGCGAACATGTTCTCCGCGAACGTGTCCGCGTGGCCGCTGATGCGGTACAGCTGCTCGCTGTTGACGTGGGGCGTGAAGACCAGGTCGTAGCCGTTCTCCAGCAGCGTCTTCCGCAGGAACTCCTCGATGGTGTAGCGGATGAGGCCGCCCTTCGGGTGCCAGTGGATCAGGCCAGGCCCCGACTCCGGGTGGACGCTGAAGATCCCCAGCTCGCGGCCGAGCTTGCGGTGGTCGCGCCGCTTGGCCTCCTCCAGCCGCTGCAGGTACTCCTGTAGGTCCTTCTCCGTGAACCAGGCGGTGCCGTAGATGCGCTGGAGCATCTGGCGCCGCTCGTCACCGCGCCAGTAAGCCCCCGCCGTGGAGAGGAGCTTGAAGTGCTTGACGTACCCCGTGGAGGGGACGTGCGGGCCGCGGCAGAGGTCCAGGAACGGCCCGTTTCGGTAGACCGTGATGACCTCGTCATCGCCCATCTCTTCGAGGCGCTCGAGCTTGAGCGGGTCGTCGGCGAACAGCTCGCGCGCCTCTTCCTTGGTCACCACGCGCCGCTCGAACGGGTCGTTGCACCGCACGACCTCCCGCATCCGCTCCTCGATCTCCTGGAGCTCCTCGGGCGTGAAGGGGCGGTCGACCTCGAAATCGTAGTAGAAGCCATTCTCGATGGGCGGCCCGAAGCCGATGCGCGCCTCCGGCCGGATCTGGCGTACGGCCGTGGCCAGGATGTGGGCGGCGGAGTGGCGCAGCAGGTCGAGCGCCTCCGGGCTCTTCTCGGTGATGATCTCGAGCCGGACGTCGTGCTCCAGCGGGCGGCTCAGGTCCACGATCTGCCCGTCCACCCGCGCGGCCAGCGCGGCCTGCGCCAGACGCGGCCCGATCCGCTCGGCGACCCCCCTGGGCGTGGATCCGCGCGGCAGCTCGAGCACGGAGCCGTCGGGAAGAGTGACGCGGATGTTGTCCACTGCGGTGGCTGACATGTTCTCGTCCGTCCCTCCGGGGCCCGTGCGCCGCGGCACGCCCCCTCACCGACGGGGCGCCGCGACGGCGGCGTCACGGACGCCCCGCAGAACGAAAGCGGCCCCTCGACTCTCGAGAGGCCGCGTCCGTCCCAGGTCACGCCGTCCGCTCAGCGCGCGCAGGCCGGCACGCCGCCTCTCCAGGAGAGCCGGGTGGTGGTCGTGGTGCGCGCGCGGCGACGACGGAGCATGGTTCGGATGCCTCGAAACGTTACGGTTTCTGGCGGAATTCTAACCCACCCCGGGTGGAGCGTCAAGGCGACAGGAGGGGCGGGGAGGGCCCGGGGCGAGGGGAAAAAGCGAGCCCCCCGCGCGAGGGCGCGGAGGGTCGGCGTCGACGAGCGGGGCCGGGAGCGGGGCCGGGTCTCCCCTGCCCTCGCCCCTGCCCTTGCCCGGGCATCGGCTCAGTACATGCCGCCCATGCCGCCGGGCATCGACGACGACTTCTGCTCCTCCTTCTTCTCGACGACCACCGCCTCCGTGGTGAGCAGCAGGCTGGCGATGGACGCCGCGTTCTGGAGCGCCGTGCGGGTGACCTTGGTCGGGTCGATCACGCCCGCCTCGACCAGGTCCTCGTAGGTGTCGGTCTGGGCGTTGTAGCCGAAGTTCGGGTTGTTGTTCTCCCGAACGCGCTCGACCACGATCGACCCCTCCATGCCTGCGTTCTCCGCGATCTGGCGGAGCGGCTCCTCCAGCGCGCGCAGCACGATCTGCACGCCGATCTGCTCGTCCGGGTCATCCAGCTTGAAGTCCTTGAGCCGCTGCTGCACACGCAGGAGCGCCACACCGCCGCCCGGGACGATGCCCTCCTCGACCGCGGCGCGCGTCGCGTGCAGCGCGTCCTCGACGCGGGCCTTCTTCTCCTTCATCTCCGTCTCGGTCGCCGCGCCGACGTTGATCACGGCAACGCCGCCCGCGAGCTTGGCCAGACGCTCCTGGAGCTTCTCGCGGTCGTAGTCCGACGTGGACTTCTCGATGGCGACCCGGATCTCGTTGATGCGGCCCTTGATCTTCTCGGGGTCACCCGCGCCGTCCACGATCGTCGTGTTGTCCTTGTCCACGACGATCCGCTTGGCCCGGCCGAGGTCGGAGATGACCGTGTTCTCGAGCTTGAAGCCGACCTCCTCGGAGATCACCTGGCCGCCGGTGAGGATCGCGATGTCCTGCAGCATGGCCTTGCGGCGATCACCGAAGCCAGGCGCCTTGACCGCGCAGACCTTGAGCGTGCCGCGCAGCTTGTTGACGACCAGCGTAGCCAGCGCCTCGCCCTCGACGTCCTCCGCGATGATCAGGAGCGGCTTGCCCATCTGCGCGACCTTCTCGAGGATGGGCAGCAGGTCCTTCATCGAGCTGATCTTCTTGTCGTGGACCAGCACGAAGGAGTCCTCGAGGACCGCCTCCATGCGCTCCGGATCGGTCACGAAGTAGGGCGAGAGGTAGCCGCGGTCGAACTGCATGCCCTCGACGGTCTCGAGGGTCGTCTCCAGGCCCTTGGCCTCCTCGACCGTGATGACGCCGTCCTTGCCGACCTTCTCCATGGCGTCGGCGATCAGGTTCCCGATCTCCGCGTCGTTGTTGGCCGAGATCGTGCCGACCTGGGCGATCTCCTTCTTGCCCTTGGTGGGCGTCGAGATCTTCTTGAGCTCCTCGACGACCTTCTCGACCGCCTTGTCGATGCCGCGCTTGAGCGCCATGGGGTTGGCACCCGCGGTGACGTTCTTCAGCCCTTCGCGGAAGATGGCCTGGGCGAGGACGGTCGCGGTCGTGGTGCCGTCACCGGCGAGGTCGCTGGTCTTGGTGGCGACCTCCTTGACCATCTGGGCCCCCATGTTCTCGATGGGGTGCTCGAGCTCGACCTCCTTGGCGACGGTCACGCCGTCCTTGGTGACGGTGGGGGCGCCGAACTTGCGGTCGATGACGACGTTACGGCCCTTGGGGCCGAGGGTGACCTTCACGGCCTCGGCGAGCTGGTCTACGCCGCGCTTCAGCGCCGAGCGCGCGTCGACGTCGAAGTATAGTTCCTTGGCAGCCATCGGGCTTCCTCCACAGTACGCGAGAATCGATGAACTGGATTACGGCTTGACGATCGCGAGCACGTCGGACTCGCGGAGGATGAGGTACTGCTCGTCGCCGACGGTGACTTCCGTGCCGCTGTACTTGCCGTAGAGGACGCGATCGCCCTCCTTGACCTCGGGGGCGACGCGCTTGCCGTCATCGGTGAGCTTGCCCGGGCCGACGGCGACGACCTCGCCCTGCTGCGGCTTTTCCTTGGCGGTGTCGGGGATGTAGAGGCCGCCCTTCATCTGCTCGGTTTCCTCGAGCGGCTTTACGACGATGCGGTCCGCGAGGGGCTGGATCCGTGTCGCAGACGCCGTAGGCATAACGAGATCCTCCGGGTTAAAGAGGTGGAGTGTTTGGTGCTGGGTGTTAGCACTCACTGCCGGTGAGTGCTAACAACGGCTCCGAATCTAGCCGGCCCACCTGGCCTGTCAAGGCCACGGGCTTGCCGTTCTCTCCGCAGACGAATGCCGCGCGTGCACGCGCCGTGCCAATCGCAAGACGCCAGTCCGGCAACCGGATCCTGCCGACTTGACCGACGCCTCCACGAGCCGCGCTGACCGCCCCCCCTGGATGGCGAAAGGGGGCCGGAGCCCACGGCTCCGCCCCCCGGGGTTTCCCGACGAACCGCCGCCGCTCAGCGCGGACCGCGGCCGCGGTCTCCGCGGCCCGGCCCCAGGCCCCGCGCGCCCGGGGCTGCCGCGAAAAGGCCGCGGCTCGCGCCGCGCGGGCCCGCACCACCCCGGCTCTCATCGAGACGCACGACGTGCTGGGCCTTCAGCCCCTTCGGTTCCTGGACCACGTCGAACTCGACGCGCTCGCCCTCCGCCAGAGTACGGAATCCGGGGGCCTGAATGGCCGTGTGATGAACGAACACGTCGGGGCCGTCATCCTGCTGGATGAATCCGTAGCCCTTTTCCTGTGAGAACCACTTCACCGTCCCTGTGGTGCGAGCCATGTCGTCCTCTACCCTTGTGTTGGAAGCATTCGCACGCGGGCCCAGCGGCCCGCCGTCAGAGCGCGACTGCACGGATCGGGCCGCGCGGCGGGGCCTGGGGCCGGCGGTGCGCCGGGCTGGCACCGACGGCGCGCGGGCGCGCTCGCGACCGGCGATACGTGGCGGGGCTGGGCTGGCCGCGTGCCAAGCTGGCACCGGCGGCGCACGGAGTTGGGACCGGCGATACGCGGCGGGCCTACGACCGGCGGCCCATGGCGGGGCTGGCACCAGAGGCGCACGGCGGGGCTGCGACCTGGGATGCGCGGCGGGGCTGGGGCTGGCGGCGCACGGCGGACCCGAGACCCGCGATTCGCGGCGGAGCTGGGGCCGCCCGGCGCGCGGCGGAGCCGCGACCGGCGATTCACGGCGGAGGCGCGGCCGGCGGTGCGCCGGGGCAACCGGCACGCGTGCTCAGAGGGCGAAGACCGCGAGCACGGCGAGGTCGGTCACGGCCCAGGCGCGCAGGGCCGCGTACATCCCCCGCTGATGCTGGGCCGGCTGCATGGTCTCATGGTTCCGGAGCCAGGGAACCAGGACGGCGAGCCACGCGGCCAGCGGCAGGGCCAGCAGGGGCCACCGCCACCCTGCCGCGCCGACGGCAGCGGCGAGGAAGAAGAGGGCGAACGCGGCCAGGGTGGCCAGCAGGGCCGCCAGGAGCGAGCGCCGCATGCCGAGCACGAGGGCCAGCGTGCGGTCTCCACGGCAGCGGTCCTCCTCGTACTGGTAGAGCTGGGTCAGGGGGTAGAGGGCCGCGAAGAGGGGGCAGAAGGCGAACATGACGAGCAGCGCCCACGGCTCGAGGGGCCGGCCGGTGAGCGCCCAGCCGGCGAGAGGGGTCAGCGTGCCGAAGCCCCACATGTTGATGAGCCAGTCCGCGCCGGCGACCGCCTTGAGCCGCAGCGGGGGCACCGAATACAGGACCGACAGGACGAAGCAGGCGGCGTAGTCGAGCGCGAAGAGTGGCGGCAAGAGGAGGGCCCCGACCTGCCCGACTGCCATGAGCGTGAGGGCGAACGCGGCGAGGTGCCGCGGCGGCGGGGGCGGGGCTTCGAGGTAGCCGATGTCACCCGCGTCCCGGTCGTAGGCCGAGTTCAGGGCGAGGGTGCCGCCGTTCAGGCAGAGGACCCAGAGCGCGATGCCGAGCAGCGCGTCCCCCGCCGTCTCGGCGATGGCGCCGGGGCTGAGTCCGACGGCGAGCAGCGTGCCGAGGGCGGTGTGCGCCGCCATGATGGGCCATTCGGCGGGCCGCAAGTGCAGGATGTAGCTGAAGGAGTCGCCTGGCGCGATGCGGTAGCCCATCCGCCGCCAGACGTTCAGCGCCCGCGCGCGTGCGGCCTGGTCCGCCCGGCCCGCGTCCATCATCGACCGCCACGCCCGACCCGGGGGCGCTTGAGGGGAGTGACGCGGATGCCGGAGTCGATCTCCTCGAGGTGGCGGTGCGCGATCTCGAGGCCGTACAGCGTGAGGAACGGCTCGATCGTGTCCACGGAGCTGCAGTGGGGCGCGATGAGGGGCGCCAGGCCTCCGGTGGCGACCACGAAGGCATCGGGCCGGCCCCACTCCGCCTTGATGCGGCGGACGATGCCGTCGATCGAGTCCACGGCGCCGTAGAAGATCCCGCTGCGCATGCAGCTCTCGGTGCGCCGACCGATGACCTGCCCGGGCGGCTCGAGGTCCACGCGGGGCAGCTTGGACGTGCGACGCACCAGCGTCTCCGCGCTCGTGCGCACTCCCGGCGCGATCACGCCGCCCACGAACACGCCGTCGGCGGTGATGCAGTCGAAGGTGGTGGCGGTGCCGAGGTCGACGGCAACGGTGTCCCGCCCGTACAGTTGCATGGCGGCGAGCGTGTTCAGGATGCGGTCCGCGCCGACCGTCAAGGGATCCTCGACGTCCAGCCGGATGGGCAACGGGCTGGACGCGTTGATCACGCGTGCGGTCACGCCCAGGTGACGAAAGCACATCTCCTGGAACACGGGCGTGAGCGGCGGCACGACGGAGCCGATCGCAGCGCCACGGACGAGATCCAGGTCGAGGCCGGACTCGCGCACGAGGGAGCGGATCAAGAGGCCGAGCTCGTCCACCGTCCGTTCCGGCTCGGACGAGATGCGCCAGTGCTCGAGCAACTCCCCGGATGCGAACAGCCCGAATACGGTTTCGGTGTTCCCGATGTCGAAGGCAAGGATCATGGTCGTCGACTCCCTCCGATCGACTCGCCCTCCGCCACGACGCGGATGGTGCCGCTCCGGATCGCGACGACGCGGCCTCCCGGATCCCGGAGCAACAGCGAGCCGTCCGCGGCGATTCCCTGCACCGTTCCGCGGTCGCGGCCGTCCACGGTGACGGCCCGACCGCGCAGCACGTCGCGCCGCCGGATCCCGGCGAGCAGGCCGGCATCCAGCGGCCGCGCCCCGTGTGCGGCGATGCGGCGGACCTCGGCGATGACGCGGCCGGCCAGGGCAGACCGCGAGACGCGCCGGCCGGTGGCGAGGAGCAGCGACGTCGCCTCTGCCCCGGGCTCCGCAGGGAGCTCGTCCGCCGTCTGGCAGACGTTGATGCCGATGCCTGCCACGACGTAGCCCCCGGACCCGCCGGTGAGCGCCCCCTCGCAGAGGATGCCGGCCACCTTGCCGCCGTCGGGCAGCAGCACGTCGTTCGGCCACTTGATCCCGGCCCGGATCCGGGCGATCCGGCCGATCGCGCGGGCCACGGCGAGCCCGACCAGCAGGGGCAGCACGCCAGGGGCGACCTCTTCGGCGCCGAAGCGCGCGGGACGTAGCACGATGCTGAGGAGGATGGCGCGCCCGGGCGGAGCGTGCCACCTCCGGCCGCCGCGGCCGCGGCCAGCGGTCTGGTGGTCGGCGAGCACAGCGGTCCCCTCGGGCGCGCCCGCCTCGGCCAGCTCCCTGGCGACGTCGTTGGTGGAGGAGACGGTCCGGAACAGGAGCAGCCCTGGGACCGCCCAGAGCGAGCGCCAGTGCTCGCACGGTTGGCCCTCCCAGGTCTCCGACGGGATACGGTCGTGCGTCATCCGGATCAGGCCCGAACGCTCTGCAGCCGGGGCGGCGGTCCGGCCATCAGCGCCCCAGCGCCAGGGTCAGCAAGAACAGCCCGCCCGCGATCCAGACGTAATAGGCAAACGCGTAGAACGCCTGACGCCGCAACAGCCAGACGAGCGCTCGGATCGCGAGGATGCCAGCGACCAGCGCGGCGACGAAACCGGCCAAGAGCGGCGCGCCCCCCATCGTGCGCCACGAGTCCCCGATCTCCGGCGCTTGCAGCACCGCAGCGCCCACGATGGCCGGGATGGAGAGCAGGAACGAGAACTCCGCCGCCCGCTCGCCGGACATGCGCCCCCACAGTGCCGCCGTGATCGTCGCGCCCGACCGCGAGATGCCCGGGAGGATGGCGATGGCCTGGGCCACGCCGATCCCCAGCGCGAGGCGCGGGGCCGGGGACTCGACGACGAGATCGGTGCGGCGGGATCGCGTGCTCCAGAGGAGGACGCCGGTGACCAGCAGCATGAACCCCGTGATGGCGGGCGCATCGAAGGCGCGTTCGATCGCGTCCTCGAAGAGGGCGCCGACCAGGCCGGCGGGGACCGTCGCCAGCGCGAGCAGGCCGATGAAGCGCAACGCGTCGCGATCCCCGCGCAGCGCGCCGACCACGAGCTTCCGTAGCCGCTCGTGGTAAACGACGATCACGGAAACGAGGGTCGCGACGTGCAGCACGACTTCGAACGCCACGCCCGGCGCGTTCACGCCGAGCAGCGTCTCTCCGATCACGAGGTGGCCGGAGCTCGAGACGGGCAGGAACTCGGTGAGGCCCTGGATGATCCCGAGCAGGATCGCTTCGAGCACGCTCACGATGCGAGCACTCGCCGGTAGAGGGCCTCATAGCGCGGCACGATCCGGTCCGCGCTGAAGCGCGTGGCCACCTCTCGGGCCGCGGTGCTCGCCGCCTGCCACCGCGCGGGGTCGGTCAGCAGGGCGACGACGGCGTCTGCCATTGCGTCCACGTCGCCCAGCGGCACGAGGAACCCGGCCTCACCATCCGGCACCAGCTCGGGGATGCCACCCACGGCGGTGGCGACGACGGGGACGCCGCAGGCCATTGCCTCGAGCGCGACGAGGCCGAAGGCCTCGGACTCGCTGGGCAGCAGGAGCACGTCCGCGCAGGCGAGCAGCTCGGCCACCGAAGATTGCTTGCCGAGGAAGGTGACGCGCGCCGCCACGCCCTCCTCCTCGGCCACCTGTTGCGCGAGGCCACGGGTCGGCCCGTCTCCCACCAGGACGAGGCGTGCCGGCACGCGGCGGCTGGCGCGAGCAAAGGCGCGGACCACGTCATCGACGCGCTTGACCGGGCGGAAGTTCGAGATGTGGATGACGATCTTCTCGCCCTCTGGCGCGAGCTGGCTGCGATGGCAGCCCTCCAGGTCGCGACGGTAGCGCTCGAGGTCCACGAAGTTGGGAATCACCTCGATGGACTCGGCCGGGATGTCGAACCGCCGGACGGTCTCGCGGCGCAGGTACTCCGAAACGGCGGTGACGGCATCGGAACGGAGGATGGAGAAGCGCGTGATGCTATGGAACGACGGGTCCTGGCCGACCAGCGTGATGTCTGTGCCGTGCAACGTGGTGATCACCCGGATCTCGGTGGGCCGCAGCATCTCCCGTGCGATCCACGCAGAGGTCGCGTGCGGCACCGCGTAGTGGACGTGCAGCACGTCCAGTCGCCGCCGCACCGCCGTGCCGTGCATGGCTGCGGCGAGCGCCAGCGAGTACGGCGGGTAGTCGAAGAGAGGGTAGGACGGCACCTCGACCTCGTGGTAGTAGACGCGCTCCACGAAGTACGGCAGGCGGAACGGCTGCGCGTAGGTGATGAAGTGCACCTCGTGGCCGCGCCGCGCGAGCTCGAGGCCGAGTTCCGTCCCCACCACGCCCGACCCGCCGTACACCGGGTAGCACGTGATGCCGATCCTCAGCAGTCGGTCTTCCATCGCTCCGTCAATTCGCCGGCGAGTTCCTCCAGGGGCCGCGATGCGTCGATCCAGTGCGCGCCCGGCGGAAGCTGGTGCCGGAACCAGGTGAGCTGGCGGCGCGCGTAGCGCCGCGTGGCCCGCTGGATCGCGGCGATCGCATCCTCCAACCCGTAGCGTCCCTCGATGTACGGCACCATCTCGATGTACCCCGTGGCGCTCATACCCGGGTCCTCGGGGCCGTATCCACGCGCCAGCAGGCCGCGTACCTCCTCCACCAGCCCCGCGTCCACCATCTCGCGGACGCGCGCATCGATCCGGCGCCGCAGCTCCGGCCAGGGGAGATGGAGCACGAAGATCAGCGGGCGGAGGGGCGGCGCGGAGGGCGCCGCATGCTCGTGCCACCAGGATAGCGGCCGGCCGGTCAGGAGAGCAACCTCGAGAGCGCGCTCGACGCGCTGCCGCCCGCCCCG
>DATCLK010000260.1:0-3072 GCA_036563975.1 Longimicrobiales bacterium | reverse complement strand
TCAACCACCACCGTCTCCTGGAGCCGATCGGCTATATTCCGCCGGTCGAGTATGAGGAGGCATACTGGCGTGAGAGGGCAGACAAGCCACTACTCGCGCCACTCAAGTAACCAGGTCTCCGATGAACCCGGTGCGGTTCACCGCCGCGGCTGCCTGCGGTCCGATGTCCTTCTCCCCCCAGCCTGTTTCCGAGTAGCTTCCCAGGGCGGGTCCACGGGCGCCGCGAAACTGGAGGCGCCCCGGGGGGCGTCATGGCGTCCACAGCCCCCAACCGCGCGACCGCCGGACAACCCGGGGCGGCCCTGCCTGCATCGAAGCGGGGACGCCATGGTACTGATCCCCAATCCAGGAGAAGGCCGATGCCTGCCTTCATGCGTCGTGTCCTCCCGCCGGCCCTGCTGCTGGCGCTCGCGACACCGCTCTCCGCACAGGTGGACGCCCGCCTGCTCCGCTACCCGGACGTCTCCGCGACGCACATCGCGTTCGTCTACGGCGGCGACATCTGGGTCGTGCCGAAGGAGGGCGGCGTCGCGAATCGGCTCACCACGCCGCCGGGCGAGGAGAGCTTCCCTCGCTTCTCGCCGGACGGCCGCGAGATCGCCTTCAGCGGAAACTACGACGGCAACCAGGACATCTACGTGATCCCCGCGACCGGCGGCATCCCGCGGCGCATCACGCACCACCCCGCCCCCGACCGGCTCGTCGACTGGTACCCGGACGGCAAGTCGCTGCTGTTCGCCACGTCGATGACCAGCGAGAAGGACCGCTTCAACAAGCTGTACCGCGTGTCGGCCCAGGGCGGGCTGCCTGAGAAGCTGCCCATGCCGTACGGCGAGTTCGGCGCGCTCTCGGCGGACGCACGGCTGATCGCGTACACGCCGGGCACGCGCGACTTCCGCACCTGGAAGCGCTACCGCGGCGGCTGGGCGCAGGACATCTGGCTCTACGACCTGCGGGACAACCGCGCGCGCAAGGTCGCGGCCTCCGACGCCAACGACTCGCAGCCGATGTGGCACGGCGAGACGCTGTACTTCATCTCGGACCGCGGCACCGAGCAGCGCTATAACCTGTGGGCGTACGAGACCCGCACCGAGCGGCTCCGCCAGATCACGCATTTCACCGACCACGACGTCCGTTTCCCCGCGATCGGGCCGTCGGACATCGTGTTCGAGAACGGCGGCCGGCTCTACCTGCTCGACCTCGCCACCGAACAGGTGCGCGAGGTGAAGGTGCAGGTCACGACCGACCTCGCCTCGCTCAGGCCGCGCGTGGTGCGCGTCGGCTCGGCGATCCAGAACTTCGGCATCTCGCCGACCGGCAAGCGCGGGGTCTTCGCCGCGCGGGGCGACATCTTCACGGTCCCGGCCGAGCACGGCGTCCCGCGAAACCTGACGGCGCGGTCCGGGACCGCGGAGCGCTACCCCGCATGGTCGCCCGACGGGCGCTACATCGCCTACTGGAGCGACCGGACGGGCGAGTACGAGCTGACGATCCGCCCGGCGGACGGATCCGGCGAGGAGCGGACGGTCACGCGGCTGGGGCCCGGCTTCCGCTACCAGCCGTACTGGTCGCCGGACGCGAAGCGCATCGTCTTCATCGACCAGGCGCAGCGCATCCACCTGCTGGACGTGGCGTCCGGCCAGAGCCGCGTCATCGACACGGCGAACTACTTCGCGCACGGTGCGCTCGAGAACTTCCGCGTGAGCTGGTCCGCGGACAGCCGCTGGATCGCGTACAGCCGCGACCTGCCGAACCGGATGCAGGCCGTGTTCCTCTACGACACGCAGCGCAACGAGCGGCACCAGGTCACGAGCGGATTCTACAGCGCGTTCGAGCCGGTCTTCGATCCGGAGGGCAAGTACCTCTACTTCTTTACGCAGCGGCACTTCCAGCCGTCCTACAGCGCGATGGACAACGGCTGGATCTACGCCAACGCGACGGTGATCGCCGCCGTCCCGCTCCGCCGCGACGTGCCCTCGCCCCTCGCGCCGCGCAACGACGAGGAGCCGGTGCGTGAGGCGGGCGCCGCGGCGCAGGAGCAGGAGAAGAAGGAGGAGGCGACGTCGTCGCCCGCAGCACCGGCGCCCGTGGCCATCGACCTGGAGGACTTCGAGCGCCGGCTGGTGGTGCTGCCGCCCAAGCCCGGCAACTACGGCGAGCTGGCCGCGATCCCCGGCAAGGTCCTGTACCACCGGCACCGCCGGACCGGCGCTGCGGACGAGAAGCAGCCCATCGTCGCGTACGACCTGAAGGAGCGGAAGGAAGAGACCATCGTCGAGGACGCGAACACGTTCCTCGTTTCGGCGGACGACAAGAAGCTCCTGGTCCGGCACCAGGACCGGTTCGCGATCATCGACCCGCGGCCGAACCAAAAGCTGGACAACACGCTGCCCACGGCGAACCTCGAGATGACGGTCGACCCGCGAGCGGAGTGGAGACAGCTCTTCGCGGATGCGTGGCGCTTCCAGCGCGATTACTTCTACGACCCCAACATGCACGGCGTGGACTGGGAGGCCATGCGCCGGCACTACGCGCCGCTGATCGAGGACGCGGTCAGTCGCGAGGACGTGAACTTCGTGATCGGCGAGCTGATCGCCGAGCTGAACGCCTCCCACACGTACCGCAGCGGCGGGGACCTCGAGCAGCCCGCGCAGCGCGGCGTGGGCATGCTGGGCGTGGACTTCACGCTCGAGAACGGCGCCTACCGCATCGCCCGCATCATCGACGGCGCGCCGTGGGATAGCGAGGTCCGCTCGCCGCTCAAGCGGCCGGGCGTGGACGTGCGCGAGGGCGACTACCTGCTGGCCGTGAACGGCGTGCCGCTCGACATCTCCAAGGACCCCTGGGCCGCGTTCCAAGGACTCGCGGGCCAGACCGTCGCGTTGACGGTGAACTCGCGGCCGACGATGGACGGCGCGCGGACCGTGCTCGTCGAGACGCTCTCGAGCGAGTACCGGCTCCGCAACCTGGCGTGGATCGATGCGAACCGGCGCCGCGTGCTGGAGGCGACGAACGGCCGCGTCGGCTACATCTACGTGCCCGACACCGGCGTCAACGGGCAGAACGAGCTGG
>DATCLK010000259.1:0-4868 GCA_036563975.1 Longimicrobiales bacterium | reverse complement strand
ACGTCCACGATGGGCGAGTTCTGGAAGTGCACCGTGATCCGGGGCTCCTGACTCTGCTGTGCGGCGCTGCGGACGTGGGCCCCGCCCGCTGCGGCGTACGGCTCGCGCGCGGCGGCCGCGGGCGGCGCAGCCGGCCCGGAGGCCACGGCTTGCGTAGCCGGCGTGGAAGCCACGGACTGCGTCGCGGGCGCGGTGGCCATGGTCCGCGTAGCCGGCGCGGTGGCCGCGGACCCCGTAGCCGGCCCCGTGGCCACGAGCTGCGTCGTCGGCGCGGTGGCCGCGGACTGCGTAGCCAGCGCGGCGGTCGCGGGCTGCGTAGCCGGCGCCGCGGCGGGAGCGGCCGTCGTGGGGGCCGCGACCCGCTCGGCCGACTGGGCGACCCGCGCATCCCCGTTCGGCTGTCCGGCCACCACCACAGTGCCGGCGTGCCACGGCTCGAAGGCGCCAGCGGGGTTGGGGAAGCTGACCCGGATGAGGCCCTCTTCCCGATGCACGGTGTACTTGACCGGCTGCTGCAGGTCGAAGACCACGCGCACGGTCGTGGCCCGGAACTGGCTCGCCCGGAGGGAGCGGATGCCGCCCCGCTCGATGCCGATGAACCGCTCTCGGGGCAGCGCGTACCTGGCCCCTTCGATGTCCAGGACCAGCCGGGCCGGGTTGTCGAGGGTGAAGTCTTTCACCGAGACCTGGCCGTCCACCGCGATGACGACCTCGGTACGATCTCCGACCGGCGCGACGCTCACGCCCTTGACGGATGTCAGGGCGGTGAGGACGGCCATCCAGAGCGCCATGAGAGGGCTCATCCCTACGCTCCTTCCGGTTCCTTACGCTTCAGTTCCAGGACTTCCTGCCGGACCACGCCAAAGTTGTTGACCGCGAACAGGACTCGCCGGGGGCCGATGTCGAGGACCCTGGCGTTGCCCACGGTTTCGCCACGCCGCACCCGGTAGCTGCGGTTTCCCGGCCCGACCAGGAGCGCGACGCTCTGGCCCGGCACGGAGGAGTGGATGATGCCGCGCAGGGTGAGCTCCTCGAAGCGTGGTCCCTCGCTGACGCTGAGCGGCGAGAACGGATCGCGACGGTTGCCCGTCGGATAGAAGAAGACCTCTCGCTCGAACACGAGCTCGACCTCGCCGTTCGCGGGGGGCCGCGCCGCGGCCGAGTCACGGGCGGGGCGCGGCGGGTTCTGCGCAGTCTGCTGCGCCAGCAGCGGCGCCGCGCCTGCGCAGAGCAGCAGCGCCGCGAAGATCGGCGCGAACGGGTCAAGTCGTCGCATCGGACCTCCGATCTACCGGCGCTGGGGCCGGAAGGATGTACGTCTGGATCCTGAACTGCGCCTCGAGCTTGAGTCGCCCGGCGTTGTCGGTCTCGCTACGCGGCTTGAGCGTGAGGTCCACGGGTGTGACGATCCGCGGCAGCGAGCCGATGGCGGTGAGGAAGCGGCCGACGTCGTGGTAGACGCCGATCACGCTCATCGCGTACGTCTGCTTGGAATAGTATTCCATCGGCGTCTCCGCCTCGGGCTTCAGCAGCGCGAGGTCCACGGCGGACTCCCGGGCGCGCAGCTCCATCGCGTGGAGGAGCTCGGGAACCTCCTCGCCGCGAGGGATGAGCTCTTCGAGGCGAGCCATGTGCTCCTCGTACATGGCCAGCTTCTTCTCGAGCTCGGGCCCGCCGCGGGCCGCGATGGCCCGCGCAGCGGCGTTCTTGGTCTCCAGCGTCTCCAGCCGCTGCTCGGCCGCCGCGATCTCCTCCTTCGCCTTCCCGTGCACGAAGTGCCAGTAGAGGACGAGGATGGCGATCGGGAGGACGCCGATCAGAAACTGCTTCTGGGCCTTGGGGTCGGTGGGAAGCAGTGCCATGGTCAACGCTCCGCCGCGAAGAGGGGAACGGTCTCGATGCGGTCCGGTGTCGGCTCCTCGTAGGTCGCCTCGAGGACGAAGGCCTGCACGACCTTCTCCTGCTCGTGGATGAGCTGGGTGGAGGCGAGGCGAACGCCGCGGATGAAGCCGGACGCCTCGAGGTCCTTCATGAACTGGGTGAGGGCGAAGGTGTTGCCGGCGCGCCCCTCGATGCGGAAGGCCACGGGCGGCCCCGCATCGATCTGTGTAAGGCTGGTAAGCCAGGTGTACGGCGGCAGCGCGCGTCCCACCTCGTCCAGGATGTGCGGCCAGATGTAGCGGCCGGCGTCGATCTCCTGGATGAGCCGGAGGCGTGTCACGATGCTATCACGCCGGGCGGTGAGGCGCTCGGTCGTGGCGATCACGGCCGCATAGTGCGCCGAGTCGCGGACCGCGCGCTCGATGGCGATGTTGAGCTCTTCCTTGCGGGCGCGGGCGCCCATGAACATCCAGCCCACGCCGGCGAGCATCACGACCCAGCCGAGAACGGCGAACAGCCCCCAACGGTCGATCGGCTGCCGTGGCGCGCCTGCGGCGGCCTGCTTGCGCGCGCCGCCCAGCGAGAGGCCGCCCTTGCGGCGAGCAGAACGGCGAGTCGCGCCCGGATTCAGGTTGACTTCGATCACGGTCACCTCGGCACGGTTCACTTGGGCCGCCGGAGGGCCAGCCCGACGGAGAGCATGAGCATCGGCGCGACCTCATCGAGGGGGACGGATTCCGCCACCTCGGGGCGCACCGCGATTCGCTCGAGGGGATTGGCGATCTCGGTGCGGACGCCGAGTCGGTTCCCGATCGCCTCGACGACGCCCGGGACGCGCGCGGCTCCGCCCGACAGGAACACACGGCCGATCCCCTGGCCACCGGATTGGGCCGTGACGACCGCAGCGGCCCGTTCGATCCCGATCGCGAGCTCTTCAGCGCGTTCCGCGACGAACGAACGGAGATCGGCGCCCTGGCCGTTCCCACTCACACGGCCCTGGATGACCTCCTCCGCCTGCTCCGCGGGCAGGCCGCGCTCCCGCTGGAGCACCTCGCGGAGGCGGCGCGAGCCGAAGGGGATGTCCCTGACCAGGACAGGCACGCCGTCGTCGAGCACATTCACGTTGGTGGTCTCGTGCCCGATGTTGACGAGTGCCACCATGCCGCTGTCGATGTTCGGGTAGTTGCGGCCGAAGGCGTTGTGCAGGGCGAACGACTCGACGTCGATGATCGCGGCCGAGAGGCCCGCATCCGCCAGCAAGCTCATGCGGTTGTCGATGAGCTCGCGCTTCGCCGCCACCAGCAGGACGGACATCTGGGGCGAGTCGCCCTCCGGGTCCAGGATCTGGAAGTCGAGCTGCACGCTCTCCATATCGAACGGCACGTGCTGCTCGGCCTCCCAGCGGATGACCTCGCGGGCGTTCGCCTCGCTCATGCGGTCCATCTGGATCTTCTTGATGATGACGTCGTGGCCGCCGACGGCCGCGACGACATCCCGGACCTTCAATCCCGAGCTCTCGACGACGGAACGGATGGTGGAGGTGACGAGCAGCGGATCCATGATCTCGCCGTCCACGATCGCGTCCTGGACCAGCGGGCTCATGGCGACCTTCACGATCTCGGGTTCGCCCTTCGAGTGGTCGACCGCGACCAGCTTGATGAACCCGCTACCGATGTCGAGGCCGGCGGATATCCGGTTCCTGCTGAAGATGCCCATGTGTGTCTTGCCCGGTCGTAGAGTCATTGAGGGGCGGCGTCCGCCTCGCGTTTGGCGCCGCCCCCGGGTGGTGCGGCCGCGTGTCAGCCGGCAGACGCGGCCGACAGATCCATCCAGCTCCGCTGCCCGATCGGGACGAGCCGCGAAGTCCAGGGATTGTTGTTCACCGCGCGCTGGATCGCGCAGCTCGAGAAGTTGACCTCCGCGTTGCCGCGAGCGACGCTCTCCCAGTTCGAATCCAGTGAAGCGCCGCTCTGGACGAGCGTGACGCCGTTGAGGTGCCCGCCCCGGCCGGTCGTCTTGAGCTTCCCCCTGATGATCGTGATCCCGAAGAACTGGAAGCCGCCGGTCATCTCGAGGTCGCCTTCGACGAGCAGGATGCCCTGGCCAGCGGTCCCGCCCGTGATGTGCAGATCGCCCTCGGCGTAGATGATCGGGAAATAGTTGTAGCACGGGTGCGCTCTGTCGAACGGCGCGCCCCAGTTGTACAGGTCTCTCGTGTTGCAGGCGCCCTCGTCGGTCAGGGTGGGGGCGGTGTTGTTGATGGGGCCGTGCCCTTCCGGGATGACCTTCTCGGCCAGCGCCGCCAGCTCGTCGAACGTCACGTCGCCGAAGTGCCCGAAGTTCTCCGGTCCGAGCGTCGGGTCCTGCACCTTTTTCGGCTCGCCGTAGATCTCGCCATCGCCGGTGACTTTCACGAGACTCGTGTCCCTCGTGACGATTCCCGCGACCGTGTCGAGGAGCGCCGGGCAATCCGCGATCCATGCAGTCGGCCGTGTGTCGCGTCCGTCCACTTCGGATGTGCCGCCGATGGATATCTGGCCGAAGATCTGCAAGGCGCGGTCGGCCGGGACGTCCATGTTGACGGCGCGGGCCACGACGCCGAGGGTGCGCGTGGCGCCACCATAGCGTCCGCCCTCGAGCACCCGACCCGTGGACTCGATGAAGTACAGCAGCGCATCGAGCCGCCTGATGCGCAGCGTGTACTCGCCGACGGGCTGGCCGTTGCTCGTGATGGGGAACGGACCCAGCACGCCCTGCGCCGGCAGGGAGTCGGGGACGTTGGGCATCAACCCCTGGAGCTGGGCGCTCGTGTACGTGCCGAGCGCGTCGTGGAGTCCACGCTCCGCGTAATAGAACGCCTCCGTGCTGAACTGCGTGCTGGTGCCGATGTGGTGCTCCTGAGACGCGGCGAAGAAGCCGCCGGTCACGAGGGCGCCGACCAGGACCAGCGCCAGGATGGTGGCTGCGAGGGCGAACCCCTGCTCGCG
>DATCLK010000258.1:0-20391 GCA_036563975.1 Longimicrobiales bacterium | reverse complement strand
GAGCAAGGGCGGGTTCCGCGCGCTGCAGCAAGCGGATCCGGAACAGCTCAGCAACGTGCTGCGCAGCGAGCACCCGCAGGTCATCGCGCTGATCCTCGCGCATCTGGCGCCGGAGCACACGGCCGCGGCGCTGAACGGGCTTCCGTCTTCGCTCGGGAGCGATGTCCTCTATCGCATCGCGCGCATGGAGAAGGTGCTGCCGGACGTGGTCCGCGCGATCGAGGAGGCGCTGGGCACGGAGTCGACGCTCTCCCTGTCGAGCGACCTGAGCCTGGCGGGTGGGCCGGCGGCGGTGGCGGCGGTGCTGAACCTGGTCCCGGCGGCGGTCGAGAGGGATCTGTTGGAAGGCCTGACCGCACGGGACCAGGCGCTGGCGGACGAGATCAAGAACCTGATGTTCGTGTTCGAGGATCTCGCGAAGCTGGACGATCGCTCGTTGCAGCGGGTGCTGCGCGATGTGGAGGTGAAGGAGCTGGCGCTCGCGCTGAAGTCCGCCAGCGAGGAGGTGCGGCAGAAGATCCTCGGCACCATGTCGCAACGCGCGGTCGCGGCGCTGAAGGAGGAGATGGAGTTCCTCGGCGCGGTGCGCCTGCGCGATGTCGAAGCGGCTCAGAGCAACATCGTCAAGGTGGTGAGGGCGCTGGAGGAGGCGGGCGAGATCGTGGTGGGCGGCGGGAGCGATGAGCTGGTCATCGACTGAGCCGATACCCGCACCGGCCGCTCGTGCGGCGGAGGCGTGGGCGCTCGATGAGCTGACTCCGCCGCAGCCCGAGCCGGCGCTCGAGTCGGAAGAGGCGGCGGCCGCCGATGCGGAGGCGGAGCGGGCGGAGGCGGAGCGGCTACTGCTCGAGATGAACGAGGTCGACGCCGAGGCGGAAGCCGCAGCAGCCGAAGCCGAGGCGGCCGCCGAGCAGGCCAGACAGGCGGCCGCGCGGATCGAGGAGGCGATCGCTGCGGCGTACCGGGAGGGCTACGCGGCGGGGCACGCGGAAGGGGCGCGGTCGGCCGCGGAGCGGCTGGAGAGCGCGGTACGCGCATGCGAGGAAGCGGCGCGGGCGGTGCGCGCCGCGGAGGAGGCGAGGCTCGCCGCGATCGAGGACGACATGGCGGCGCTCGTCGTCGCCGTGGCGCGGCACCTGATCGGGCATGCGGTGGAGTTCCACCCGGAGGTCATCGCGGATCTGGTGAGGCGAGCGATGGCGCACTTCCCGGGCGGGCAGCCGCTCCAGATCCGCGTGAACCCGGAGGATCTCTCGTTGCTCACCGCGAGCGCAGACGGGGACCCGATCCGCGTCGGGCCGGGCCGGGAGATCCGGTGGATCGCGGACCCGCAGATCGCGCGAGGCGGCTGCATCGTGGAAGGGCGCGACCGGATCGTGGATGGTCGCGCGGATGTCGCGCTCGAGCGGATCTACTGGATGTTGCGCGATGGTTGAGCTGGCGGCAGTGCAGCGGCTGGCGGAGGTCCCGCGGTTCGCCGTCTACGGCCGCGTCCGGCGCGTGGTCGGACTCGTGATCGAGGCGTCCGGCGTGGATGCGGCGCTGGGCGAGCTCTGCCGGATCACGCGGCCGGGCGGGCAGGAGTCCGTGCTCGCGGAGGTCGTGGGCTTCCACGAGCGAGGCGTGCTGCTGATGCCGCTCGGCCGACTCGAAGGCGTGCACCCGGGCAGCGCGGTGGAGGCGCTGGGACGGTCCTGGGGTGTGGACGTGGGGCCGGGGCTGCTGGGTCGCGTGCTGAACGGGCTGGGTCAGCCGATCGACGGACGCGGCCACCTGGGAGCGGTGGAGCGCGTGCCGCTCTTCGCGGATCCGCCGAACCCGCTGGAGCGCGATCTGGTGGACGAGCCGCTCGCGACCGGAGTCCGGTCCATCGACGGCCTGCTCACGCTGGGTCGCGGCCAGCGGGTCGGGATCTTCGCGGGCAGCGGAGTGGGCAAGAGCACGCTGCTCGGGATGATCGCGCAACGGACGTCGGCAGACGTGAACGTGATCGCGCTGCTGGGCGAGCGCGGGCGCGAGGTCCGCGACTTCCTGGAGAACGCGCTGGGGCCGGAGGGCCTGGCGCGTTCCGTCGTGATCGTCGCGACCGGAGACGAGGCGGCGCTGATCCGCGCGCGCGGCGCGCTCGTGGCGACAGCGATCGCGGAGTACTTCCGCGACCGCGGAATGCACGTGCTGCTGATGGTGGACTCGATCACGCGCGTTGCGATGGCCTGGCGGGAGATCGGGCTCGCGGTCGGCGAGCCGCCGACGAGCAAGGGCTACCCGCCGTCGGTGTTCGCCCAGCTCCCGCGGCTGCTCGAGCGCGCGGGCACGTCGGCGCGGGGCTCCATCAGCGGGATCTACACCGTGCTGGTGGAAGGCGACGACTTCAACGAGCCGATCGCGGACGCTGCGCGCTCGATCCTGGACGGGCACATCGTGCTGAGCCGTCGGCTCGCGACGGCAGGCCATTTCCCCGCGATCGAGGTGCTCGAGAGCACCAGCCGCGTGCGAGACCGGATCGTGGACCGGGAGCAGCGCCTCGCCGCCGACGCGGTGCAGAAGGCGCTCGCGGCGTACCGGGAGAAGGAGGACCTGATCGCGGTCGGCGCGTACCGGCCGGGCAGCGATCCGGTGCTGGACGTGGCCATCCGGATGCGCGAGCCGATCCTCTCCTTCCTGCGGCAAAGCGTGGACGACCGCACGAGCTTCGCGGACACACGGCGCCGGCTCCTCGAGCTCGCGGCCGCGATCGAGGCGGGCGGCGAGGCGGGCCGATGAGCGCGTTCCGCTTTCCGCTCGAGAAGGTGCTCCAACTGCGCAAACACCAGGAGCGGCAGGCGGCGCTCCGGCTCGCCGAGGCGCGCCGTGAAGCGGAGGAGGCGCGACGAGCGCTGGAGGCGCTCGAAGCGATCCGCGAGCAAGGGCGCGATCGCCTCGCCCGGGCGCACGGCGCCGGTAGCTTCGCCGGCCACCTCCAGAACCTGCGATACCTCGTGGACCGACTCGGGCAGCTCGTGACGGAGGCGGGCGCCGCGACGCGCGCGGCGGATGAGAGGGTCTCGGCCAGGCTGGCCGAGCTCTCGGCGGCGCTCCAGGAGCGGCGGATCATGGACCGCCTGCGCGAGCGGAGCCTGGAGCAATGGCGCGTGGAGCAGGCGCGCGCCGAGCAGAAGGCCATGGACGACGTCGCGGCCACTCGCCACGAGCGGATGGCTTCGCGGCGCGCGGGCGGAGAGACAGGGCCGTGACCAGGATCATCGTGTTCGGTGTGCTGGGCTTCGTGCTCGGCCTGGGCGGGGCGACAGCCGGGCTGGTGCTGCGGGGCGCGGGCGCGGAGCCGGCGGCGTCCGAAGCCGCGGCGGACAGCGTTGCGGCGGCGGACAGCGTTGCGATGGCGGACAGCGCCACGGTAGCGGACAGCGCCACGGTAGCGGACAGCGCGGCCGCGGCGGGCACCGCGGCGTCGGCGGCGGGCGTTGCAGCGGACAGCATCGACGTCGCAGCCGCCCGGGGACCTGAGGCGGCGGAACGCAGCGCGGAGGCCGTGCCGGATGCGGACCGCGCGCGAGCGGCGGCCGTGGCGTTGGGGGCGACGCAGAGCGCGTCGTCGCTGGCCGGCGGCGGGCAGACGCTGCCGACCGCCGCGCGGGCGGACGTGGGCGCGCAGAGACTGGCCAGGATCTTCGGCGCCATGGAGCCGCAGGACGCGGCGCGCGTGCTCGAGTTGCTGCAGGACGCGCAGGTGCAGGAGATCCTCGCGCACCTGTCGGACAGGAAGGTGGCAGCGATCCTGTCGCATTTCGACCCTCGGCGCGCGGCCGAGCTGAGCCGACACGCGATGCGGGCCGCGGAGACGCACTGAGGCCGTACGCGCCGCAGCGCGTGCGTGCGGGACGAGAGAAAGGAGGAAGAACAGGTGGACGTCGTGGTCGCGCCGCCTTCGATCGCGGCCGTCGCGCCGCAGGGTGGGGCGAGAGAGGAGTTGAGGCCCCGCGCGGGCGACGAAGGGTCTGCGTTCGCGGCGGCGCTCTCCGGCGCACTGCGCCAGGGCGGGGCGGAGCGCCCGAAGGAGCCCGTGCGGCAGCGGGCGGCCGAGGGCGGAGCCCCGGCCGCGGGCCAGCACGAAGAGGATCGGACCGCGGATGAGGTGGCGATGGCAGTCGTGGCCGCGCTCGTCTCGCCCGAGTCGCCGCAGCTCCCTGCCGGGCCGACGGTCGACGGGAGCGCGGAGGCCGGCGGCGCCACGGCGGGGCTCGCGGCGCCGGCGTCGGCCGTGGTCGAGGCGGCGGCTGCAGTGCCGGCTCCAGCCGATGGCGCGGAGCCGGCGGCGGGGCGGGCTGGCGCGACGACCGCTGCGCCGCGCGATGCGCTGGCGGAGCTCGACCCGCTGTTCCGGAGCAGGCTCAAGCGCGTGCGGTCGCGGATGGAGGCCGAGTTCGGCCACAAGGTCGAGATCGTCGAGGGATACCGCGACCAGGCACGGCAGGACCTGCTGTACGCGCAGGGCCGCACGCGTCCGGGCCCGATCGTGACGTGGACGCGCAACTCGCTGCACACCGAGGGGCGTGCGGCTGACGTGATGATCGACGGGAGCTACGACAACCCCGCCGCGTACGAGCGGCTCGCGCAGGTCGCGCGGGAAGAAGGGCTGCGGACGCTGTGGCCGAAGGATCCGGGCCACATCGAGCTGCCGCGCGAGTCGTCGGCGAAGACCGGCTCGGCGGCGACCGGCGCTCAGGATGCGCTGGCGCAGGACGCGCTGGCGCGGGTGGCGCGCGTGGCCACGGTGGCGCAGGTCGCGCGGCCGGCCGAGCCCGCGGTGGCGTCGCCGGCCATCCCGGCGGCCCCGGGCATGGCGGGGCAGGCGGGGGCGGGCGGAGCAGCGTCGTCGTCCGCGGCCACCGGCGCAGGGCTGGATGCGGCGGTGCGGGTTTCCGAGCTACTCGAGATCACCAGCGTGGCGTCCGCGCGGCCGCGCTCGCACGTGCTGCTGGACGTGCGCGACGCGGACGGGAAGCCGACGCGCATCCGGGTGGACCTGCGCGGCGCGGCGCTCGCCGCGACCATCGATGCGGCGGACCCCGCCGCTGCGGAGCGACTGGCCGCGCGGCTGGGCGAACTGCACCGCGCGCTCGAGCGGCAGGGCGTCGAGAACGCGATGCTGCGCGTGCGCACCCAGGCGCAGGCGTCGGTGGACGCGCTCCGGTCGCCCACGCGCGCTGGCGAGTCCCTCGCCTCCGGCCTGGCCACAATGCTGCCGCGGGCGGATGCGGCCGTTGAGCGGCGGCCCGCCGGCTCGGATGCACCGTTCCACCAGGGGGGCCGCGATCCGCAGGCGGACCCGCACCGTTCCCGGAGAGATCAACGACAGGAGAGGTCTTCATGATCACGGAAGCGACGGCGGCGCCGCCGGCGCGCCCATCTCCCTCCGTCTTCGGCGCCGGCGGAGCGCTGGGGAAGGACGAGTTCCTGCAACTGCTCGTTGCGCAGCTCCGGCATCAGGACCCGCTCAGTCCGATGGATGGTGCGGAGTTCACCGCGCAACTCGCCCAGTTCTCGAGCGTGGAGCAGCTCATCAGCCTGAACGAAAGACTCGAGGTCGTCGCCGCCATGGACCAGGCGGTCCTGCAGGCCGTGAACGTGAACGCGGCCCTGGGCTCGATCGGCCGGAAGGTCCACGCGTTCGGCAACCAGGTCGAGGTTTCGAGCACGGGCGAGGGCTCGATCACGTTCACGGTCGGCGGCGCCGGAGGCCACGCAACGCTGCGGCTGTTCGATGGCGCCGGTCGCGAGGTCGCGTCCGCGGATCTCGGCGTGCTCTCCGGCGGCAAGCAGGAGATCGACCTCAGCCGCATCACGGGCGGCCTCGCGCCCGGCAAGTACACGTACCGCGTGGATGTCGTGACCGCCGACGGCGCAGCGGTCGAGGTGACGACGTTCACCAGCGGGATCGTCACGGGCGTGCGCCACGGGAGCCACGGGCCGATGCTGATCGTGGGGCCCTTCGAGATCCCGTTGGGAGACATCGCCGAAGTCGTCACGTCATCCTGATCCGAGGTGGGACAACATGATGCGCTCGCTGTTCGCCGGCGTGTCCGGCATGAAGAATCACCAGGTGAGACTCGACGTCATCGGGAACAACATCGCGAACGTGAACACGGTGGGCTTCAAGGCGAGTCGGGTCACGTTCGAGGAGGCGTTCTCGCAGCTCCTGCAGGGCGCGAGCCGGCCGGGCGCGCGGGGCTCGGCCTCGATCGGCGGCTCCAACCCGGTCCAGATCGGGCTCGGCGTCTCGCTCGGCAGCATCGACACGCTGTACACGCAGGGGAACCTGGAGACGACGGGTGTGATGACGGACCTGGCGATCCAGGGCGACTCGCTCTTCGTCCTCTCCGACGGGAACCGGTTCTACTACACCCGCGCCGGCAACTTCCTGATCGATGCGACCGGCCGTCTGGTCTCGGCCTCGAACGGGCTCACGGTGCAGGGCCGGGTCGCGTCGGGCGGCGTGTTGGGCCAGCAGATCGGTGACATCGTGCTGCCGATCAACGAGCGTGCCCCGGCGCGGGCCACGACCTCGGTCGGGCTGGCGGGGAACCTGGATGCCCAGGCGCCGGACGGGACGATGCGGGAGACCGCGATCACGGTGTACGACTCGCTGGGCACGACGCACGAGCTGAAGGTCGTGTTCACGAAGAACGCCACGGCCTGGGACTTCGAGGTCTTCATGGACGGCGGAGCCACGGCGATCGGGACGGGCACCGTCACGTTCACGCCCGACGGACGGCTGGACTCGCCGCAGTCCCAGACCGTGAGCTTCACGCCCACGAACGGCGCGAACACCATGAACATTGAGCTGCGCTTCGGCACGACCGGCGGCCTGGACGGGCTCACCGGGTTCGGCGGCTCGCTGAGTGCCGTGCTCCAGCAGCAGGACGGATACGCGGCCGGCGAGCTGGAGCAGATCACCATCGACAAGACGGGCACCATCACCGGCGCGTACTCGAACGGGGTGGTCATGACCCTGGCGCAGATCGCGCTGGCGGACTTCGAGAATCCGGGCGGCCTGTATCGGGAGGGAGGCAACCTGTACACCGCATCGCCGAACTCCGGGGATCCGGTGGTGAGCTTCGTCGGCGACGGGAGCCCGTCGGAGATCGCTCCGGGCACGCTCGAGATGTCCAACGTGGACCTGGCCCAGGAGTTCACGAACATGATCATCGCGCAGCGAGGCTTCCAGTCGAACGCGCGCGTGATCACGTCGAGCGACGAGCTGCTGCAGGAGCTGGTGAACCTGAAGCGGTAAGGCCGGGGCACGGCGCGGTCACCGGGCTCGCGCCCGGGCATGGACGGCGGCGGCCGCAGAGGATGCGGCTGCCGCCGTCGTGCATCGGAGGAGCAAGAGGTGCCCCGGCAAGGTTCGCCGATGGCATCCGGCAGAGGCTGCCGGGTGTTCGTGCAACGTCGGAGTCGGGCGGCAGAGCGGCGGCGGACGATGGATCGCATAACAGCAAGCGCCGCAACGACTTACGTGGCGTGCTGCCACGCCGGCGCGATGCATCGCGATCTGGTACGCCGCGTGCTTTGCCCATGGCCGGCGTGAAACCGAGCTCGATCGCCTGGAGGCGGTGATGGCGGAAGCGAAGGCAGAGACCAAGACAGAGACCAAGGCAGAGACTGCCGTCAAGGAGTCGGCGACGCCGCGGCGGGGGCTGTCGGCGGTGGCGGCGCTCATGGTGGGGCTCGCGGTGGGTGCGAGCGTGGGCATCGTGGCCGGAGGGGCGCTGCTGGCGTCGGTGCGGTCGGCCCCGGCGGTGGGGCCGGCGTCCGGGGTTCACGACGAGGCCGCCTCGCCCAGGCCGGTGGTCACGTCGGCAGAGGCGGTGCACACGATCGACGCGCTGGTCGTGAATCCGGCTGACACGGAAGCGACGCGTTTCCTCATGGCCACGCTGGTGGTGGTGGCGGACCGCCAGGCGGTCGTGGACCAGCTCAAGGATCGGGACGCCGAAGCCCGCGAGGTCGTGCTGCGCGCGCTCGGGTCGAAGACGGTGGCCGAGCTCTCCGACCTCGGGAAGCGCGATGAGCTGAAGGAGGAGCTGCGGCAGGCGCTGCTCGGCGTCGTGGACTCAGGCCGAATCCTCCGGATCCACCTTCCGCAGTTCGTGATCCAGTAGCCGGGGCGAGTCGGAGATGGGCGAGGCCGCGGAGCGCAAAGCGGGTCCGGCGGGCGCGAGCAGCGGGACGGCGCCGGCGGTGCAGTTGTACGACTTCCGCCAGCCGAGCCGCATCTCGAAGGACCGCCTGCGTTCGCTGCGCGCGATCTACGGGATGATGGCGAAGGCGGTCGAGAGCTGGCTGACCGGGCGCGTGCGCGGTCAGGTGGAGCTGGACGTGACGAGCGTGGACCAGCGCGGCTTCGGCGAGCTGGTCCTCTCGATGCCCTCGCC
This sequence comes from Longimicrobiales bacterium, assembly GCA_036563975.1. Lineage (GTDB taxonomy): Bacteria > Gemmatimonadota > Gemmatimonadetes > Longimicrobiales > RSA9 > RSA9. The sequence goes on along the minus strand of DATCLK010000258.1, from coordinate 11,956 downwards.
CTGCTGCTCGTACGTCTACGACGTGGCGGACTCGGGCGGGCAGCAGATCCTGATCGACTTCGATGCCAACCTCTGCTTCTTCCTGCTCGACCGGCTACTCGGCGGAAGCGGCGAGGGGCCGGTGCCGCCGCGGCCGCTGACGCTGATCGAGCGGTCGGTGGTGCGGATCGTCGCGGATCGGGTGGCCGCGGAGCTGGTCGAATCGTGGAAGGAGCATGTACGCCTCGCCCTCACCCTGAGCCGGTTCGAGTCCATCCCGGACATGCTGCAGATCGCGAACCGCGAGGAGCCGATCCTCGTGACGGAGCTCAGGCTGCGCGCGGGCGAGGTCGAGGGGACGATCCGGCTGTGCCTGCCGTTCGCGGTGCTGGAGAAGTTCTTCGGCGGCGCGAGCCAGCGCAGGCTGCAGGCGGGGCGGGGATCGGAGGAGGAGCGGGCCGCGGACCGTCAGGGAGTGGAGAGTGCGATCCGGGCGAGCCGGGTGCAGGTGTGTGCGCGGCTGCCGTTGTTCGAGGTGCGGCTGGGCACGCTGATGCGGCTGCGGCCGGGTGACGTGCTCGAGACCGGCTTGAACACGGACGTCGCGATCGAGGTGCTGCTGAACGGGCAGGACCGACTGCGCGCCAGGGCGGGACGCGTGGGGCGGCGACTCGGGCTGCAGATCCTGGACTGGGTCGGTCCGGGCGACGGGCAACCGTCGATGCAAACGACACGAGGGAGGTCGCATTGAGCGGCAAGCGCCAGCAGAACGGGGAGACGACGCAGGAGGCCGCCCGGCCGGAGCTGGCCGAGCTGGGCCCGGGCAACGGGGAGCGTGAGGTCGCGTCGCTGTCGACGGTGTTCGATCTGAAGCTGGAAGTCGGGATCGAGCTGGGCCGGACGCGCATGACGGTGCAGGAGGTGCTCGCGCTGGGGCGCGGGTCGGTCATTCAACTCGATCGGCTGGTGGGCGAGCCGGTGGACGTGTACGTCGGGGACCGGCGGTTCGCGGAAGGGGAGGTGGTGGTGATCGGCGAGCAGTTCGGGGTGCGGATCACGCGGATCACGGGCCCGCAAACAACGGAGATCGCCTCGTCGTGATCGCCGGCGCGGTGGCGAGTGCGCTGGTCGCGCTGGGGACGAGCCTGGCGCTGTTCGGCGCGGTGATGTGGGTGGTGCGCCGCGTGATGGGCGCGGGCCGGGGCGTGCGCACGGCCGCGCCGCTCGAGGTGCTGGGGCGCGTGGCGGTCGGGCCCCGGCAGGGCGTGACGGCGCTCAGGGTCGGCCGGCGTGTCGTGCTGGTCTCCGTGGGCGAGGGCGGCGTGCGGCCGCTCCTGGAGCTGCCCGAGGCGGAATGGTCGGATGCCGTTGCCGAGGCGCAGGGTGCGCGGGCGGAGTTCGGCGTGCGGCTGCTGCGCTCGCTCCGAGCGGCCGCCTCGGTCATCGCGGCGGTCCTGCTGGTCGGTGGGGCGGCGGCGACTCTGGCAGCTCGACCTGCCCTGGCTGCACAGCCGCCGGCCGCGCAGCAACCGGCAGCCGCGCCGCAGGCGGCCGCCGCGCAGCAACCGGCAGCCGCGCCGCAGGCGGCCGCCGCGCAACAGCCGCCAGCCGCGCCGCAAGCGGCGGCCGCGGCGCGGCAGCAGACCGGCAGGGTGATGGTCCCGCCCGTCTCCTCGCGCATGCCGCGGCTCAGCCTCGGGCTGGGCGATGAGGACTCGGGGCTGCAGGTGAGCGGGACCGTGGGCGCGGTGATCGTGCTGGGCCTGCTCGCGCTCCTGCCCACGCTGCTGCTGCTCATGACGAGCTTCACGCGGATCCTCATCGTGCTGCATCTGGTGCGGCAAGCGTTGGGCACGCAGACCGCGCCGCCCGGCCACCTGATCTCGGCGCTGGCGCTGCTGCTGACCGGCTTCGTGATGACGCCGACGCTGAGCGAGGTGAATCGGACGGCGCTCGCGCCGTGGATCGAGGGTGCGATCACGGAAGGCGAGATGCTGCGGGCCGCGGCGGTCCCGTTCCGTGCGTTCATGCTGGAGCACACACGAGAACAGGACCTGATGACGTTCCTCGAGCTGTCCGGCGGGCAGGCGCCGACGAGCCCGGAGGAGATCCCGCTCGCCACGCTGGCCTCCGCGTTCGTGACGAGCGAGCTGAGGGCGGCGTTCCAGATGGGGTTCGTGCTGTTCCTGCCGTTCATCGTGATCGACCTGGTGGTCGCATCGGTGCTCATGAGTCTGGGCATGTTCATGTTGCCGCCCGCCATGATCTCGCTTCCGTGCAAGCTGCTCCTCTTCGTGCTGGTGGACGGCTGGACGCTGGTCGTCCAGAGTCTGGCGGCGAGCTTCCGGTAGGCGGTGACGATGCCGTACGCGCTGGCGGTCGATCTGGCTCGGGACGCCCTTCTGCACGCGCTGCTGCTCAGCGGGCCGCTACTGCTGGCGGCGGTGTGCGTGGGGCTGGGCGTGGGGGTGCTGCAAGCGGTGACGCAGATCCAGGAGCAGACGATCCCGTTCGTGGCGAAGCTGGTGACGGTGGCGGTGGTGTTCCTGCTGTTGCTGACGTGGTTGCTGCAGATCGCCGTGAAGTACACGACGAACCTGTTGCGCGCGGTTCCCGCGATCGTCTCGTGAGCCCGTTTCCATTGGATCCGACGGCGCCGGGGGTCCCGGCACTGATCGCGCTGCTGGCGATGCGCGTGGGCGGCGTGCTGCTCGTCGCGCCCGCGTTCGGCGGCCGGCCGGTGCCGACGATGGTGCGTGCGGCGTTGCTGGTCCTGCTGACGGCGCTCCTGGTGCCGGCGGGCGCGGCGGCGGCGGCCGGGTCGACGCCGCGCGTGACGCCGGCGACGCTGCTGTCCGAGACGCTGATCGGCATGGCCGTGGGCTTGGGCGCGGCGGTCTTCGTGGGCGCGGCGGAGCTGGCGGGTGACGTGATGTCGATGCAGACGGGGCTCTCGGCGGCGACGGTGCTGGACCCGCTGACGCAGCAGTCGGCTCCCACGCTGGTGGGATTCAGCCGGCTGTTCGCCGTGGCGTTGCTGTTCGCGGTGGGCGGTCATCTGGCGATGATCGGCGCGCTCTCCGCGAGCCTCGATGTCTTGCCCGTGGGCGGAGCGGTGGCCGGGGCGGAGGGGCTACGGGCGCTGGTGTCGCTGGGGACCGAGCTGTTCACCATCGGCCTGCGGTTCGCGGCGCCAGTGACCGCGGCGCTGCTGGTGAGCAACATCGCGGTGGGCATCCTGGCGAGGACGATGCCGCAGCTCAACGCGCTGATGGTCGCGTTCCCGGTGCAGATCGGCGTCGGTCTGTTCACGCTCGGGATGACGCTGCCGTTCATCGCGGCGCCGTTCGCGTCCTGGCCGATCACGTACGAGGAGCTGGTCTCGCGGATGGTTGAAGCCTTCCTGCCACGGGTTCCCTGACGATGGCGGACGGATCGTTGCAGGAGCGGACCGAAGCGCCGACCCCGAAACGGCGCGAGGATGCGCGGCGCCGGGGCGAGCTTCCGCGGAGCGCGGAGGTGACGACCGCGATGCTGCTCCTCGCGGGAGCCGGGGTGGCGCACATGGGATCGGCTTCGCTGGCGAGTGCGGTGCGGACGCTGTTCGGCGGGAGCACGCAGGTCGCGGCGCTGCCGCCGGGGGACCTGGAGAGCGCCGCGGGGTGGGTGCGCACCGTGGGCTGGGAGATGCTGGCGGCGCTGGGGCCGGTGCTGGCGGTGGTGGCGGGCGCGTCCCTGCTGGTGGGGGCGCTGCAGGCGCGCGGCGTGTTCACGACGCATCCGCTCCAGCCGAGCTGGTCACGCATCTCGCCGCTGCGGAACGTCCGGCGCATCGTGGGCGTGCGGTCGATCGCGGAGCTGAGCAAGTCACTGTTCAAGCTGGCGATCGTGGCGGCGGTGGTGTTCGTCTCGCTCTCGCTGGCATGGAGCGACCTGGTGACGGTGGGACAGCAGGCGCCGTCGGCGCTGGCGGAGGTGATGCGGCGCGCCTCGGTCCGGCTGCTCGCGGCCGCCGGCTCGGCGTACCTGCTGCTGGCGCTGGCGGACTACCTGTACCAGGTGTGGCAGCACGAGCGGAACCTGCGCATGACGCGCGAGGAGCTGAAGCAGGAGCAGAAGGAGATGGAGGGTGACCTCATGGTCCGCGCGCGGCTGCGTAGCATGGGTCGCTCTCTGGCGCGACGGCGGATGTTCCGGGAGGTTCCGACGTCGGACGTCGTCATCACGAACCCGACCCACATCGCGGTCGCGCTGAAGTACGATCCGACGCGGGCGCCGGCGCCGGTGGTGACGGCGATGGGGCAGCGCAAGATCGCGGAGCGGATCAAGGCGATCGCGCTCGAGCACGGCGTGCCGGTCGTCGAGGACCGGCCGCTGGCGCGCGCGCTGCTGGCGACGGCGCGGGTCGGTTTCCCGATCCCGGCGGAACTGTACGTAGCAGTGGCCGAGATCCTCGCGTTCGTGATCCGCCGGCGCGCGAGCGGGCTCGGCTGGGACGGGGTGGTGGTCCGATGAGCACGGCAATCGCTGCGCGGGCGACGCCGATCCAGGGCATGCGGCGTGCCGATTACGGCATGGCGGCGGCGATCGTGCTGGTGCTCGCGCTGCTCGTCCTGCCGTTGCCGCCGGTGCTGCTGGACCTGGCCCTGGCCCTGAGCATCGGCGCCTCACTGGCCGTGCTGCTGGTGGCAGTGAACACGGCGCACCCGCTCGACTTCAGCACGTTCCCCACCGTGCTGCTGGTGCTGACGCTCTTCCGGCTCGCGCTGAACGTGAGCAGCACGCGGCTGATCCTCAGCAAGGGGGAAGCCGGCCGCGTGATCGAGGCGTTCGGCGAGTTCGTGGTCGGGGGCAATTACGCGGTCGGCGCGATCATCTTCCTGATCCTCATCGCGATCAACTTCGTGGTGATCACGAAGGGTGCGGGGCGCATCGCGGAGGTGGCCGCGCGCTTCACGCTGGACGCGATGCCCGGCCGGCAGATGAGCATCGACGGCGACCTGAGCGCGGGGCTGATCGACGATGTCGAGGCGAAGCGGCGCCGCGAGGAGATCGCGCGGGAGGCGGACTTCTACGGCGCGATGGACGGCGCGGCGAAGTTCGTGCGCGGCGACGCGATCGCGGGCCTGATCATCACGGGCCTGAACATCGTCGGCGGGATCTTCGTGGGGATGGTGCAGCGGGGCATGCCGCTCTCGGAGGCGCTGTCCCGATACACGGTGCTGACGGTCGGGGACGGGCTGGTGAGCCAGATCCCTGCGCTGATGGTGAGCACGGCGGCGGGGATCATGGTGACACACGCGGCCGACGGCGAGCGCGTGGGCACGGCGATGCTGGGCCAGATCGCCCAGCAGCCGCGGGCGCTGTGGACGAGCTCCGTGTTCCTGACCGCCTTCGGGCTGGTGCCGGGGCTCCCCACCGCGCCGTTCCTGGTGCTCGCGGGCGCCGCGGCGCTGGCCGCGGCGGCGGCGGGGTCGGCGCAGAAGCGGGCGCGGGCGGTGGAGGAGGTGCAGCGGCCGGCGGCGGACGCACAGCCGGCGGGCGACAGCCCGGTGAAAGAGCTGCTCCAGATCGACCCGGTCGAGCTCGAGGTCGGCTACGGGCTCATCCCGCTGGTGGACGAGAAGCAGGGCGGCGACCTGCTCGAACGGATCCGCCTGCTGCGGAAGCAGGCCGCGCTCGAGCTCGGGATCCTGATCCCGCCGATCCGCATCCGGGACGACATGCGGTTGGGTGCGACGGACTACGTGATCCGGCTACGCGGCTCCGAGATCGCGCGCGGGGAGGTGTTCCCGCGGCTCCTGCTGGCGCTGGACACGGGCGGGACGGCGGGCCCGGTCGAGGGCGTGGAGACGAAGGATCCGAGCTTCGGGATGCCGGCGCGCTGGATCTCGCCGGCCCTGCGGGCCGAAGCGGAAGCCAAGGGCTACACGGTCGTCGAGCCGTCCATGGTGATGGCGACGCACCTGATCGAGACGCTGAAGCGCCACGCCGCGGACCTGCTCAGCCGCCAGGACGTCAAGGAGATGCTGGATGCGCTGAAGCAGTCGTTCCCGGCGCTGGTGGAGGAAGTGGTGCCGGCCAAGGTGCCGCTGGGCGTGGTGCACCGCGTGCTGCAGCGGCTGGTGCGCGAGCAGGTGCCGATCCGAGACCTCGTCACGATCCTGGAGGCGCTCGCGGACGCCGCGGACACCGTGAAGGACCCGGAGGCCCTGACCGAGCACGTGCGGCGCGCGCTCTCGAAGGCGATCGCCGAGATGCACATGGGGCCGTCCGGCGTGGTGCGCGGGATCGCGCTCGGGCCGAAGCTCGAAGCGGCGCTGATGGGCCTGTTCGCGGCGAGGCAGGCGAAACCGGCGGAGACGGTGCTGGATCCGGACGCGCTCGCGGGCTTGCTGCGCCGGCTGGAAGCGCTGTCCAGGGAGCACGGCGAGGGCGGACGGCTGCTGCCGCTGATCACGCCGCCGAGCCTCCGCGTCGGGATCCGGCGGCTGCTGGAGCCGGTGCTGCCGGCGATCCCCGTGATCTCGCTGGCGGAGCTGCCGCCGCAGGTGAACGTGCAGACCGTTGCGACCTGGGAGCTGCCCGATGGGGCCTGAACGGTCGGCCGTGCTGCCGAACGCGCGGGCCGGGAGGCCGCGGTATGCCGGCGACGCGTGCGTGCCGCCGCTCGGCGGGCGCTTGCCGGCGGATCCAGCGAATGCGGCGCGGCACCCCGCGCCGGTGGAGATGTGAGGCATGGACGAGAGCCAGCTCTGGGCGGAGTACCGGCTGACGAGGGATCCCGCGATCCGCAATCGGCTGCTTGCGCTCAACCTCGGCCTGGTGCACCACGTCGCGCGCCAGATGGCCAGGACGCTGGCGGCGGATGCGGACCTGGGCGAGCTGATCAGCTCGGGCTCGCTCGGGCTGCTCAACGCGGTCGAGAGCTTCGACCCCGCACGCGGCGTGGCGTTCAGCACGTACGCGACGCAACGGATCCGGGGCGCGATCCTCGATGATCTGCGCAGCCGCGATCCGGTCTCGCGCGCTGCGCGGAAGAAGCTGCGGGCGGTGGCGATGGCGCGCGAGTCGCTGAGCGGCACGCTCGAGCGGGCGCCACGGGACCACGAGCTGGCGGAGCGGCTAGGCATCGAGGTGGAGGAGCTGTGGCGCTGGCAGGCCGCGGGCCAGGAGCCGGTGCACGTGTCGCTGGACGAGTCGCTCGAGGGGGACGAGACGGAAACGGCGTTGCGTGCCGAGCTGGTGCAGGATGACCAGGGCGAGGACATCGAGGCGGCGATCGTTCGCGACGAGGAGCTGGACCTGGTGCGCAACGAGATCCTGCGGCTGCCGGAGCGGGAGCGCATCGTCCTTTCCCTCTACTACTTCGAGGAGCTGAAGCTGCACGAGATCGGGCGAGTGCTCGGCCTGACGGAGTCGCGTGTCTCGCAGATCCGCTCCAAGGCGCTGGCGACGCTGCGCGCGAGACTCGGCCATCTGAGGAGGGTGGGCTAGCCGGAGCCATTGTGTCGGAGGTGCGATGAACACGGAACCGCTGCGCCGCGCGGCGCAGGCGCTCTACTACTGGGAACGGCGGCAGGAGGTGCTGGCGAACAACCTCGCCAACGCCGAGACGGATGGATTCAAGGGCATGCGGGTGTTCGGGCGGCTGGTGCAGGACGCGCTGCTCGCGCCCGAGACGGCGACGGACTTCCGGCAGGGCACGCTGACGCCGACGGGCGGGCCGCTCGACCTGGCGATCGAAGGCGACGGCTTCTTCGTCGTCCAGACGCCGGCGGGCGAACGGCTGAGCCGCGGCGGCGCGCTGCGGCTGGACGAGGCCGGTCGGCTCGTGGACGGCGCAGGGCGCCCGCTGCTGGGCGAGGACGGGCCGATCGTGGTGCCGCCGGGGACCGTGCAGATCGATGCGGGGGGCACGGTGCGCGTGGACGGGACGGAGGTCGGCCGGCTGCGGGTGGAGCGGCTCCCGGAAGGAGCGGAGCCGCAGCGTGATGCGGGCACGCTCTTCGTGCCCGGGCCGGTGCGCGTCCCCGTGCCCGAAGGCGAGCGGCACGTGCGTCAGGGCTTCGTCGAGCGGAGCAACGTGGATCCGCTCGATTCGCTGGTCGAGATGATCACGGTCCAGCGCTCCTACGCAGCCATCGAGCGTGGCATCCGCGTGATGGACGGCGTGTTGGAGCGCATCGCGAACGACATCGGCCGAGTCTCCTGATCCGGCGTGATCGGGCGGCCACGCGTTACCCACGATCTCACACACAGCAGCAGGAAAGGCGGTGCAGCATGGATCCGGCACTTCGAACGGCGGCGAGCGGGATGGCCGCGCAGCAGACGCGCATCGAGGTGATCGCGAACAACCTCGCGAACGTGAACACGCCGGGCTTCAAGCGCAGTCGCGCGCACTTCGAGGACCTGCTCTACCAGATGGCGCAGGGCGCGGCGACGATCGGCGGCGCGGCAACGGCGACGCTGCCGGCGATCCAGGTCGGGCGGGGCACGCGCCTGGCCGCGGTGCAGCGCATCGAGACGCAGGGTCCGATCGAGCAGACCGGACGGCCGCTGGACGTGGCCATCGAGGGCGAGGGGTTCTTCCAGGTCCAGCTCCCGAACGGCGTGACGGCGTACACGCGCGATGGCAGCCTGATGATCTCGGACCAGGGCACGCTGGTGACGCACGGCGGCTACGCGATCCTGCCCGGCATCGACATCCCGCCGGATGCCGCGAGCATCACGATCTCGCGGAACGGCGTGGTGACGGTGCAGGCGGCGGGTCAGACGGAGCCGATCGAGATCGGCCGCATCGAGCTGGCGCGGTTCGCGAACCCGGGCGGCCTGCTCGCGCTGGGCGAGAACCTGTACATGGAGACGCCGGCATCGGGCCCGGCCCTGATCGGGTTCCCGCAGGAGGACGGGTTCGGGCGTCTGGTGCAGGGCAGCCTGGAGGCGAGCAACGTGGAGATCGTGCAGGAGATGGTGGACATGATCGCGGCCCTGCGCGCCTACGAGATCAACGCGAAGGCGGTCAAGGCCAGCGAGGACATGGCCGAGATTACCAATGGGATGGTGCGCTGATCGGCCGCGTACGGCGCGGCGATGGCGCCACGCGGCGTTGCGGCGCGTCGTGCTCGGCTACGCCTCGCTGCTGCTGGCGTGGCCGGGCGCGGCCGGCGCGCAGCCGGCTTCGGCGGACGGCGCGGCGTGGATGCCCGGGCCGGCCCTCGCGTCGCGCGTGCAACGCGCGATCGCGGAGCGGTGGGGCGTCGAGCCCGGCGCGGTCCGGCTCGAGTGGCCGGCTGTCGATGCGGGCGTCGCGCCGGCGGACGATGCGGTCTTCGAGCTGGTGGGGACGGGCGCCGGCGGGACCTGGTGGCTCGTGCTGCGGGAGCCGGGGCAGGGAGCCCGGGCGGCGCGCGTCCGGATCCGGGCCGGCGTCGAGGTGGAGGAGGCGGTGGCCGCACGCCGGCTCGAGCGCGGGGCCGTGCTCGTGGAGGAAGACATCGAGCGGCGCAGCGCCGTGCACTGGGGCGCGCCGCCGCCCGATGCGCCAGCCGTGACCGCGGGCTGGGTGGCCCGGCGCGTGATCCCGGCCGGCGAGCCGCTCCGCCCGCCCGCCGTCGCGCCGCCGCTGCTGATCGACGCGGGCGAGCTGGTGCAGGTGATCGTGCGCAGGGGCACGGTCGAGGTGACGCTGCGTGCCCGGGCCGCGGGCCCGGCTGCGGCGGGAGAGCGGGTCGCCGTGCGCACCGAGGCGGGGCGCCGGCTGGAAGGCATCGCGATCGCACCGGGCACGGTGCGGATCGACTGAGGAGGGAGCGGACATGGCACTGGAGCGTTGCATCGCAGCGGCCGGCGTGGCCGTGGTGGTGGCCGGCTTCGCGCCGCGTGCTGCGGCGCAGCAGACAGCGCCGGACACGGCGGCGATGGTGCTCGCGGCGCCGGACACCGCACGGCTCGCGTGGGCGCCGCGGCGTTCGTGGCTCGCGGACCGGCGCGACTTCCGGGTGGGCGACCTGATCACGGTGCTCGTGGACGAGTACACGCTGGCGACCGCGAACAAGGCGACCATCGCATCGCGGGACCGCAGCCAGCGCGCCTCGCTCGGCGTCGAGGACGGCACGGCCGGGCCCGGCAACCGGGCCGTGGTGGACGTGGGCGTGCAGAGCCGCCTCGCGGGCGAGTCCAGCGAGCGCGGCCAGGCGACGCGGCAGGACCGGTTCGCCGCGGAGATCACGGTGCGCGTCGTTGAGATCGGGCCCGGTGGGCTGCTGCGCGTCGAGGGGAGCAAGACGGTGGTGATGGACGATCACGAGCAGCACGTCACGCTCTCGGGCTGGGTCCGGCCGGAGGACATCTCGCCGCAGAACGTCATCGATTCCTGGCGCATCAGCGATAGCCGGATCGAGTACCGCGCGGCGGGCAGCCTCGGCAAGCCACGGGGCGGCCTGCTCTCGCGCATCCTGGATCTGATCTGGCCATGAGCACGCGACATCTCAGCGGAGTGCTGCTCGCCGCGCTCGCGACGCTGCTGCTGCCACCCACGGCCGCGGGCCAGGACGCCCGCATCCGCGACCTCACGCTCGCCGGCGGCGACGTGCCCGTGCGGCTCGTGGGCTACGGGCTCGTCGTGGGGCTGGACGGGACGGGCGACCGCGCGATCGGCGGCTACGGCGCGCGGCACACCGTGCAATCCATCGCGAACCTGCTGAGGAACTTCGACATCGAGGTGCCGGCGACGGTGCTGCGCACGCGGAACGTGGCGGCCGTCCTCGTCACGGCCGAGGTCTCGCCCTACTTGCGGCCCGGCGGTCGGTTCGACGTGCACGTGGCCTCGCTGGGCGACGCGATGTCGCTCCGCGGCGGCGTGCTGTGGATGACGCCGCTCGTCCCCGACGTGGGCGGGCAGCCGGTGGCCACGGCGCAGGGGCCGCTCGTCCTGAGCGACGGCGCCGCGCAGCGGGCCGCGCCGGGCGTCGAGACGAGCGCGAGGATCCCGGACGGCGGCCTGCTCGAGTCGGACCTGCCGCGGCCCGCGTTCGGCGGCACGTCGCGGCTCGTGCTGCGCGACCCGGACCTCGGCACGGCGCTCCGGATCGCGGCGGCCATCGACGCGGAGTTCGGAGACGGCACCGCGGTGGTCGAGGATCCGGGGGCCGTCGCCCTGCGCGTGCCTGCCGACGCGAACACGGCGGCCTTCCTCGCCCGCGTCGGTGAGCTGCGCATCGAGCCGGACCGGCGCCCCCAGATCATCATCGACGCGCGGGACGGGACGGTCGTGGCCGGGGGCGATCTCCGGGTCCGCGAGGCCGTCGTGAGCCACGGCGGCATGACGGTCGCCATCGGCGGCCCCGGCATCGCGGACGTGGATGGCGGCGGCACGGGCGCGGGCGGCGTCCGGCTCGGCGCCGGCGCGAGCGTGCAGGAGGTGGCTGCGGCGCTGCACGCGGTGGGCGCGGCTCCTCAGGAGATCGCGGCGATCTTCGAATCGCTGCGCCGGATCGGCGCGCTCTCCGCGGAGGTGGTGAGCCGATGAGCGGCGCGGTGTGGGCGGCCGGCATCGGAGCCGCCGGCAGGGCGAGCGCCGGGCCGGCGGAGCAGCGGGTGGATGACGCGCGGCTGCGGCGCGCGTGCGCCGAGCTGGAGAGCGTGTTCCTGAACGAGCTGCTGAAGCTGATGCGCGAATCGGTGCCCGAGAGCGGGCTGGTGAGCGGCGGCACCGGCGAAGAGATCTTCACGACCCTGCTGGACCAGCACATCGCGGTCCAGGCGGCGGAGCGGATGGAGCGGGGCCTCGGGGCAGCGCTGTACCGCCACTTCCGGGCGGCGACCGCCGCGGCAGCGCGCGTCCCCGAGCGTGGAGCAGAGGGATGAGCACTGCGACACAGGTGGAATCCGGCGCGCTGAGTCTGCCGCGGGCCGCGACGCCGGCGATGCTGGCGGCGGCGCTGGAGAGGGAGGCGCGCCTGCTGGACGCGCTGGT
>DATCLK010000257.1:0-1667 GCA_036563975.1 Longimicrobiales bacterium | reverse complement strand
AGCCCGAGCAACAAAACTCTCAACCGAGACGGAACCGTAGCCGTCGGGAGGCACCGACGACCTGAGGCTCGTCACCCCCTCTGCCGGGTGTCAGATCTTCGATCGCCCCATTTGTCAGATTTTCGGCCGCCGTTGACAGGGCTACGTACTCCCTGAGCATGTTGGCCCTCGAACGACCACGGTCCAGCCACTGCACCCGCCGGGCTAGCCCGTGGGCCGCCATCAGCGCATGCGTGCCTGGATCGGGGGTACGTACCTGCCAACCGGAGGAGCGATGAGCGCCCCTGAGAAGGCGGTGGGGTCGCGTGCTGAGCGTGCTCGGGGCCCTTCCGGAGCACGGTTGGCGTGGAGATGCCCGAACCGGAGCGGCGCCCGGGCCTTCTTCCCCGGCCGCGGCCGCGCCTCGGGTGGGCCCATCTCGAACTGCTCCTCCGTTCTGACGCTCGGATGGGGGCACACCCGCGTGCGGCTCGCCTGGCGCTGCTGCGCCAGCGGAATGGGGCCCGCCGGCCCAGAGCAGTACCGGACCTGCCGTGCCGCGCCGAAAAACGCGCGGGTGGACAGGTCCGGACAAGCCGCCTCCCGCCGCGCAGTCGACGTGCCGGCGTCGGCTCCGCGGCGCTCGCGCCGCCCCTCGCGGACGCGGGCGCCCGCTACGCGACCGACGCCTCGTAGATGCTCTGGATCGCCTCGTCGAGCGTCTTGTTGAACTCCTCGTCGCTCTGATGCACGCTCAGGCCTTCCGTGAGCGCGCGCGAGAAGCTCGCCACGATGCCGGGGTTACGGGCCAGGCGCGCGTTCGCCTCTTCGCGCGTGTAGCCACCCGAGAGCGCGACGACCTTGAGCACGCGCGGATGCTCCACGAGCTCCCTGTAGAAGCCATCCTCCTCCGGTAGCGTCAGCTTGAACATCACGTACTGACCCTCCGGGATGGTCTCGAGCCCCTCGAGCAGGTACTTCTTGAGCAGTGCCTCGGCCTCGGCCTTGTCCGGCGCGTGGATGTCGACCTCGGGCTCGAGGATCGGCACGAAGCCGGCCGCGAGGATCTTGCGCCCGATCTCGAACTGCTGGTCCACGATGGCGCGGATCCCCTTCTCGTTCGCCCGCTTGATCACGGAGCGCATCTTCGTGCCGAAGATCCCCTTCTCGCGAGCCCGCGCGAGCAGTTGATCGAGGTCCGGGATCGGCGTCATGAGCTGCACGCCGTCGGCCTCCGGCGCGAGACCCTTGTCGACCTTGAGGAACGGGACGACGCGCTTCACCGACCACAGGTAGTCGGCGCTGCCGCGGCCCTCGATCTCGCGATCCATGGTGTTCTCGAACAGGATCGCGCCGATGACCCGATCGCCGTCGAAGGCCGGGCTCGTGATGATGCGGGTCCGCATTTCGTGGATGCGGTCGAACATCTCCTGTTCGTTGGAGTACGCGTCCTCGCCGATGCCGTACAGTTTCAGCGCCTTCGGCGTGCTGCCGCCGCTCTGGTCCAGCGCCGCGATGAAGCCGTCGCCAAGACGGATCTTCTCGAACTGTTCCTGGTTCATGAACGCCTCCTGGTCCGTTGCGCTGCGCGCGGGGCGGGACGGGATCGCGGCCGCGCCCGTGTGCCCAGCGCACACATAGAGATCGCTAGTCGGGACGGCGATCGGCAAGGGGTGCGCCCGCGATCG